>JAAXQN010000238.1 GCA_012974305.1 Candidatus Methylomirabilis sp. | reverse complement strand
AGATGTGTATAAGAGACAGCCCCTGCGGACCCCGACGGGGGAGGTGATCGGTGCGGTGTTCGCCCTGGAGGATGTCACCGAGCGTATCGAGCTAGAAAGGATCGCCCGGCAGTCCGAGAAGATGGCGGCAGTGGGGACGCTTGCAGCGGGGATCGCCCACGAGATCAATAATCCCATCGGGATTATCACTTCCCGGGTTGAGCTCATGCTCATGGAGGCCCTCGAAAGGAGGCTAAAGCGGGAGGTCATCAAGGACCTCCGTGTACTCGAGAAGCACGCCGGACGCGTGGCCAAAATCACGCAGGGCCTTCTCTCCTTCTCCCGCCAGGCGCCCTGGAAACTCACTTCGGTGGATGTGAACCAGGTGGTCGAAGAGGCTCTCCTCCTCGTCGAGAAACAGTTGGCGAAGGAGGGGATCGCCTTGAAGCAGGACCTGGCTCGGGATCTCCCCAAAATTCAGGGGAGCCCCAATCACCTCGAGCAAGTCATTGTCAATCTGCTGACCAATGCTCGGGAAGCCATGCCTCGCGGAGGAGTCCTGAGAGTTTCGACAACCGTTCAGCGACCACCGTCAACTGATGATCGTATGGAGGAAGACCGGGGCGGTCATCGGTCATCGGTCATCGAACACGATATGGTGGGGATCCAGATCAGCGACACCGGCCTGGGAATTCCCCCCGAGATCCTTCCACGCATCTTCGATCCCTTCTTCACGACCAAGGAGCAGGGGAGCGGACTCGGCCTCAGCATCACTTACGGCATCGTGCGGGAGCATGGGGGAACCATCACCGTGGACAGCCTGCCGGGTGAGGGGAGCAGTTTTATCATCCAGCTTCCTATTCCCGGAGGATCGAAGACTGGAGGCGCGACCCATGGCGAAAGAGCGCATCCTCGTCGTCGATGACGAGGAAGACATGCTGGAAAACTGCAGCCGGATCCTCGACCGGCTCGGGTACGAGCCTCTGCTCGAATCGGATGGTGGGAAGGGAGTTGTGCGGTTCGAGCAAGAGCACCCCATGGTGACCCTCACCGATCTGCGCATGCCGGGAATGGACGGACTGGAGGTCCTCCGAACCATTCGACGAATCGATCCCGATGCGTTGGTCATCCTCTTTACCGCCTTCGCCACGGTGGAGACGGCGGTGGAGGCGGTCAAGGAAGGGGCCTTTGACTACATCCCCAAGCCCTTCAGCGCCGACCAGCTTCAGCTCGTGATCGAGCGAGCCCTGACCCAGCGACGACTGCTCGAGGAGAACCGCCGCCTACGGGAGCAACTCACCGAGACCTATCGGTTTGAAAACATCGTGGGCCGAAGCCGCCCCATGGCACAGGTCTTCGACCTAATTAAGAAAGTAGCGGCGAGCGAGGCCAACATCCTGGTCGTGGGCGAAAGTGGGACCGGCAAGGAACTCATCGCCAGGTGCATTCATGCCAATAGCCACCGGGCCGCTCGGGCCTTTGTTCCGGTCGACTGCGCCTCCCTTCCCGAACATCTCCTGGAGAGCGAGCTGTTCGGCCACGAGAGAGGGGCCTTTACCGGGGCAATAGCCACGCGGCGTGGCCTCTTTGAGGAGGCCAACGGCGGGACGAGCTTTCTTGATGAGGTCGGAGACATTCCCCTTCAACTGCAGGCGAAGCTGCTTCGGGTCCTGCAGGAGCGGCAGGTCCGCCGGGTTGGGGGGAACCGGTTCATCGATGTGGATGTCCGAGTCATCTCCGCCACCCATCAGAACCTGGCCGAGATGGTCCAGCAGGGGAGATTCCGGGAGGATCTTTACTACCGGCTTAATGTCATTTCCCTTCCACTGCCACCCTTGCGAGACCGGCCTGGTGACATCCCCCTCCTGGCCTATCACTTTCTCCGAAAGTATGCCGCCCAGAGTGGCAAAGAGATCAAGGGGATCTCGCCAGAGACCCTCGAGCTGTTAGAGGCCTATCCCTGGGCCGGCAACGTCCGAGAGCTCCAGAACGTGATGGAGCGAGCCGTCGTCTTGGCGGAAGCGGAGATGATCAACCCCGTGGAACTTCCCGCGAGCTTGCGCCTGCCCCAAAAGGCGCCGGCCGCGTTGGTCGCCGATCACCTGAGCCTCAAGAAGGCCAAGCGACAATGGTTGGAAGCCTTCGAGCGGGAGTACCTGGTCGCGCTCCTGAAGAAGCATCAGGGAAACATCTCGCAGGCGGCCAAGACTGCCGGGGTCGATCGAAAGACCATCCACCGCCTCATCAAACGTTACCGGATCGCCTCTGCCTAGACCCGTACCCATGGGACAACCACACATCGCTGGGACACGGCTGTCCCAGAGGAGGGAACAGTTCTTGTACCCACCGCCTCACCGTTTCCAGCTCATGCGCGTATAACCCCGGGATAGGTATGGGGCAGTGGTGTCTCAGTCGCGTGGGAAAATGCTCCTGCAGGCCAGTCACCTCTGGACCCACTTTGCCTCAAGAATTGAGCAGTTAGCCCTCGATTGAGGTCGCCGTCGCCCGGTGGCACCCGGCTTGCTGATTTCCTAATATATACGTGTGGTTAGCGATATAAGGCGCGCAAAAGCGTGTGCGGGTGAGAAGGAGGTGCGCCATGGAAAAGAACGAAGAGCTATTGGCAGACTTCCCCAAGACGTGGATCCTCGAAGACGGGACCAAAGTTACCGTGCGGCCCATGGTAAAGCAGGACCGAGACAGGGTGGCGCTTTTCTTCAAGCGCATTGGTGAGGACGAGCTGTGTTTCCTCAAAGACAACGTGACCGATATCAGGGTTATCGACCGCTGGATTGAGAGGCTGGACTATGATCGCGTGTTGCCCCTGGTTGCCGACATCAACGGTCGCATCGTCGCTGATGCGTCACTGCACCGCCGGAAGGAGGGGTGGCGGCGGCATCTGGGTGGCGTGCGCGTCGTGGTGGATCCCGCGTTCCGGCACAAGGGACTCGCCTCGAAGCTGATCGACGAATTGACGGCCGTTGCCAGGAAGGAAGGCCTCGACCGTCTGTATGCCGAGATCCCGGCCGATGATCAGGCTGCCATCAATGTCTTCCAGGACCGGGGGTTCACACGAGTGGCTCTGTTCGAGGGAGATATCATCGATCGCGCAGGCAAGTACCACGATATGGCGGTCTACCACCTGGAGCTGACCGAGAGGCGGTGACCGCTCGAGCACGAGGGAGGTCGCGAGGGAAGGAGTGACGATGCATATCCTCGTGGCGACGGACGGGTCAGCCGAGTCTCAAGCGGCTGTCCGCTTTGGCGCGACTGTAGCTCAAAAACTGGCAGGCACCCTCACTCTACTTCACGTCATGTTGCGGTCGGACGAATCCGGCGATGCGGATACATTGCTTCGCGCCGCACAAGCTGAAGTGGTGAAGTGCGGCATGGACGCAACCACACGTGCAGAGGTTGGCGATCCGGCCGACACCATCGTGGGCGTAAGACGCGAGACCGGCGCAGACATGCTGGTCATGGGAACGCACGGCAGAAGGGGGCTGGCTCGCGTATTCCTCGGCAGTGTCGCAGAAAGCGTGTACAAGAGGGTTCCTTTTCCAGTCGCCGTCGTGTACAAGTTTGACGAGACGGCGAAGGCCGGACCGATTCTCGCGCCAACCGATTTTTCCGCGAGTGCCACACCGGCCGTCCGGACCGCGGCACATCTTGCGCGCAAGCTGGGGCTGCGACTCGTGCTGCTGCATGTCCTGGCCGAGGTCCTTCCTCTCAAAGGAGAAGAGGGTACCGAAGCAACGCGACAGGCAGCGCTTGCATTGCGCCGAGATGCCGAAGGGAATCTTCAGGCCCTCACCAAGACGTTAGGGCTTGCCCAAGAGCAGGTCGATTTCCTTCTCAAAACCGGCGTCGATTCAGCCGAAATCGTTCACGTGGCAGGGCAGATCCGTGCCAGCTGCATCGTTCTGGGAACGCGCGGGCTGAGTGGTCTGCCGCGAGTCCTCATAGGGAGCGTGACCGATCAGGTCCTGCGGGAGGCGCCCTGTCCTGTGTTGATCGTGCCCTCAAAGGCAGCCCCGCGCAGCGGGTGGTGGCGCGAAATGGAAGAAGAGGTCGGCATGGAGAAATAGCGTGCGACCGGGAGGGGTACGCATGATGACCATTGCGAAAATCATGAGCTCGGCACCTGTGGTGGTAGAGCCGAAGGCGCCTCTCCGAGAGGTCTACCGAGTAATGGCGGAACATCGCATCCGCCACATCCCGGTGGTCTCCGCGGACGGGTTGGTAGGGGTCATCAGCGACCGGGATGTTCGCGAAGCCTTGCCTTCTCCGATGAGCCCGGGTGAGGCTACGGAATTTGCCGCCTCGATGGATCGGATCCCGGTGTGGGAGGTGATGGCCGAAGAGGTGGTCACCGTCACCCCCAGGACCTCACTTGCACAGGCGGCGCACATGCTCGCGGGCCGAAAGATAGGCTGTCTCCCGGTCCTGGATGCTGGCCGGCTCGTGGGTATCGTCACTGAAACCGACATGCTTCAAGCCTTCGCCGCCCTACTGGATGACTTGTCCGGCTCGCCGCGTCTTGAGGTAGAGGTTGCTGACAGCCCGGGAAGGCTACAGGAGGTCAGCCGCCTCTTTGCTGATTTGCCACTAGAGGTCGGCACCTTCGTGGGGGCGTGGACGGAACCCACCAGCTTGCGTGGAGCGACCGACCGGGTCCTCATGTTGCGCTTCCAGGCGTTCGAGCCTGACGAGGTTCTCCGTGTCCTCGAGCGGGCGGGGATCGAGGTTCTCTCCAAGAGACTTCGGGCATCGTGACGCCGACAGCACTACCACCGGTCTTGCCATGGCGATCGACGTAGGAGGGACATCATGACTCTGAAAGCGAAGATCACGCGGATTCTCGCCCCGACCGACTTTTCCCCTGCCGCCGAGGTTGCTTGTCGCCTTGCCGCTCGTTTGGCTATGCGGTCAGAGGCCGGACTGACTGTGTTTCACGCCATTCCGGGGAAGGACCTGGCTCAACGGATGGAGAGCGGGAGGACGCAGGTCGATATCCTGAATGAAGGTCGCGAACGGCTGGGGGAATGGTTCGCGGCGGTCGTCCCGGCTGAGCTCCGAAGTTTCCTGACAGCCGAGTTCAAGGTGATTGTAGGAGAGCCCACTCCTGGAATCGCCAGGGCCGCTAAACTGAGCGGGGCCGACCTGATCTTGATGGCGACCCAGGGGCGCACCGGCCTCGCCCATCTCTTGATGGGCAGCGTCACCGAGGCAGTCCTCCGGACCGTCCCCGTGCCCGTTCTCGCCCTCCGGCCCGGGCAAGCGGAACTGCCACTGACGACGGTGCAACGGATCCTGTGGGCGACTGACCTCTCGCCGGTTTCCGAGGCGGCTTGGCCGTACGTCCTGATGCTCGCCGACCTTCTCACGGCCGAGGTGATCCTGCTCCACGCGGTACGCCCCGCAGAGCTGGCAGGGCTGGCTGATCATCCCGTTCCTCCTCCAGCAGGCTGGATGGAGCGATACCTCGCGCCTCTCGAACAAGAGCTTGAGCGCAGACAGCGCGCGGTGGAGGCACTAGGGCTGCGCGCCCGCCGGAAGATCGTGGTGGGGACACCAGCCGAGGTCATTGTCGTGGAGGCCCAGGGGGAACAAGCCGACCTGATCGTGATGGGGACCCATGGGCGCAGCGGACTCAGTCACGTCTTGCTCGGGAGTGTGGCGGAGGCAGTGATCCGGAAGGCGGCCTGCCCGGTCCTGACGGTTCAGGTGAAGCAAGGGAGCGGAGCGAGAGAGTGGGACACCGGCGAGACCTCTCCGGAGGCGGAGACAGCCAGCGGAAATTGAAAAAGGAATTGTCTCAGAAGGTTTGTTCATGGTCGCGGTCGATGTGCGGCCATATAATTTAATTATTGATGATGAGGAGAGATGACATGGTGAAACACTACCCCAAGCATGAAAAACTTCGCGATGGCACTGAGGTGGTCGTCCGACTCATGGTGAAAGAAGATCAAGGTGCCCTCTCCGGGTTCTTCCAGAAAGTCCCCCAGGAAGATCGTCTGTTTTTCAGAGATGATGTTGCGGACCCTGCAACTATTCGGGCCTGGGTGGATGGGTTGAACTACGACCGGGTTCTGCCCGTTCTCGCATTGTCCGATGGGAAGGTCATAGGTGATGGGACACTTCACCGGCGGGAACGGGGCTGGGCGCGGCATGTTGGAACGGTGCGGCTTGTTATTGATCCCGACTATCGAGAGAAAGGCCTGGGCACCCTGCTGATCGGGGAACTGGTAGACATGGCTAAGGGCCTAAAACTGGAACGGTTGGTCGTGCAACTGATGGGGACGCAACACGCTGCCCTGTCTGCCTTCCGGCACCTTGGCTTCGAACGCGAGGCAATCGTGTACCAGCACGTGAAAGACCAGGCAGGCAGACCGCAGGATCTGGTGATCATGATCCGCGATCTCATGGAGACCCCGGAGCCTGTGTCATTCTAAGGGGGGACCGGGCACGCGCCAAGTTTGGAGGTCGGGGATGTTTCACTGTACCACCTATGACGCCGTCAAGGCGGGCAAGGTCACCGATGTCTATTTCGCCAGGGCGCGAGAGATCCTGAAGGCCGAGGGACTGGACAAACGGGTCAAGGCCGAATTCATCGCCAAGTCGCTCCCCAGGGACTGGACCTGGGCAGTGCTGGCCGGGGTGGAAGAGGTTGCCAGCCTGGTGAGCGGAATGGATCTCGATGTTCGGACCATGGCAGAAGGGACAATTTTTCGACCCTGGGAGCCGGTCCTCGAGATCGAGGGGATGTACACCGACTTCTGCGTGTACGAGACGGTCATCCTCGGCCTGATCTGCCAGGCGAGTGGCATTGCCACAGGGGCTGCCCGGTGTAGGCAGGCGGCGGGCGAGCGGACACTCGTCAGCTTTGGCGCTCGCCGGATGCATCCGATCCTGGCGCCGTTCATCGAGCGGAACGCGTTCATCGGCGGCTGCGACGGCGTGTCGGTGGGGGCAGGGGCCGAGCTGATCGGCCAACCCCCGACGGGAACAATGCCGCACGCCCTGATCTTGCTATACGGCGACACCGTCGAGGCGACGAAGGCATTTCACCGCGTAGTCTCTGCCGATGTGAAACGGATCTCACTGATCGATACGTTCCAGGACGAGAAGTTCGAAGCCTTGCGGGTCGCATCGGCCTTGGGAGATGAGCTGTATGCGGTCCGTCTCGACACGCCCAGCTCACGACGGGGCAACTTCAAGCAGATTGCAGCGGAGGTTCGCTGGGAACTTGATCTGCGTGGGTTCCGGCATGTCAAGATCTTTGTGAGCGGAGGGATCGGCGAGCGGCAGATCCGCGAGCTGAACCCGGTTGTGGATGGGTACGGGGTAGGGACCGCCATCAGCGACGCGCCCGTGGTTGACTATTCCATGGACATCGTGGAGATCGACGGTGTCGCCATTGCGAAGCGCGGGAAATCGTCGGGGGCAAAACAGGTGTGCCGTTGCAGCCGGTGCCACCGGGATCGGGTGACGCCGCAGGCACAGGGCCCTTCCCTGTGTGAGTGCGGAGGGAAGATGGAAGCCCTCCTGAATGAGTGGATGAAGAACGGGGATCTCATCAGCCCGCTCCCTCCTCCCGCTGATATCCGGCAGCGGGTGCTCGACCAGATCAGATGTTTTCAAGGGTCAGAGGATTCCTAGCTGAGAGTTTATGGTTCACAGATTGCGGTCCAAGGTCCAAAGTCCAAGGTCCGATGTCCAACACCGAAAACCTAAGACCTGATACCCAGATGCTGACTGCTGACGGCTGAAAACCGTTTTCGTCGGTTGTCGGTCATCGGTCGTCGGACTTCGGCGAGACTTCGGCGAGCTCAGTCGAGCCACTCAGTCGAGCGGTCACCGGTGAGCGGGGGAGACCAATGAAGGCCAAAGACGTTATGACAACCAAGATAGTAGCCGTTGGACCAGAGATGCCGGTCAACGCCATCGCGGCCCTGCTCCTCGAACGACACATCAGTGCAGTGCCGGTCATTGACGAAGACCGCCGTATTCTGGGGATCATCAGCGAGGGAGACCTGATGCGCCGGGACGAGACCGCGAGGCGCCAGTCCTGGTGGCTGGCCGCCTTTGGCGAGACCGAGGAACTGGCGCGCGAGTTCGTGAAGACCCACGGAAAGCGCGCGAAGGATGTGATGACCCGGAATACCGTGAACGTGACGGGGGAAACACCCATCGCCACCATCGCAGAGCTCCTGGAGCAGAAGGGGATCAAGCGGGTCCCCGTCGTCCGGGATGGCCGGCTCGTGGGGATCGTGAGCCGCGCGGATCTCCTGCGGGGACTGGCGACGCGAGGTCTGAAGCCGATGGCCCCCGAGGCGCGGGAAGACGGCACCATCCGGGAGCAGCTCCTCAGGGTGTTCGAGAGCGAACCCTGGGCAGACACGACCTTACTGTCCATCGTCGTCGATGAGGGGGTCGTCCACCTGTGGGGCCTGGTGCGATCCGAGAGTGAACGGCATGCCATCCACGTGGCCGCCGAAGCTGTCCAGGGCGTGCGGGCGGTCCAAGACCACTTGCGCCCGTGGCAGGAGCTGCCGCTGTCTACCTAGCAGCAGCGCGAGGTTGCCTCTGATCGAGGCGGGCTTGCGTCAAACGGCACGAGCCTTGCTCCGTCACCCTGTTGAGGAGCATCGCTCGCTGGTTGGACCCCCCTCGTTTGGCCGGGGTCATCGTCAGCATGCGTCTCTTGGCGTCCGTGCAGAGGAAGAGAACGTGGCCGAAACAGAGTCTTGCAAAATGTGGATGAACGGAGCCGTTCGATGACGCGGCAGGTGGAGATTCCGCTGGCTATCCCATTTGAAGATGTGGCCTGCGGGGAGCTATTGCGGCAGACGCTGCTCGACCACAGGGGCGTGGTTTCGGCGGCTTGGAATCCGGTCCGGCAGGTCCTGACCCTGGAATATTTTCCGGAACGGATCAAGCTGGCACAGGTCGAAGAAGTGGCGGAGGCGGTCGGCGCCAAGCTAGGGAAGCGGTACGAACGCTGCACACTCCGGCTCGCCGGCATGAACTGCACCGAGTGCGCTCTTTCGCTCGAACGGGACCTCGAGCGGGTCCCGGGCGTACCGTGGCTTGCCGTTGATTTTCCGGGTTCGGTTGTCCGGGCCGAGGTCGAGGCGGATGGGGCCCGGGCGCAACTCGAGCGCCGGATCGCGGAACTCGGCTTTGCGCCGAGGGTCGCCATGGAGAAGGACGCCGGAGCCTCAGGGCGACGGCGGATGACGATCCTGACCGCCGTGTGCCTGGGCGCCCTGGCAACGGGCTCACTCCTCGGGTTTGTCCCGGGAGTTCCCTGGATTGCTCAGGTGGCCTTTTTCGTTGTGGCATATGCGGCGGGGGGATACTACAGCACCAAAAACGCCATCGCAGCCCTGCGGGAAAGGACGGTAGACGTCAACCTCCTGATGGTAACGGCGGCCGTCGGAGCCGCCGGAATCAACCACTGGCAGGAGGGAGCAATCCTGATGTTTCTTTTCTCCCTCTCGAACACGCTGGAGTCGTATGCGATGGCCCGGACGCGGCGGGCCATCGTGGGCTTGATGGAGCTGAGTCCAGAAGAGGCCCGGGTCCGGCGAGATGGCGAAGAGGTCCGGATTCCGGTTGCGAATGTTCAGGTGGGTGACCTGGTGGTCGTAGGGCCCACGGAACGGATCCCGGTCGATGGCCAAGTGATCGTGGGGCGGTCGGGGGTCGATGAGTCTTCGCTCACGGGCGAATCCGTGCCGGTCGAAAAGGGACCGGGTAATCCGGTGTATGCGGGCTCCCTCAATCAGCAGGGAGTCTTAGAGCTGCAGATGACTCGTCCGGCCTCCGAAAGCACCCTCGCACGAGTGATCCGTCTCGTAGAGGAGGCTCAAAGCCAGAAAGCTGAGACACAGCATCTGACCGATTGGATCGGCCGGTACTATACAGTGGCGGTGCTTGGGGCTGCGGTCCTTTTCCTTCTGGCCACCCCGCTCTTCCTCGGCTGGACCTTCACGGCATCCCTCTACCGGACCATGGTTCTCCTCGTGGTGGCGTCCCCGTGTGCCCTGGTGATCTCCATCCCAGCCGCAATTCTTTCCGCGATTGCCGGTGGGGCCCGTGAGGGGATCCTCTTCAAGGGGGGCGTGACCCTCGAGCAAGCGGCGGGCGTCCGGGTTGTGGCGCTCGATAAGACCGGGACCCTGACCGAGGGACGGCCCCGGGTGACAGACGTCATTCCGCTTGGAGAGGAAGACGGCGAAGCGATTTTGGCCCTGGCCGCCGCGGTCGAGATCCGTTCGGAACATCATCTCGGTCGGGCGGTGGTCGACGCGGCACAGGCGCGCGGGGTGCCAATCATTCCGGCTGACGAGGTCGAGACCTTTCCGGGACGCGGGATTCGAGGGATCGTAGGAGGGCGGCGCATCTGGGTGGGAAGCCCGGGCCTGATGCGGGAAACGAGCGAGCAACTCACCGCCCCCGTTGCGTCCCAACTGCAGACTCTAGAGTCGCAGGGAAAGACCGTTGTTGTCGTTGGAGCGGAAGCCCCGGTGGGTTTGATCGTGGTCGCCGACACGGTCAGACCGGGCGCGAGGCAGGTGGTAGAGAGTCTGAGACGTCAGGGGATCACCCAACTGGTGATGCTCACCGGCGACAATGGACGGGTGGCAAAGGCGGTCGCCGCAGAGGTTGGGATCTCGGAATGGCGGGCCACGCTCCTGCCGGAGCACAAGGTGACGGCTGTGCGGGAACTCATCGCGACACGCGGTCCAGTGGCAATGTTGGGGGATGGTGTGAACGATGCGCCGGCACTGGCCGCAGCCACTGTGGGTGTGGCGATGGGGGGGGCAGGGACCGACGTCGCACTCGAGACGGCGGACATCGTCCTGATGGCTGACGACCTCACGAAGCTCCCGCGGGCGCTGGAGCTCAGCCGGCGATGCCGCCGCGTGATCCTGCAGAACCTCGCCTTCGCGGGATGCGTGATTGTCGGACTGGTCGCGTCGACCCTCGTCGGCTGGATGACGCTCCCCCTCGGGGTCGTAGGGCACGAGGGAAGCACGCTGCTCGTTGTGGCGAATGGCCTCCGACTCTTGCGACAGCCCACCATGTGAACTCCTGCGGGAGACAAATCTTTCCAATCCTCCTCGCGGTCATTCACGCACGGGCTTGTGATCCGGTTATCCGTCTTTGGGCAGGTCGGGAAGTCCGTCATGTGTATAATAGGGCGGTCTGGATGACCATGCCTCTACGAAAAAACATTTCCACGTTGGGACAGCCATGACCGGGATCGGTTAATTATGAAGGCGTTCCTACAGGGGCTCCTCACGGGTCATGGTCCGCTCATCCCCTTCCTGGCTCTCCTGTCGATAAGCACCTTGATCTTCCTCGTCGCCTCGCGTCTGTCCCGCCATGCCGACACGATCGCAGATGAGACAGGGCTCGGCGGGCTTTGGATCGGAACGGTGCTGCTCGCTGCGAGCACGTCGCTTCCCGAAGTGCTCACCGCTGTCAACGCCGCCCTGCTCGATGCACCGGATATCGGCGTGGGGGACATCTTTGGCGCCAACATGGCGAATATGCTGATCCTGGCTGTGCTTGGCCTGGTCTTCTTCCGCCGGCGCATCCTCGAGCATGTGCACAAAGAGCACATGCAGTCCGGCCTGCTCGGGATTCTGCTCATGGTGATGGCGGGGGTTGGCATTATCGCGGGGGGATGGGGCCGAATCGGCCATGTCGGGCTCGAGACGATCATGATCGCTGCGGTCTACCTGGGAGGAATGAGACTCCTATACCGTCTCGCGGTCCTGCCGGTCCATTCCGCCGAGCCGATCCGTGGGAGGAGTCTCAACCGTGTTCGGCTGTGGGAGGCAGCAGGCGGTTTCGCTCTCGGAGCCATCGGCCTTTTGATTCTGACTCCCGTGCTTGTCCTCTCGGCCGAGGCCGTCTCTCTTGAAACAGGGATCAGCACTACATTTGTCGGAACCCTCTTGGTCGGTCTCGCCACGACTTTGCCCGAATTGAGCACCACATTCTCGGCAATTCGCCTGGGGGCCTTCGACCTCGCGGTCGGGAATCTCTTCGGCAGCGTGATGTTCAATATGGTGATACTCCTGTTGATGGATGTTGCGTATGCTCGTGGGCCCCTTCTCGGCTTTGTCGCTCGGGATCATCTGCTCACGATACTCGTTGGGGTCACGTTGCTCGCGTTGGGCATCGTTGCCATCCTCTTCCGAGGCCGGCGCCGAGTCTTCCCCCTCCGGCTTGAGAATTTCGTCATGATTGCGACCTACATCCTGGGACTGTGGTTACTCTACAGCCTGGGTTCGCCATGAAGTGAGGCAGGCGAGCCGCAGGTAGCGTGAACGTGGCTGAAAACCACCAGACCAGCTTGGCCGCCCGCCAGTAACAAGCCCAATTGTGTCAAGCAAGGCCCGGTTGCGTTAAAATAACCTACTCGCTGGGCGGTTCTCCTTTGCGGATGGTCGGCAACGCTAAATCTTGCTGTTATATTCCACCTTGTCGATCGGCGAGGGAGAGGGTTTTCTCAGCAGTGTTTCACGGTGACAGATCAGTCGGCTGGGGTCACCCGCACGGCACACACCTTATACTCGGGGGTACGGGAGGAGGGGTCCAAGGCGGCATTCGTCAAAAGGTTGGCCGCCGCGTCGGCGTAGTGGAAGGAGAGAAAGACCGATCCCGGCGGTGTCCGATCCACCACCCAGGCCTGTGCGACGACCGTGCCCCGGCGGGAGGAAAGCGTAACCCGGTGTCCCGTCTCGATGGCCAAAGGTTCGGCATCTTTTGGATGAATCTCGAGCAGCGCTTCTGGGGCGAGGGCGTTGAGGCCAGGGATCCGGCCGGTCATGGAGCGGGTGTGCCACTGCTCCAGAACCCGGCCGGTGTTCAAGAGAAGGGGGTAGTCGGTGTCTGGCATTTCGGCAGCCGGCCGAAATGCCACCGGGTGGAACTTCCCGAGCCCCCGGGTGAACTGCTTCCGATGGAGGTATGGAGTGCCTGGATGGTCGGCCGACCAACAGGGCCACTGAATCCCATCGGGCCCCAGCCGTTCAGGCAGGACTCCGCGATAGATGGGTGTTTCGTGGGCGATGGTCCGGGTAATCGGCGCGGTATCGGAGAAAGTTATCGGATGCCCAAGGCGGCTCGAGAGGTCGCAGAGGATTGCCCAATCCCGACGCGCCTGGCCTGGCGACTGTAGAACGGGGGCCTGCCACTGGACCCGTCGCTCGGTATTGGTGGTGGTGCCATCTTTCTCGAAATGGCTGCTCGCGGGAAGGACCACGTCGGCCATGACTGCCGTCTCGGTAAGGAAAATTTCTTGGCTCACCATGAACTCAAGGCGAGACAAGGCTTCCCGGACATGGTTCAGATCAGGGTCGCTCACCATGGGATTCTCTCCCATCAGATACATCCCTTTAAGCGATCCGGCATGCGCGGCATTGACCATATCGACGACGGTGAGGCCCGGCTGCGCAGGCAGGCTGCGTCCCCACTGTTTTTCCAACTCCGCTCGTGTGGTCTGATCGGTGACGGGGCGGTAGCCAGGGAAGAGGTTGGGAAGGACCCCCATGTCACAGGCCCCTTGGACATTGTTCTGCCCTCTTAAAGGGTTGACCCCGGTCCCCGGTCGGCCGATATGTCCCGTGAGCATGACGAGATTACAAATGGCAAGGACATTATCAGTTCCTGTGGTGTGCTGCGTCATCCCCATGCCGTGATACATCATGGCGGAGCCCGACGTCGCGTAGAGGCGGGCTGCCCGTCGAAGATCGTCAACGGAGACGCCGCTAAGCTCCTGTACGCGCTCGGGAATGTACTGGGCAAGTGAGGCCTTGAATGCCTCGAACCCCTCGGTCCGCTCCTGAATGAAGACTTCATTCAAGAGTCCCTCTTCGACGATCACGTAAGCGAGACCGTTCAGCACCGCCACGTCGGTCCCGCCCTGCGGTCTCAGATGTACATCGGCGAGGATCGAGAGCTCCGTCCGTCTGGGATCCATCACGATGAGTTTGCCCGTGCCTGCCCGCACCGCTCGTTTGATCGCCCCGGCGATGACGGGATGGTTTACGGTCGTATTATGTCCAAGGATAAAAATCACATCCGCCTCGGGAATCTCCTGGGGGGCATTCGTCATGGCGGCGTGGCCGAAGGCCATCCCCATGGCCGAGACGCTGGGGGAGTGGCACAGACGAGCGCAGTGGTCGATGTTGTTCGTCCTTAATGTCGCCCGCGCGAAACGTTGGAGGATGTAATTATCTTCGTTGGTACACTTGGCACTTCCGAAAATCCCCAGCGAGTTCGGACCGTGCTCTGCAAGAAGGCGTCGAAGCCTCGAGGCGACCAGCTCGAGCGCCTCGTCCCACGTCGCCTCCCGGAAGAGGTGGCGCGGATCGGCCCCTTTGGGGGGAACGCGAGGCGTCCCCTCTTGGCGAATCAGGGGGGCGGTGAGCCGGTCCGGATGCCTGGCGTACTCGAAGCCATAGCGGCCTTTGACACAGACGGAGCCTCGATTAGCCGGGCCGTCGTCAGCGCCTGTCGCGACGACGATCCGATCGCCATGAGTATAGACGTTCATGGTACAGCCGACGCCGCAGTACGGGCAGATGGTGCGCGTCGGGCGGACCTCGGCTTCCGAGACCCGCGGGCTCGACGCATCGAAGAGGGCACCCGTTGGGCAAACGGAGACGCACGCGCCACAGGCGACACAGCCCGCCTCCTTCATTTCCCGGTCGAACGCGGTCGCCACACGGGCGGCGGCCCCGCGGCCCACCATGGCTAACACATCGCAGATTGCGATCTCCCGACAGGCCTGTTCGCATCGGCCGCACCCGATGCATTTAGACAGGTCAACAGAGATCAGCGAATGGCGATCGTCAATCCGGTCCGGCCTGAGACCACTTGGTGCCCATACCCTCTCGATGCGATGCCGCTCGACGAGATCGCTAAGTTCGCACCGACCGAGGACATCGCCCTTCGGTGCATCGTGTGGATACTCGGACCAGTGCAACTCCAAAATCACGCGACGCGAAGTCTGGACCCGTGCGTTGTCGGTCCACACGTGCATTCCCATCTCTACTGGGGTGACGCAGGACGGCAAGAGTCGTGGCCACCCTTCCACCTCGACCACGCAAAGCCGACATTTTCCTGATGGGGTGAGGTGGGGGTGATAGCACAGGGTTGGGACATGGATTCCCCGGGAGCGGCATGCCTCAAGCAGGGTCGTTCCCTCAGGAACAGTGTTGGGGATGCCGTTGAGAGTGAAGGTCCTTTCGGTCATCACACCTTCCGTGGGCGCCTGCCACAGACGCCGACAGGACAGTGGCCCGGCACATGGGCCGTGATTTCCCCGGGGAAGTGTGTCAGGACGGACAGGAGGGGATTTGCCGCGACCTGGCCCAGGCCGCAGCGGGACGAGTCGTGCAAGACCATCCCCAGCTCCCGGATCCGGGTCTCGGCGTCAGCACGAATCCGCGGGTCCAAAAGTCTGTCGAGTTCTTTCACCAGAGCCGGCGTTCCGAGTCGGCAGGGGTCGCAAGCGCCACACGATTCTTTTGCAAAGAAGAGGCTCTCTCGCCGAGCCAGATCGAGGAGGCAGTTTTGCTCTCCGACCACCACAACGGCTCCGGAGCCAAGATCAACCCCCTTAGAACGAAGAGGAGCGATTTCGAGTGGGATGTCGAGCTCCTCCGAGGGCAGAAACCCTCCAGATGCTCCTCCCACGAGAAAGGCCTTGAGGGGTCTCTTTCCCCGAAGACCGCCGCCGTAGCTAAAGATCAACTCGCGAGCGGAAAGCCCCCTGGGAAGCTCGTAATTGCCGGGGCGGGCGACATCACCGGAGAGGCAGTAGATCTTGACACCGGCTGATCCATTCTTCCCCAGACTGTGGTACCAGGCGGGGCCTTTTTCGAGGATCGCGGGGACGGCTGCCAAGGTTTCGACATTGTTCACCAAGGTGGGGCGGCCGAAGAGGCCGCGATCGCTCGGAAAAGGGGGCTTCACGCGTGGTAGTGCCGGGCGTCCCTCGAGACTCTCAAGCATGGCCGTCTCATCCCCTGCGACATAGGACCCGGCCCCTACCCGCAGGTGAAGATTAAAGGAAAAAGAGCTCCCCGCGACCGAAGCCCCTAAGAAGCCTGCCTCTCGCGCTTCCGCCAATGCGGCAGCGATACGCTCCCGGGCGAGGCGGTACTCTCCTCGAAGGTAGATGAAGCCTTGGGAGGCTCCGACGGCGTACGCGGCAAGAATGGTCCCCTCGAGCAGCAGATGCGGGTCTCGCTCCAAGATAGCTCGATCCTTAAAGGTTCCGGGCTCTCCCTCATCAGCGTTGACCACGATGAACTTCTGCGCTTCCGACGCCTGGCGTACCGTCGCCCATTTCCGTCCGGCGGGAAAACCGGCCCCGCCGGCCCCGAGGAGGCCACTGTCCCTGACCGCGGAAATGACAGCATCGGCGCTGGAGGTCCGAATAACCCGTTCGAGCGTGGTGTATCCGCCGTGGACTCGGAAGACGTTGAGGCGGTAACTGTGGGGACGATGCAGATTCCGGAATGTCACCCTGGTCGGGGTGAGTCGCACCTGGCCACCCGTCTCCATATGAGGTTGCCGGTCAAGGCGGCCTTCGACAAGGGATTGTGCCACACGAGTGGCCGCACGCGGGGTAAGGCGGCGTGACGAACCTCCAACGACGGCCACCGGCGCGAGATCACAACAACCCTGACAGGGGATTTCTTCAAGGCTGAACCCGAGGTCCGGCCGTTGTTCTAGCGCGCGGTGCAGGATTTTGGTAACCTGTCCTCCGCCTCGCACCGCGCACGGTGTATTCATACAGAGGCCAATGCGAAGGTCGGGCGGTGCACTGTGCAGGAGATCGTAGAACTCCACGATAGCAAACAGGTCGACCCTCGGGACCCGCAGGGCATAGCCCACGTACTCAAGCGCCCGCTCTGGGAGATAGCCCCATATCTCCTGGATCTCGAGCAGCAGGGTTAGAAGGGCGGCAGGTTCGTTTCGCCGCCGCTCCACTGTTTGGGAGAGTCGGTTGATCTCTTCACTAGAGAAGATAGAAAGATCAATAGAATTGGACGGAACATTAAATGATTGTACTTGGCTAAACCGCACCGAACACCCTCCGGTCCCACCTTCCACACCCTCTTGCCATGGATCGAGATGATTCAAGGGGAGGGAGGCGTTTTTCTTGATAGCTTTATCGCCGACACTCCGTTGAGCATTTTTGCAACATCAGCCAGCATGTGTTAGCGGGGACACCGGTGATTGAATCTATATTGGTCGGTGGGAGACCCCTGGATTATAAAGGGGGGGGGTGCGCTGCAGCAACCAGAATCCGCGAAGGTCGATAATTGCGAGCTCGGGAAGTGCCATGACTGAAGTTCAGATCGGCGAGATTTTGTTGGACCTTGCGCTGCTCTTCGGGCTCGCCTACCTGCTGGCGGGTCTGCTAGAGCGCGTGCGAATTCCGGGCATCCTCGGGGCCTTGTTTGTCGGCATGGCCTTGCATTACACGCCTCTTGGTGCCCGCCTCCTGTCTCCCGAGATTTACGGGCCTCTTACCTTCCTGGCCCAGCTCGGCGTACTGTTCCTGCTGTTTTATATCGGCCTGCAGATTGACCTCGTCGAGATGCGCGCCATGAGCGGTGACATCATCTGGTGCACCATCTTGAACACCGCGGTGCCCTTTCTTCTTGGCATGGCAGTCATGTTGGCACTAGGCTACGGCTGGACGCTCGCCTTCGTCATTGGGCTCACTCGCATGCCTACCGCCGAGGCGGTCGTCGTTCCGATCCTGGACGAGTTCCATCTCATCCGTACTCGTGTGGGTGAATTCATCGTCGGTGTTGGAACACTGGACGATGTCCTCGAGGTCTTCATGGTCGCTGTTGTCTCGGTGTGGATAGGCGAGAAGGCGGGGGGCTCGGCGAGTGGCCTGGCAAGCGACGTCCTCGGTATCGTGGTAGGGTTGCTGGTTTTTGTCAGCTTAGCCTGGATCAGCTATCGCTGGTTGATACCTTCCTTGAATCGCTGGCTGCCGCGTCAGCCGCGTAACCTGATGCTTCTGGCCATGCTCATCCTGTTCGGTTTCGGTGGCCTATCGGAATACGCGAGCCTGGGCATGGTGGTGGGAGCGATCACCGCTGGGATATTGATGCGACCGGCTTTCGACAACATGGCCGGTGAACAGACCATGCAGGTGATACGAGCCGTCAGTTATGGGTTTCTAGGCCTGGTGTTCTTTTTCTGGGTAGGAATCAGTGCGGATCTTGCCGGCGTGGTGCAAGCTCCCACGCTTGCTATACTGTTGTATCTGGCCGGTACTCTAGGCAAACTGATTGGGGTGTTTCTGATGGTCCCGATGGGCAAACTTAATGTGCGCGAGGCCTGGACCATCGGAGTCGGCCTCGACGCTCGTCTCACCACGGAGATCATTGTGGCGCAGTTGCTCTTGGGTGCGCAACTGATTGACGCGGGCCTGTTCACCGCGCTGGTCACTGCCGCCTCTTTTACCGCACTCACTGTGCCTGTGGTGTTCAGCCTGCTGCTGCGGCGCTGGGGGGACCAATTAAGGGCGCTGCCAACGGCGAGGGAGTAAACTCCTATGGGCGAGGAGCAAAAAAGTTCCCTGAACATCTCGAATGCCGGTGTGCCGACCTGGCATGCCCTGGATGTGAAGGCGGTCATCGAGAGGATCCAGACCGACCCCCATTCCGGGTTGAGCACTGCGGAAGCTGCGCGCCGGTTGGAACAGTACGGGCCCAACACCTTGAAGACCGTGGGTAAGGTTCCCTGGTATGTGGTGTTCGGCCGCCAGTTTCTCAGCGGACTGATCGTCATCCTGGTGGTGGCGGCGGCCATTGCGATGGCCATTGGCGAGGTGACCGATGCCATCACCATTCTGGCGATCGTCGTGCTCAACGGCATCCTCGGGTTTGTGCAGGAATGGAAAGCAGAACGCGCCATCGAGGCGTTGCAACGCATGCTGTCGCCGCACTGTACGGTGGTGCGCGGCAGCTTTGAGCAGGATATCGATGCGGCTGCGTTGGTCCCGGGCGATGTCGTACTGCTCAAGATCGGCGATCGCGTACCCGCCGACCTGCGTCTGGTCGAGGTGCTCAATCTCCGGGTTGATGAGTCTTCCCTAACGGGCGAGTCAGCACCGGTCAGCAAGAGCATTGAGCCGGCAGATCCGACTGCAATGCTTGCCGAACGATCATCCATGGCGTGGATGGGGACGGCGATCACCAACGGTCGCGCCCTTGGCGTGGCGGTCGCGACCGGAATGGCCACCGAGTTCGGGCGCATTGCGCAACTTACCCAGGCTGTGGGCGAAGAAACGACCCCACTGCAACGCAAGCTCGGGGTGCTGGGGAGACAGTTAGGGATCCTCGCCATTGGCGTCTCAATACTGGTGGGGACCACCGGATGGCTGCTGGGCAAGCCGCTGCTCGAGATGTTTCTGACCGGTGTCGCACTGGCGGTAGCAGTAGTCCCTGAGGGGTTACCGGCGGTGGTCACGATTACCCTGGCGGTGGGTATTCGCGCCATGGTCCGGCGCCGCGCTCTTCTGCGCCGCCTGCCGGCGGCTGAGACGCTCGGCGCGGCGACAGTGATCTGCACCGACAAGACGGGCACGCTTACCCAGAACGAGATGACCGTGCAGCGTGTCTGGCTCCCATCGGGCGAGATTGAGGTGACAGGGGTTGGATATGCTCCCACAGGCCACTTTGGGATCGACGGGCACAAGATGGACCACTCCAGTCGTCGCGATTTGATGGCCCTCCTCGAAACGGGGCTGCGCTGTAATCACGCGCGTCTGTATCAAGATACCGATGGTTGGCAGAAGATCGGCGAGCCGACAGAGGCAGCGCTGGTCGTGGCCGCCTGCAAGGCCGGGCTGGATCCTGTGGAGCTCTCCCACAGCGTCACCGAGTTTTCTTTCAATTCCATGCGCAAGCGCATGACCATTGTTGAGGACCGCCCGGAGGGGATGATCGCCCAGACCAAGGGTGCCCCCGAGGTTATTCTGGAGCGCTGCAGTCACATCCTCGACGGGACACAGGAACGTGAGCTCAGCGAGGCTGACCGTGTGGTTGCAGATACCGCCTACCAGTCTCTGGCCGAGCAGGGCCTGCGTACGCTTGCGCTGGCACGCCGCAGCTTGCCACCGGGCATTCCGCTGAATGCGGAGCAGGTGGAACGGGACCTCACCCTGCTCGGTGTCGTCGGCATCATCGATCCCCCACGCCCAGAGGTGCCTGACGCTATTCGATTAGCCTACACCGCAGGCATACAGGTCATCATGATCACCGGCGATGCCCCAGCCACTGCGCTGTCCATCGCCCGGCGCATCCGCATGCGCGCGCAACGAGCCATCAGTGGCAGGGAACTCGACAGCATGGACGATGCCGCGCTGCGCGCTGCCCTGGCAGAGGATGCGGTGTTCGCGCGCACCACGCCCGAGCACAAGCTGCGCATTGTCAGCCTCCTTCAGGAGGCGGGGCAGGTCGCTGGCATGACCGGCGACGGGGTCAACGATGCCCCGGCCTTGAAGAAGGCAGACATCGGCATCGCCATGGGCCTGCGCGGTACCGATGTGGCGAAGGGTGCATCAGATATGATCCTTACCGATGACAATTTTGCCTCCATCATTGGCGCGGTCGAAGAAGGCCGACGCCAGTATGACAACATCCAAAAATTCGTCCGGTATCTGCTCTCTTCCAATACTGCTGAGGTGATAGCCATCTTTGTCAACATCGTGCTGGGCGGTCCGCTCATCCTGCTGCCGGTGCAGATTCTCTGGATGAACCTGGTGACCGATGGGATGACCGCTGTGGCGTTGGGCGTCGAGCCAGTGGAAAAAGGGATCATGCACCGTCCTCCACGCCCGCCGCGCGAACCAATCCTGGACCGCCTTGGTATCATGATGATCCTGCTGCTCGGGGGTTACATGGGGGCTGGCACGTTGTGGCTGTTCCACCACTACCTGGCCAGTGGCCAGGAAAATGCCGTGGCCCTGGCGCAGACTGTGGCCTTCACCGGGCTGATCCTGCTGGAAAAGATGAACGTATTTAACTTCCGCTCCCTGCGCGAGCCGCTGGCAGCGGTCGGCTTCTTCTCCAATCCCTGGTTGCTCCTCGCCTGGACGACCACCGTCGGCCTGCAAGTGTGCGCCGTTTATGTCCCCTTCCTGCAACAGGCCTTACACACCGTTCCGCTGGGCTGGGCCGACTGGGGCCTGATGCTTGTCGTCGCCGCCCCTGTTTTTGTCATTACTGAAACGGTCAAGTGGTACCGCCGACGCTGGAACACGCTTAACAAGGAAGTGGTGCCTGACGCATACGCGAGGCGCGGGCCGTAACGGGAGGATTTTCCCGGCTTGATAGCAACGATTTTGTCGTAAAATGAGCCGATGGCTCGATTAGGCATTGCACAAAGGAAACATATGGGCCGGACCATCCTGTTGACCGACGCCGTCCCGGAAGGAGTTGGTTGATGGACGCGAGCAAGAGAATTCTGATTGCCATGGATGATTCAGACGCTTCGAACCGGGCAGTTGTCTATACGGCACGGATGATCGGTGGAAAGAAGGGCTTCCGGATCCGCCTGTTTCACGTGCTCGCGCCTCTGCCCCCTAAGCTGATGGAGTTTGAATCAGCCCAGGAGCCCAAGCGAGATCGGAGGGGAGACGCAAAACGCGAAGAGGCCCATGCTCAATGGATTGCCCAGGGTAAGAAGGCGGCGCAGCCGGTGTTTGCCAGGGCAAAATCAATCCTTCGCAAGGCCCGGATCCCCGCCCACGCAGTCGAGACGGAGCTTTTCACGCCGGGCACGGATCAAGACCTGGCGACCCACATTTTGGAGGGGGCACGGGTGAGCCAGTGCAACACAATCGTAGTCGGGCGAGCGTCATTTTTCGGCCTGAGGGAAATTCTCCAACAGCATGCGCATGTGGCAGACGAACTGATTCGAAAGGCTCAGGGACTCAGCGTGTGGGTCGTTGAGTAGGCAATTTTGTCCGGCGTCAGAAGGCGATGAATATCCTGACGCTGACCATCTGATTGCTGGCCGGAAAGATGTGATGGTTAAGATCGTCGAGAAATCCATTTCTTTCAGGATCCCCCTGGAGGAGGACTGCCCCATCCTCCTGGCCCAGGTCCCAAACATAATCAGGCACCACCACTTCCTCTATCAAGTGGCGGATCCCGACCGGAAGTGGGCAATGGTGAGGCCGATCCTGGAGATGGTGGCCGCGGGTGAGAGTGGCTTCAACAGAGCGAGGTTCGTGGTCTTCCCCGAGGCCTCGATCCCATTCCGTTACAAGGACGAGATCTTACAGCTCATCGAAAGCCGTTTTCCCCCCAACACCGTTGTCATCTTCGGATTCGAGCATATCCTCTTTAGCCAGTACTGTCAGCTGCTGAACGAATACCTCGCATTCAACGAGGAGGCCTGCGAGCTAGTCTGTAAAGAACGGGAGTCCGGTGAGGAGGACCAGCCGGTCAACTGTTGCATGATCGCCGTCAAGGATGATTCGGGGCGGCTTCAATGCTACGTCGAGGCCAAGACACATCCATTCATCGGCGAGGAGTTTTTGGATCAACCACACGACCTCTACAAAGGGCGGCACCTCTACCTCTTCCGCTCCAGTCTCTCCCCGTTGAACTTCATGGCCTTGATTTGCCTCGACTACATCTACCGGGACCGGCATGGCTCGAATGCCATCGCCATCATTCGAAAGGCCAACGAGATCTTCTACAAAGAGAGACAGCAGCTGGACTTCCTCTTCGTCATCCAATCAAACCCGAAGCCGGAGCACAGGGTCTTTGTTGACACGACCGTCGGCTTTTACGGCGAGCACCTCATCTTCGCCCCGGGCGTGAAATATGGGGCCACACTGTTCCTGAACTCCTCGGGGGAGACTTTGATCGAGGGGGTGACCTCGGGAACCTTCGGCTATAGCAGCATCGTCGTCCACAAAGACCGGCGTCTACCTTTGACGGCCGTGGCGGAGTACTCCACAGACGACCTCAACGGGGGCCCCGTCTCAAGGCTTCGCTTCGGCGCAGAGACCCGCCTTTACTTTGTCGAGCTGGCACTCTTTCACTCGCGAGACCCCCGCACCACGCGCACCCCCCTCAAGATCCTGGGCATTTTTTGTTGGGAGGAGGAGAAGTGGCGAAAGCTGCAAGGGGAAGAGATCATCTCTGGCATGGGGGCAACGCTAGAGGAGGAACCCTAGGCAAGGCCATCCGGCCCCTAGTCTCCACTTCATCCTTGACCTCACTGAGGCGGTTGCGCTTCCCCTTTAGTGATGGATTCCCTGGCCAGGTAAGCGTCGCCACAGTTGTTTTCCACCAACAATAGCTCCACCAGTTAGCCGTTCGCGCCCCCGGTCATGCGAGGTGGGGCAGTTCGAAGCCGGAGTGTAGGGCGCTTATAGGAGGAATGAGGCCGTGATCTTTGCCTTTCCGGTGGTTGAATTCGTCGATGTGGCGGATAGGCTTCCTCGCCTCCATCCGGGCCTTCTTGCATCCGCGATCTTCGTAGCTGTGTTGGTGCTCGTGGTTGTCATGGCATACCGTTGCACGGCCCCTCGGTATCCCACGTCACGATGAGGGCTTGAATCTTTCCGCAGCATGCTGCATGTCCTTGCCATGAGATCATCACAAGTGGCTTCACCATAAAGAGTTCCGCGCCGCGCTTTCCTTTATGCATGCGATAGAGGCGTGGTGATGTCCTACTATGAATCATTGCGTGTGGGTGTGACGCATCAAATTAGGGGCATGGGACTCAATTGTCCCATTGAGGAAAGAAGGCCCCACCAGTTTTCCAGTTTCCGATCATGGAAAAACAAGACGTTGGACAGGGTGGATCATCTGGGGCAGGACACTGGTGCCCCTGCTCCTCCACCGGATTGGTACACGTCCCTTTTAGAAACTGAAACTTATGCTCGGTTGTGTCATTGGAACGGTCGTTGCTGAGTCCCTACGATATTTTGTTCGGGGTATGGGAGTAATGCTGCCCAATGCCCGCGCACAGCGGATCGAAAACCACTTTGCCAAAAGGTGCTCGACAGCCAGAGAGACAGGGGGTAGGCTCTAGCTAGGCTGGCCGAGGGTCACAGGGTGGCCCATGTCGTTGCTACCATCAGCAGTATCGATTGCGTCATGGAGGAGGCAGATCGGTAGCGTGGCGCACGGTGGGACAAGCGGGATCAGCCTCCACGTCCGGGGGCTCAGCAAAGCGTTTCGGGGGACGTGGGCCCTGCGGGGCCTCGACCTGGATCTAGGGCCCGGCGAGACGCTGGTCCTCTTCGGCCCGAACGGCTCGGGAAAAACGACCCTCCTCAAGATCCTGTCGACGCTGCTCCGCCCGACGCGAGGGACGGGAACGCTGGGTGGGGCGGATCTGGTGCGGGAGCGCGAGAAGGTGCGGCGGCGTATCGGACTGCTGTCGCATGGAAGCTTTCTCTACGAAGACCTGACGCCCCGGGAGAATCTCGTCTTTGGCGCGGCCATGCGCGGTGGTCGGCCGGCCGACGGGACCATTGCGGCGGCGATCGAGCGGGTGGGGCTGGAGGCGGTGGCGGATGAGCGGGTGCAGACGCTCTCGAGTGGGATGAAGCGGCGGGTGACCCTGGCCCGGTTGCTGCTGAACACGGCAGACCTGTGGCTCTTGGACGAGCCCTACACGAATCTGGACCGGGAGGCGACGAAGGTGCTCGAAGAGGTATTACAAGAGCACCAGGAACAGGGGGGCATGGCGGTGATGGCGACCCACAACTTCCTGGACGGCTTCAAACTGGCGACGCGCCTGGGGATCCTGGCGCGGGGCCGACTGATTCTGGACGAGCCGCGCGAGAGTATGACGTTTCCGGCATTTCAGGAGCTGTACACCTTGCGGGCGGAGGGGGGAGGGCGGTGAGCTTTCTGGCGCTCACGGGGCAGATCCTACGCAAAGATTTTCGCATCGAGGTGCGGAGCCGCGAGGGGGTGAACACGCTCCTCTTTTTCAGCACGCTGCTCGTCTTCCTGTTTCGGTTTGCCATCGGTTCCACCGAAACGCAGGTCCGCGAGGCGGCACCGGGGCTCCTCTGGTTGGCCTTCATTCTGACCGGGCTGTGGGGGATGGCCCGCACCTTCCAGGTCGAACGAGAAAATGACTGCCTCGAGTTTCTCCGGCTCGCCCCTGGGGATCTGGGAGGGCTCTATCTGGGGAAGCTCATCGTGGGATGCTGTCTGATGTGGGCAACCGAGCTGGCGATCCTGGCCATGTTCGGACTCTTCTTTCATCTTGATATGTGGCCGGTCATCGGTTCCCTGATCCCGGTCCTGATCTTGGGGACGGTCGGCTTTGTGGCGATCGGGACCCTCTTTGCCGCGATCACCGCGAACTTGAAGGCCCGCGAGGTGATGTTGCCCTTGCTCCTCTTTCCGCTGATGGTTCCCATCCTTCTAGCGGCAAGCCGCCTGACCGACCTTGGCCTGGCTGGAGACAGCCTGTGGGCAGAAGCGCATTGGCTTCGCCTGTTGATCGGTTTTGATGTGGTCTTTGTTGTGCTCGGCTATCTGACCTTTCCCTTTGTCATGGAGGACTGAGCATGGATCGGCTGGCAAGGATCCTTGGGGTGGGTGCCGGAGTACTCTTGGCGATCGGCCTCTGGATGGGGCTGGTTCAGGCCCCTCCGGACGCTGTACAAGGGGATGTGCAGCGGATCATGTACATCCATGTGCCGAGCATCTTGACGGCCTACCTGGCCTTCACGGTGGTGCTCGTGGCCAGCATCGCTTACCTCTTGCGGGGCAGCCGGGGCTGGGATCGGCTCGCGCATGCGTCGGCTGAGGTGGGCGTGGTGTTCACCGGGATCACGTTAGCCACGGGGTCCATCTGGGGCAAGCCGACCTGGGGGGTATGGTGGACCTGGGATGCACGTCTGACCGGGACGGCGGTGCTCTTCCTTATCTATGTCGGATACTTGATGCTGCGCTCCGTGGTGGACGACCGGGACCGGGCGGGCCGGTATGCGGCGGTGGTGGGGATCTTGGGCTTCTTTGATATAATCTTCACGCACATGGCGGTAAAGTGGTTTCGGACGCTGCACCAGGCCTCAACGTTAGAGAAGGGGGCGATCGATCCGGCACTGTATCTGCCGCTGATGGTGAACCTGGGGGCGTTCGTCACGTTGTACATCTACTTCCTGTTACGGCGAGTGCGGCTGGGGACGTTGGAAGAGGCGGTGGAAGCGGAGGTCTTGGGAGGCTAAAATGGGACCCTGGGGGTACATTGGGTTGGCATACGGGATTGCGGCGGTCGCCCTGGGTGGGTACCGATGCAGCTTGGGGGTGCGGCTGCGGCGGTGGCGGGCCCGCCTGGACCGGGCCGCGGCAGGCCGGGCAGAGGATGTGCCATGAGTGGGCGGACCCGACGGCTGCTGATTGGTGGTTTGATCATTGGGGGAGTGCTGGGCTACCTAATCTGGACGGGGACCGAGCAGGCCTTGGTCTACTTTTACACGCCGAGCGAACTCCAGGCGCATGCGGCGGCGCGCGGAGTCCAGCGGATCCGGCTGGGGGGGATGGTGGTCGAGGGGTCGCTGGTACACGCGCCCGAGACATTGAGCTACAAATTTCAATTGACGGACGGGGGAGCGAAGGTCCCGGTGCGGTTCACGGGAATTCCGCCGGATCTGTTCAAGGAAGGGACCGGGGCCATCGTAGAGGGCCAGATGGGGGCTGACGGGGTGTTTGCCGCAGACCTGATCATGGCCAAGCACAGTGAAGAGTACCGGCCGCCCGCGGAAGATCAGCCCTCGCCGAAGGAACTGTATCGGTCGCTTATCAAGAAGAAGTAAAGGAGTTCAGGGTCCAGAGTTCACAGTAGATAAATTTCGAATTTCGAATTGCGAAATTGTTCGGTCATCGGTCATCGGTTATCGAGCTCTAAGCTCTCAACTCTCGACACTCAACTCTGACTTCGGTCATCGGTCGTCAGTAATCGGTCATCGAGGAGAACGGGTGCAGTGACAGCGCAGCTTGGAAACATTGCCCTCTGGATAGGACTCGCGCTTGCGCTCTATGGGGTGTTGGCGGCGGTCCTGGGCCATCGGCGGCAGAGCGGTGTCCTCCTCGAGTCCGGCTATAGCGCCGTCCTGGCGCACTGCGCCTTGGTGACCATTGCCCTGCTCAGCCTGGAGTATGCCCTGATCACCTCCGACTTCAGCATTGAGTATGTGGCGTTTAACAGCAGCGAGAATTACTCGATCGGGTACAAGATCGCCGGCCTCTGGGGAGCTTTGGAAGGCTCACTGTTGCTCTGGGCCTGGATGCAGGCCGTGTTAGCCGCACAGGTGGTCCTCATGTACCGGCGGAAACACCGGGATTTCATACCGTACGTGAGTGCCGTCCTGATGGGCATCTCCGCCTTCTTCCTCCTGGTGCTGCTGATCCCGGCGAATCCCTTTGAACAACACTTCCCCGTGCCTCTCGAAGGACGGGGTCTGAATCCTCTCTTGGAAGATACCAGCATGCTGATCCATCCCCTCTTGCTCTATTCGGGCTATGTCGGCTTTACCGTCCCGTACGCCTTTGCTATGGCCGCCTTGATTACCGGTCGGCTCACAGAGGAGTGGCTTTATATCACGCGGCGTTGGGCGGTCACCGCGTGGGTGTTCCTGACCAGCGGGATCATTTACGGCGGCTGGTGGTCCTACCATGTGCTCGGATGGGGAGGGTATTGGGCTTGGGACCCGGTGGAGAATGCGTCCTTCATGCCCTGGCTGGTCGGGACCGCTTACATTCATTCAGTGATGACCCAGGAGAAGCGCGGGATGCTCAAGGTCTGGAACCTGACCCTCATCACGCTCACCTTCGCGCTGGTCATTTTCGGCACGTTTCTGACCCGTAGCGGGATCCTCAATTCGGTGCATGCCTTCACCCAGGGGGCTGTTGGCTATTTCTTTCTGGCCTTTCTTGCTGTGATCCTCCTTTCCACCGTGACCCTGCTCACCTATCGCGCTGATCAGCTCAGAACCGAAGGGACCGTGGACTCGTTCCTCTCCCGCGAGAGTGCCTTCCTGTTCAATAATCTCCTCCTGATCACCTTCTGCTTTACCGTCTTTCTAGGGACGATCTTTCCCCCTGTCTCTTATACACATCT
>JAAXQN010000052.1 GCA_012974305.1 Candidatus Methylomirabilis sp. | reverse complement strand
TCGTGGGCTCGGAGATGTGTATAAGAGACAGCGCCGATGATGAGGACCCCCCGCGGTGGTTCCTCCTGCCGCCCCAAAAGCGTCAGGATGTCTGGGATATCGTCTCGACGAGCCACCAGGTAGAGATGATCTCCAGACTCGATGACGGTCTCGCCGCGCGGGATCTGGAGGACCTCTTTACGGGAAATGGCGGTCACGAGGAAGGGATGCTCAGCTTGAAACGAGATCAGGTCTTTCAGCTGTTTCCCGAGGGCTGGAGCCTTGGCACCGACATGGATTCCCAAGAGCTGCACCTTGCCTTCGGCAAAAAAGGCCACCTCTGCCGCCGCGGGGACATGGACCAGCTTGGCAATCTCCTCGGCCACCGCTTGGTTGGGATTGATCACGAGGTCGATGCCCAAACGCCCCCCAGATCGGAGAAACGGGCTGGCTGACAACTCCGGATTCCTCGCCCGGGCGATCGTAGTGGCGACACCGTATTCCTTCGCCAGCACCGAGGCGATCAGGTTCACCTCGTCCTCATCCGTGACCGCGATCATCATGTCGGTCTTAGCCACTCCCGCCTCCTCTAAGGCAGTCGGAGAAGCCCCGTGGCCCTGGACAGCTAGAACATCCAGTTCCTTTTCCACCCGCTCTTTGATGGCGGCATTCTCCTCGATGATGACCACATCGTGGCCTTCTTGCACTAGGCGCTTGGCGATGTGATAGCCCACCTCACCAGCCCCAACTACGATTGTCCGCACGTCACCCTCCTCGAATCATCACCGGGCCCAGGCCGTCCCGAAATGCAGCAAGTGGTATGCCATATAGGCAACGAGGGCCGCCCCTGGAAGCGTAAACAGCCAGGCGTACAGGATCTTCAGGCTCAATCCCCAGCGGACCGCCGACAGCCGCTGCGCAGCCCCGACCCCCATAATGGAGGTGGTAATGGTATGGGTGGTGCTCACCGGCACCCCCATGTCCGAGGCCCCAATAACTATCAACGCAGCTGTGGTTTCGGCCACAAAGCCGTGGACCGGTTGCAGCTTCAGCATTTTGAGCCCCAGGGTCTTGACGACTTTCCACCCGCCTACGACGGTGCCGAGTCCCATGGCCAGCGCCGCGATCAGGATCACCCACCACGGGACTTCCACCGACGGCAGGTATCCGCCAGAGACCAACGCTAACGTGATGACCCCCATTACCTTCTGGGCGTCCCCGGTACCGTGGGCGAAGGCCATAAAGCTGACCGAGACGACCTGCAGCTTGCGGAAGAGGGGATTGGCCCACGCCGGGCTCGTGCGAAAGAATAACCAGCTGAGGCCCACCATAAACAGGAGACCCAGCACAATTCCCAGCGCGGGGGAGAGCACCATCGCTGCGAAAATCGGCTTGAGTCCCTGAAAGTTTAAAATCCCCACGCCCCCGTGGGCGATCGCTGCCCCCATGATTCCCCCAATCAGCGCGTGGGAAGCGCTGATCGGCATTCCGATGAGCGTCATCCAGCCATTCCACGCGATACCTCCGATAAGGGCGGCCGCCACGGTGAGCTGGGTGATCGCGGTGGGGTCGACGATCCCCTTTCCAATCGTCTTCGCCACCGCCGTCGAGTAAAACGCGCCTGCGACGTTTAGAACCCCGGCGAGCAGGACCGCCTGAATCGGACTGAGGACCCGGGTCGAGACGACGGTGGCGATGGTATTGGCGGCATCGTTCCACCCATTGGTGAAATCGAAGACGACCGCCAGCACCACCACCAAGATGATAGTCCAGCCGGGCTCGCTCATGGGACCTGTGGTCCGGTTGACCGTTCCCCGTTGACCGTTGACCGCATCCGAGAGCCTGCTTCCCGGCACTATCCGACGACGGGACGAACCGCTTCTCTGTGATCCGTGAACGGTGCACTGTGAACCGCACTAGGCATTCTTGAGGACGATCCGTTCCAGAATGTCGGCCACGTCCTCGCAGCGGTCTGTCGCCATCTCTAACGTCTCGTAGATCTCTTTCCACTTAATGATATCGATGGGGCCGTGCCCTCCAACGAAGAGGGCAGCAATGGCATCTCGGGAGACTTGGTCAGCGAGATTCTCGAGGCGATTGATCTCGACACAATGGGAGAGAATACTGTCCAGGTCCTTGAGTTTCTGGACGGCAAGAACGATCTCCTCAGCCATTTGGTGAATCAGCGCGGCAAGGTGCTTGGCCTCGGCCGTACATCGTTTAATCTTGTAGAGGGTGAGACGGGTCGCAGCCGCCTCAATGAGGTCCATGACGTCATCCAACCCGCTCCCAAGCTGGTGAATATCCTCGCGGTCCAGGGGGGTGATGAAGGTCTGGTTCAGCCTTTTGATCAGGTCGTGCGTTAGCCGATCCCCCGTGTGCTCATACTCTTCAATCCGCTTCCACCACGTTTCGTAGTCACCCTCCGATTCGGCCATCTCCTTCAAGGCCGTGGCTCCCTCTCGAATATTCAGGGAAGCAGTCTCAAAGAGATCGAAGAATTTTTCATCGCGAGGCATGAAGCGGAACACGGATTCGACCCTTTCTCCTGATATCTGAGAACAGTCAAGCGTACCAACCCCCGAGGGGGTTGTCAACGCGGGGTGACGGTAAAGAAATTCACCGGCCCTCTGGCCTCTCGTACGTGGTGAGGAACTGACGCCGCTCGTCGTGACGCTCGAACGCCAGTTGAATCAGCCGGTCCAACAGGGCTGGGTAGCTGAGCCCGCTAGCCTCCCAGAGTTTCGGGTACACCGACGTCGCGGTAAAGCCTGGGATGGTATTGATCTCATTCACATACGGCTCTTCTGTTGCGCGTTCGAGGAAGAAATCCACCCGGGCCATCCCGGCACAATCGATGGCCTGATAGGCCGCGATGGCCTGCGCCTGAATCTTCTGGGTGAGTGATGGGGATAGAAGGGACGGGATCTGGACCTCGCTCATGCCCGGCTCATACTTGGCCCGGTAATCGTACCAGTCCCGCTTTGGGACGATCTCGCCGACGACCGAAGCCTCGGGGTGATCGTTGCCCAGGACGCCGCATTCGACTTCCCGACAATCCACACCTTGCTCTATCAGGATCTTTCGGTCGTATCGAAAGGCCTCATCGACCGCGTGACGAAGACCCTCACTATCTGTCGCCTTACTCACCCCCACACTGGAGCCGAGGTTGCTGGGCTTGACAAAGATTGGATATGCGAACCGCTGGTCCAGAGCGCTCAAGAGGGCGGCGGCATTTTCCCGCCAGACACTGATCCTAACGACCTGAAAAGGCGCCACCGGCAACCCGGCTTGCTGGAAGGCAGCTTTCATTGCGACTTTGTCCATACCCATTGCGGAGGCCATGACTCCAGCACCGACGTAGGGCATGCTCAAAAGCTCCAAAAGCCCCTGGACCGTGCCATCCTCGCCATACGTGCCGTGCAGGATGGGAAAGACCACATCGAGGGTATCCTGTAACCATCGACCCATCTCGCGATCCGGATCCATGCCCACCAGCGGGCGTCCTGAGAGCCCAGGGACAATCCCGATCCTGGTCCCCTTGCCCTCTGCCAGTCGGTCCGGCCCATCCACCAAAAGCCATTCCCCTTCGGGGGTAATCCCGATGGGAATTACCTCATACCTGGACCGGTCCAGAGCGTTCAAGACCGACCTGGCCGAGGCGAGTGAGACCTCATGTTCTCCTGATCGGCCACCAAAGAGGACTCCTACCCTCAACCGTGCACCTCCCACCAGACCTCCTCCTACGGAATGCGGCTCCTTTGACCGCTGCGAACTGTGGCAACATATTTGCAAGTAACGTTTGCCGACCCTGACCTGGAGGGCTTAATGGTACCCGGCTTCAACACGAACTTCTCCTGGCGCGAGCAGACTTACCATATCCAGACGGAAGACGTGGACCGGGACGATCCTCATATTCTCACTGTCGCGTACCTGGGGGGCGCCGTAGTGGCCCGGATCAAGACCCCCTACCGAGAACTTCTCGGCCCTGACCCTTCACCCCAGGCTGTACGTACCCTCATAGTCCGCCAGCACCGCCAAGTGATTGCGGATATTCAAGCGGGAAACATCGAGGGAGAGGCGGCCCGTTGATCGCTTTACCGACGTCCAGACCATCGCCGGCTGAGGTCGGTATGAAGTCCGACCTGATCTAGGATCCGCCCAACAATCTGGTCCAGCAGCTCCGGCACGGTGCTCGGCAGCTGATAGAACGGCGGGATTGGGGGGACGATCGCCACACCGAGGCGAGCCAGTCGCAACAGGTTCTCCAGATGGATAGAATTTAAGGGGCTCTCGCGGGGAACCAGCACCAGCCGCTTTCCTTCCTTGAGCGTCACATCCGCCGCCCGGCCGATCAGGTTCTCTGCATAGCCAGACGCAATGGCGGCCAACGTCTTCATGGAACAGGGTGCAACGATCATGGCCCGGACATGGGGAGAGACATAGGACCCGCTCGCGAGCGGAGCTGCCAGATCGTGAGAAGAATGGTAGAAGGTGGCTAGCGCCTTGAGGTCCCCGACCGCGCGCCCGGTCTCCTCCCGAATCACGGTCTCCGCCCCCGGCGAGATGAGGAGGTGCACCTCTTCTCCCCGCTCTGCCAATGCCTCGAGGAGGCGGACCCCGATGGCGACCCCGCTGGCCCCCGTAATGGCCAGAATCAATCCCTGCCCCGATCCACTCATTTTTTACCCCTGTCTTCGACCCCTCTGAACAGCAGATCCCGGCAAACATGGCATAGGGCCTTGTAAGGTGTCAACTGGAATCAAAACTGTTTGTACAGATAGGCACCCAGCAGGAGTCCCAACAGACTCGAAAGATTGATGCGGACAGTGAAACCGAAGGTCAGCGAAAGGATCTTGAGATCGAGGGTAGCAGGCGGCTGAAGGCCAGGAGTAATTCCTTGTGCAAAGATTCGCTCTAGGATGCCACCAGGAAAGAGGTACGCAATAAGTTCTCCCAGGGCCGTGCCGATGAGGGCTCCGAGAATGAGGATCACAACAAGAGCGGTCGTTCCGCCCGGTTTTTTCGCCAGGGGCCTTTCCTCCTCTCTCCGCAGGCGATAGCTTCCTTGGCATGAAGGCCGGAGGTTTTCCTATGCTGGCATGAAAGGGAGGGAGACGCAAGGGACAAAATTACCTTGGCGGGGGCGTGCGATTCGCGAGATGCGTGACTAGGGCCTCCGCCAGACTTGGGATCGTGAATGCGGACGGGATGACGTCCGCGGCAAGCCCGTAGCGGCCCGCCGTCTCGGCGGTGATCGGCCCGATACAGGCAATGGTCACCCCCTTGAAGAGTACTGACAGATCCTCTCCCGGAAACATTTCGGCAAAGTTCACAACGGTCGAAGAGCTGGTGAATGTCACCGCATCGATCTGTCCGCTCCGCAGATCAGCCAGAACCGCACCAGACTCGTCGGTCACCCCCACTGTTCGATACACCGGCACAACCTCCACCTCGGCCCCCCGGTCCCTGAGACCAGCAGGCAGAACCTCTCGCGCCTCTGCGGCCCTGGGGATGAGAAATCGCATCCCCTGGAGGTCTCCGTCCAATGCTTCCAGGATCGCCTCAGCGCGGTACTCCCCGGGAACCAAATCTGGGTGGATCCCGGCTTCTTGCAAGGCGGCTGCCGTGGCTGGACCAATAGTGGCTACCTTGGTGCCGTGCAGCACCCGCTGATCTCTTCCCCTTTCCCGCAGCCGTCCGAAAAAGAAGCGGACCCCGTTGGCGCTGGTAAAGATCACCCAGTTATAGCTGCCAATACGATCGAGCGCCTGGTCCAGGGTCCCCCAATCTTTGGGGGGAAGGAGGGCGATGGTCGGACATTCGATTACCTCTGCCCCGTAGCCCTCCAAGAGCTCTGTAAACTCACCCTGCTGCTCTCGCGCTCGAGTGACCACGATCCGTCGACCGATGAGGGGCTTTGGGTTCATGGTTCACTCTTCGATGACCGTTGACCGACCGTCTTCACTCAGTCGTCGGTCGTCGGTCATCGGTTAACAGTTTACGGGGAGGCCGGGGGTATAATCTCGGCCCTTGAGAGCTCCTCGAGGATCCGTTCCGCCCCCCGCCCCAGAAGCTCTTCCGCAAGGGCTATCCCGATCTCCTCCCCGTGGGCGGAAGGGCCTTGTCGCTCTCCGCGGACTATTTCGGTCCCATCCGGCATGCTCACCAGGGCAGTGAGATGAAGCTGATCCCCATTCAGCTGTCCGTACGCGGCAATAGGCACCTGACATCCGCCCCCTAACCGCGCAAGAAAGGCTCGCTCGGCGGCGACCGTCAGCGCGCTCGGTCGGTGGTTCAAGTGTGCAATCAAATTGTGAATCTTCCGGTCTTCTTCGCGGACCTCCAGACCTAGAGCCCCTTGGCCGACGGCGGGGAGACTGATCTCCGCGGAAAGGATCTCGGTGATCTCATCTTGCCGCCCGAGCCGATACACGCCGGCCGCCGCAACGACCACCGCGTCGAGAGTCTCGGTCCTCAGCTTTCGGATTCGAGTATCGAGGTTCCCCCGCAGGGGGACCACTGTCAGGTCCGGCCGGTGATTCAGGAGCTGCGCCTGCCGCCTGAGGCTACTGGTACCGATCCTGGCGCCTCTCGGTAAGGCATGTAGCTTTTTCCCCTGCCGGGAAATGAGGGCATCGGATGGGTCTTTCCTCTCGAGAATCGCAGCAATGCTCAGACCCGAGGCGATCTCGGTTGGCACATCTTTCATGCTGTGGACCGCCAGATCCACTCGCTCGTCCTGCAGCGCCTCCTCGATCTCCTTAATGAATAGTCCCTTGCCTCCTACTCGGGACAGGGGAATGTGGGCGAATTTATCACCGCTTGTCTTGATCTTCACCAGCACCGGAGCGAGGTCCGAGTATCTGCGCTTTAGCTCCGCGGCGACTTGCTCCGCCTGGGTAATGGCTAGAACGCTTCCTCTGGTGCCAATCCGCAGTTGACGGTTCATGGTCCACAGCTCATGCCGCGAGGTTCGTGGTGATTTACGACTGACCGTTCAACCCTCAGACATCATGGGCCACGCACTACGTGCAAAGTCGGTCATCGGTCCTCTTCCTGTAAGCCAAAGAGGCGGCGCAATGCGCTCACATAGAGCAGCCCATCCCGGTTGACGGACTGTCGCTTGAGCTCGGTGGTAGGATGGTGCAGGATCTTGTTGATGATACCGTGGGCCAATGTCCGCACCACCTCCTGTTGTGCGGGGTCGAGATCCTGCAGGCGACTCAACGCCTTCTCCAGCTCCATCTCGCGGATCTCTTCTAACCGCCGCCTCAGCGTCACGATCGTCGGCACCACCTCCAGGCTCTTGAGCCACCGTTGAAAGCTCGCCACCTCGCGCTCGATCAACAGTTCCGCCTGCGCCGCCTCCCGCTCGCGGTCCTGGCGATGGCTCGCCACCACCCCGACGAGATCATCGATATCGTACAGGTAGACGTTGTCAATCTGGTTCACCTCGGGATCAATGTCCCGTGGGACCGCAATATCAATCAGGAACAGGGGACGATTGCGCCGGAGGCGAATCAGCTCCTCCACGTCAGCCCGGTGCAGCAGATAATGCGGGGCGGCGGTGGAACTCACCACGATATCGGCCTGGCGCAGCTCATCCCGGATTTGGTCGAACCGGACTGCCCGGCCTTGCAACCGTGCGGCCATCTCCGCAGCCCGGTCGAAGTTCCGGTGGGCCACCAGCACCGCCTGGACTTCCTCACTCTGCAGGTGCCGGGCCGCGAGTTCCGCCATCTCTCCCGCCCCCAAGATCAGGACCCGCCGGTCCTTCAGTTCCCCGAAGATTGACTTGGCCAGCCCGATGGCGGCCGACGGGACCGAGACCGGCGATTCGCCAATCCCTGTCTCCGTCCGTACCTTCTTCGCCACCCCAAGTGCCCGCGTCATCAGGGTGTTCAGGATCGGGCCGGTCGCCCCCTGGGCCTGGGCCACTTGATACGCTTCCTTCATCTGGTGCAGGATCTGCGATTCTCCGAGCACCATCGAATCGAGGCTGGAAGCCACCCGGAAGGCATGGCGCACGGCCTCGTCCTGCACATGGTAGTAGAGTTTATCCTGGAAGACGTCGAGGGCGGTCTGGGTCCCCGCCGCCAACAGCTGAGGGATCGCCGCCTGGGCCTGGTCGGGGTCCGGGGTAACCGCATAGACCTCCACGCGGTTGCAGGTCGACAGCACCAGCCGCTCGAGGACCGTGGCTTCCTTCCCCAGGCGCTCGAGCACCGCCGGGAGCTGCGCCTCCGGGATGTGCAGCCGCTCCCGAATCTCGACCGGCGCCGTCGTGTGATTGAGCCCTACCGCCAGAATCACCATGGCTCAGTTGCCCAGATGGGGGCGGCCCACCAGGACACTCACCCCCACAAACGTCACGAGCAGTGCCCAGAAACTGACAACTGCCAAGAG
>JAAXQN010000103.1 GCA_012974305.1 Candidatus Methylomirabilis sp. | reverse complement strand
ACTGGCCGTCTCGAAGCCTCGTGACAAAGGCCGCCTTGGGCGGTCGAGCGACCCAGCGGGCCGTGACGCGAGTGAAGCCTGGCAGGCGATCAGAACGGTCGATGCTTGTCCTGCCGGTCTTCAGCGGCGGGAGGCGTCCTCTTTGGCTCATTGGCCCAGCGGCTCAGCTTCGGAGCCAGGAACCAGCCGACCATCAGGGCTACCACCGCTACGCCCGTGTAGCGGTAGCCCTCGGCAAGGCCCAAGGTTTTCAGCAACATGATCGTCAGGAACGCGGCCGCTCCCCCGCACACGGCGACGGTCAACAACACGATCACCCATCTGACCACGCGCATGGTGGCCTCCGTGGTTGGTGCAGTAGCACTATAACGCCCCGGGCTCCTCACGGCACCCTTGAGCCACCTTCTCGTTCTCCGGCGTCGTCTGCTACACTCTAGGCCACGGGAGGCCGCCGCATGTGCCGCGCCCGTGATCCTCAGCAGACCCATGGTACGAAAATGTTTCGTTCCCTAAAGAAATCTGGCCGCCTCAGGCGGATCAGTAAGGTCCTGGGCACGGAGACGTCTTTCGATGATTTTGTTTACAGCCTCGGATCAGAGGCTGGACCAAAGGCCCAGGCCCTCAGCGAGTTGTTCGACCTGTGCGAAGCAGACCCGGACCTCAGTCAAGTCCTGACGAACTACTCGGCCGACCGTGAGCAGTTGAAGGCGACCTACATCGCCTTGATTGCCAATGGCGCCGGGCAATGGGTGAGGGGCCACTACGTTGCCGCCAGTGCTTTCGCATTTGTGCCCACGTTAGAGTATGTGTTGGGCGCTCATCCGGAAGGGGAGAGCCTATCTGAGATGGCCTTCAAGTTATTCGACTACTTTGAGCTCGGAAAGTTTGGCCCAGCCGAAAAATGACATCGGGTGACCTAGCCTATAGAGCATTCACTGAAGTCTGGCCCTGCCCATAAAAGCGTCCAATCTCATGGTGGGGCTTTTCTTGTGGTTTAGCCCGTCTGGTGAATAGTCGGTGCGAGGGGAAAGTGGTACATTTCGTGCTTCGACATAGCGTTTGATCTCCCAGCCTCGCTCCGGCGGGAACATCACTCTGGGACTACGGCCACATGCCCACAGGAACCGTAAAATTCTTCAACCCTTCCGGGGGTTTCGGCTTCATCACGCCGGATGACGGATCGAAGGACGTTTACGTTCACATCTCGGCAGTGGAGCGCTCTGACCTGGGTGATCTGACCGATGGCCAAAAGGTCAGTTACGAGGTCCAGCAGGACACCCGTGGCCCGAAGGCTGTCAATCTTCAGTCGGCCGAGTAGGTCCGCGGCGTGAGATGCCTGCGGCCTTTGTTCAGAAGGAGGCATTGGATTGCTGACAGAACGATTCGACAAAGCCTTCCGCTTTGCCCACCGGCTGCACCGCGATCAGACGCGCAAGGGCACGCCCATCCCCTACATCTCGCACTTGATGACAGTCGCGGCTCTGGTGGTCGAACATGGCGGCAACGAGGATCAGGCGATTGCAGGCTTGCTCCATGACGCTGTAGAGGATCAGGGGGGCGCAGAGACGCTGGCCAAAATCAGAACGAGGTTCGGCGATGCTGTCGCTGCGATCGTCTCGGATTGTACCGACGCCTGGACAGAGCCGAAACCGCCGTGGCGAGCGCGCAAGGAAGCCTATCTCGCGGCTTTACCGGGCAAACCGGCGCAGTCCCTGCTGGTTTCGCTTGCTGACAAGACGCACAACGCCGAAGCCATCCTTTTTGACTACCGTGTCTTGGGCGATTCCCTTTGGGATCGCTTCAACGGCGGCGCCGACGGGACACGCTGGTACTACAACGCGCTCGCGGAGGTGTTCTCGGACACGATGCCGGGCCGACTGTCGGATCGGCTATCACGGGCGGTCGCGGGCTTTTCGGGATGAAACCGTGCCCGCGTTCGAGCGCTATGTCGGCATCGACCACTCGGGCATACAGACGCCAGCCAAGGAGGCCGCATGACTAACCGCTATCATGTGACGGTTGATCGACAAGGCGACCAATGGCGGGCCGTTTGCCCGGCCCTCATGGATCATGGCGTCGTTACCGGCGGCGAGACGCGCGAAGAGGCCCTGACCCATATCGAGAACGTGATCTCTATGATCCTGGCGGAGATGGAATCGGGAGGCGTGTCGCCACCGCCCGACGAACTGGTGCCCGGCGGCATCCTGTTGACCATCGAGGCCGGATAGAAATGCACGCGAACAGCGCGGCGATCGAGAAGCTGATCCAGCGCGCCAAGGACCGTGGTTACGTCACTCACGAGGAGCTGAACCAGGTTCTGCCCCCGGACCAGATGTCCTCGGAGCAGATC
>JAAXQN010000042.1 GCA_012974305.1 Candidatus Methylomirabilis sp. | reverse complement strand
ACCTTGAATGTCCCCTACAACCCACCGCACGATAACCTGGGTCCGCGACTCCGTGGTGTCAACACAGGAGACAGGGGTCACAACGGTCAGGGGTCAAGTCTTGACAATTACATTTGTACATTTGTTATTCTTCGAAGAGCGACTTCCTGATCCTGTCTACCGTCTTCGCAAGTTGCCGATCCGTATCAAGTCTATCCCTGAGTCGCCGTATCGCCACGGAAATACTCGAATAATGGCTTACTCGAAGCGCTTCGGCGATCTCTTTCAAACTATAGCCAGCTGGCCGTCGGCTTAGTGCCATCGCCACAGCCCTGGGTGCATTCGTATTCCCGCGACCGCGACTTTCACGATAGAGGTCTGATTTCTCAATTCCAAAATGTTGCGCGATTGCCTGGGCAATAACTGCGAGGCTCGGCCGGGGGCCGAGACGTTTGGCCTCGGGTATTTCTGGATCCCTTTGCTTGGCCTTACGGTGTCGTGCGATGGACCTTTGAAAATCTTTCCGGCCCAAAACCGGGCTATGGCGCTCCTGGCTGTAGAATGCACGGATTTCTTCATCGACCCCTTGTTCGACAAAAGCCTGGTACCTGCTCCGCGAGCCCCGCTCGCCAAATAATCCCAGGGTCGGTTGCAGCTGCAACCAAACGGGAGGGCTGTCGTGCCCCAAGTACGCAGGATAACTTGACCAGGTGTACCGGTGGGCACTGGTAGCGACCCCGCCCATCACGGGATTGAGATGGATGTAACGGGACAGTTGTGCCAGATAATTGTCCGCGTCGACCAAAATGGCCTTGAACCGTCCCCGGAATAGCGGGCCATCGGTACGGTATGATCGGTTATACGCCTGCGTATATACACCGTTCAGATGGCGCATGGCACGGCTGAGATTGGCGTGTGGCGTATGGATAAGAAGATGGTAGTGGTTGGCCATAAGGCAATAGGCGTGCAGTTCCACACCAAAGATTGCAGTGATGTCACCCAATAGGGAAAGAAACGTATAACGATCCCGATCGGAACGAAAAATGGTTCGGCGACCGGCACCCCGGTTCATCACGTGATACCAGGCACCGGAATATTCAATGCGCAGAGGGCGTGACATACCAGGAGAGTAAGGTTGAAAGTGTTAATTGTCAAGATTTGACCCCTTAGCTTAGCTTAGCTGACCCCTTAGAGGACCCTACACGGACAGAAAAGGGCTGGAATGTAAGGAGGGTGCCTGCCACCTGGCCTATCGGGGCATCACCTGGAGCATGATATAGGCCTTGGCCACTGGGGGCATCTGGTAGGGAACGACCCCATTTTCGCCGAACCATTTCTCGTAATATTGCATCCATAAAGGTATGGTTGACGAAATCTCGCCATCTGGAGTCGTTTTGCGGCAGGATGCACGCGTAGGGCTCTCTGCTAAAGAATCCCGAAATCCCAAAGTTATCCGGATCGGGAGACTTGAGGGCGAGTCCGGCGAGCAGGATCCCATCCGTGGAGTAGCCATCGACCTTCCCCTCCTGAAGGGCCTGGAAACCACTGTCGTGGTCCGGAAACAGGACCAGCTTTGCCTGGGGCAGCTTTGCCCGGAGAATCCTCTCAGTGGTAGTTCCCTCGACGACACCAATTCGCTTGCTGATGAGGTCACGGGCCCCCTTGATAGCACCGCCTTTTTTGACCAGGATCTGGGCACCGGTGAAGAAAAAATTGATGCTGAAGTCCACCTTCTCGTCCCGGGACCTGGTGTAGGTGGTGGACCCGCACTCGATATCGATCGCCCTGTTGACCACCATGGGGATCCGGGTCATGGGTGTGACTGCTTTTAGATCCAGGGTGATCTTTTTCACGAGATTCCGCCCGAGTCGCCGGTGAAGTTCCTTGATCAGATCGATGGAAAAGCCCACCCAATCCCCTTGTTCATTCCGGAACGCAAAGGGGATGGACGCGGTTCTGGTCCCTACAGTAAATTTTCCGGTCCGGCTGATCTTTTCCAGGACCGATTCGGCGCCGGCCGGGCCCACCGAGGTGGCCAGCAAGCCGCAGGTGAGCAGAATCAGGCTGGCCCGCATGCTTAAGGTCTTCTGTCTCATGGTCGTGCCTCCTTGAGATTGTGTAATGCTCGCGCTCCCCTCTTTCTCCCCATCTTGTCTATCACGCCATACCTTGCCCCGAACAGCTGTTAATTTCAACCCTGGAGATCATCGGCAGCACCCCTTCTTCTCAGCTTCCCTCGCTCTGGACCCATTGGATGGCGTGTCGGAGCAACTCGCTGCCGGTCTCGAACTTCAATTTCTCTTTGATGTGTTGACGGTATGTATTGACCGTTTTTACACTCACATGAAGCGTGTCTGCGATCTGCCGTGTGCCATAGCCCTGGCCAATCAAGCGAAACACCTCTAATTCACGGTCACTGAGCCGCTCGACCGCCGGGCCACTTATCTCAGGCCGGCCCTCCTGGAATGTCCTCAGCAATTTCTTCCCCATTGCCTCACTGACGTAGATGTCGCCACCCAGGATCCTATGGATCGCTGTGACCACCTTTTCCGTCCCCTCCTGCTTCATGATGTAGCCCCTCGCCCCCGCTCGCAGCACACGCTCCACATACAGAGACTCATCATGCATCGAAAGGACAAGGATCGGTATCTTTTCATAACGCCGCTGGATGAGCTTGACCAACTCGATCCCGTTGATCCCCTTGAGAGAAACATCAACAATCATCAAATCAGGACGCAATGTGCCGACGGCCTCCAGCGCGGTCTGCGCATCCTCGGCCTCGCCACACACCACGAGGTCCGTCTGCTCATTGATGATCGTGGTGAGTCCTTCACGGACGATCGGATGGTCATCAACAATCAGGATTCTCTTCTTCTGGCCCTCTCGCGGTTTCTCCACCGCCATGATTGCGTCCTCCTGTCTTCTTGATCTCATCCCTTCTATTTCAAACGGACTGGTCACCAGGCAAGTTTCGCCCCCGCTTACACCGGGGACAGATCCAGACCACCGTTGTGCGGCAAGGCTTGCCGAAGACCAGGTAGGTCCGCCGGCAATTTGGGCACTTCGTGAGAGTGGCCACCCCGTCACTTCCTCTCTTCTCGTAATGTTTTTCCCTTGCTTCCCTCTACTTGGCGTACTTCTGCAACGCAGATTCCACGACGGTGTTGCACCAGGATCGTGAAGCCTGCTGTGAGAGGTCCTCGCCAACGCTGATCCCGATCATCACACCGACCCAGATGGCTGCCATAAAGATAGTAAAAAGGCATACGGCTGCCGGGAATCTCCTCCGCAGCACTGCCTGGTCGGTGCGAGGTTTGGGATTGTTCTCCGCCATGCGTGTCATTTCTCCCCCCTCCAAGGTCTTACCATTACCCAACACTCTTCCGGTATATAAACACAACGGCTTCGGCCTGTGAATCAGGGTGGCCCCTGTTTATTTCATCGTGGAAACTACTATGGTTTGTATCGGGGATTTCCCCGATGCCGCCACACCAGAAGGACGAAACCACCACGGGACAGGCGAGGTAACTATCGAAAAACAACGGAAGGGCCTTACGGGGAGGGTCTTACGGAAGCATCACAGAATGGGGAACAATATAAAATATACCCTCTTCTCAGGCTGTCGTCTCGCTTTGGGCCCATTGAATGGCGTGCTGGAGCAGCTCGGCCGAATTCTTGAAATCCATTTTTTGCTTGATGTGTTCACGATACGTCTCGACCGTTTTCACACTCACGTGGAGCGTATCGGCGATCTGGCGCGGCCTATAGCCCTGGCCGATCAAGCGAAATACTTCTAATTCACGGTCACTGAGCCGCTCGACCGACGGACCCTTTGGGTCACGTCCTTTCCCGCGGAATGCGCTCAGCAATTTCTTCCCCATCGCATCACTCACACAGACCTCACCGGCCAGGATCCTGTGGATCGCCGTCACCACCTTTTCCGTCCCTTCCTGCTTCATGACGTAGCCCCTCGCCCCCGCTCGCAGCACACGCTCCACATACAGGGACTCATCATGCATCGAAAGGACCAGGATCGGTACCTTTTTATCTCGCTTCTGGATCTGCTTGATCAATTCGATTCCGTTGATGCCCTTGAGAGAAATATCAACAATCACCAAATCAGGATCCAATTTCTCGACGCCCTCCAGCGCGGTCTGCGCGTCCTCGGCGCCTCCGCACACCATGAGGTCTGGTTGCTGATTGATGATTGTGGTGAGCCCCTCACGTACGATGGCATGGTCATCAACGACCAGGATCTTGTGTTTTTGAGTCGCCCGTCGTGTCTTAGCCGCCATGATGCACCCGACCTTTTTTCTCGACCTGGGCCGCTTTAAACGAACAGGCCACCACGGTCCCCCCTGCAGGGTCCCGGTGCACAGCCAGGGACGCGCCAATCATGCGTGCGCGATAGTTCATGGTGTGCAACCCCATCCCCTTGGTCCTTTCCAGCTTCTCGGGTAACCCGATCCCGTCGTCTTTTACTGTCAGGATCACCCGATCTTTCACCCTGGCCAGCCCGATGACGACAGCCTGCGCTTTCCCATGTTTGATCGCGTTATTGACGGCCTCCCGGGCGATATAGTACAGGTGCGTCGCTTTGCTGTTGTCACGGATGAGAATCGAGTCGTCCCACTGGAACCGGCACGAAATCTTGAAGATGTTTGCGGCCTCATCGGCCAACTCCTCGAGTGCGGCCCCCAGGCCAGTCGCCTCGAGGTTCACCGGATAGAGCCCACGCGCCAGATCCCGGGTCTGGACGATGGCCTGGTTGATCAGGTGGGCGATCTTTGTCGCCTCGGGGGCGTGCATCTTTGACTTCGTTTCCAGCTTTTGCGCCAACCCTTTGCTCAGAAACGCGACACCGGTCAGATGTTGGGAGAGGCCATCGTGGAGATCCTGCCCAATTCGTCGTTGTTCCTGTTCGCTGGCCTCCAGGATCTCCTTTTCCAGCCGTCTGCGCTCGATGACCCGGCCGATCTGGCTGCCAACATGAGCCATGACCTCCAATAACTGCTGGTCGGGGTCGACAGCCTCTGGGGAAAAAAACTCCAAGACCGCCACAACGTCTTTCCCCACCAGGACAGGAAAACCGAAACCTGCTCTGATGCCAATGTCCTCTGCCACCCTCGCTCGAGGAAAATTCGGATCATTGTTAACATCGACAATCCACGCAGGCTTCCCACTGAGTAAAACGCGGCCGGGCAACCCTATTCCCGGCTTGAATCGAGTATCTTCGGTCACGCGACGAAAGATCTCGAACTGTTTGGGATGATCCCGATGCCAGAGTTTCGCCGAAACGAGTTCGTCCGTGCCATCGTCGGCGAGCACGTACGCGTGACCCACTGGCCATTCGGTCAGGGCGCACACCTCGTCGAGACAGACCTGCATCGCTTCCTCGACGATGGAAGCCTCGTTGGCGGCCACAGCAATTCTCTGGAGCAAACGGATATGCTCGGTTTGCTCCCGCAGTGCCTCTTCCGCCCGCTTCCGATTAGTGATGTCACGAACGACGCTCGAAACCAGGACGCCTTCATCGGTCTCAAGCGGGCTGAGAGTGATCTCAACCGGAAACTCACTGCCATCCTTGCGCAGACCGTACAGTTCGAGGCCAGCACCCATGGGTCGGACACGCGGGGCCGAAGCGTAGCCTGCACGATGTCCATGATGTGTGCTGCGGAAGCGTTCAGGCATCAGGATCTCGACGGGTTCTCCGAGCAACTCCTCCCGAGAGTAGCCGAACAACTTCTCCGCCTGCTCGTTCATCAAAACGATCTTTCCGTCCTCCTTAGCGATGACTATCGCATCCGGCGAATGTTCAAGGAGTGTGCGATAACGGACTTCGCTCTCCCGCAGTGTCTCCACCGCCTTCTTACGCTCGGAGATGTCACGCACAATCCCGGTGAAGAGAATTGCGCCATTCTCCTGTCGCAATGCGCCGAAAGAGATTTCGATCGGAATTTGACGGCCGCTGCGGCGGATCCCGACGAACTCCCGTCCTTCCCACGGCATGGTCTTCTGTTCCGTATCGACGAACGTCTCCAGCGCCGCGACATGCCGTGAACGCAACGACTCGGGCATCAGATTCGTCAGTGGTTGGCCGAGGAGTTCGTCAACGGTGTATCCAAAGATCTGTTCCGTCGCAGGATTGGCATAAATGATCCGGCTATTCTCGTCGATGGTGATGATCGCGTCGGTCGCTGTTTCCGCGACCACGCGGTACTTTTCTTCGCTTTCGCGGAGTGCTTGCTCTGCCTGCTTCCACGCAGTGATGTCGATCATGAAGCCGCGGAGTGTTTCGGCTTGACCGTTGACAGTCACGACATTGACGATGTCATGAATCCAGACAATGCGTCCGTCTGCTGTGATCATGCGGTATTCAAATTCGTAATCTTGATATTGGGTGGAGGATTTCAGGCAGAATTCGACTGCGTGCTCGCGGTCCTCCCGGTGAATGTGGGCGACCCAGAAATCTTTCTCATACCATTGATGCACCGGATAGCCCAGCAGCTTGACAGCCTGAGGGCCGACATATGTGAACTGCCAAGTCTTGGCGTCCGCCTCCCAAGGAATGGCATTGGTTGATTCCACCAAAACCCGCAGGCGTTCCTCGTTTTGCCTTATCGTCTCCTCCGCCTGCTCGCTCTGGACAATGTGGGCTTCAAGGTGTCGATTCGTTTCTGCCAGCTCCTCGGTGCGTAACGCAACCTCTCGACGAAGAAATTCGGGCTGTCTCATAAGAGCATAGGTGAGGGCCGCAAGCAGCGAACTGATCACAAGCACCAACACAATCCCCGCCGGGAGTGAGGATGAGATTGGCCATCCGATGCGCGGCGCGATGGCCAAAGCCCATCTTCCATTTGGAACTTGGATCTCAAAAGAGATTGCATTGGAGAGATCCCCCTCGCGAGACCGTGCGAAGACGACTGCCTCGCCGCTTGCCGGGTCAATACGCGAGAGTTCATAATCGTGGCCTTGTTCAACAAGCCGGTTGAGGGCGCTCGCCTCGACCAAGGTCGGCATTCGAACCACGGCGATGGTGAACCCCCAGAATCGCTCGCCTCTGACTTCATCGGGGACGAAGACGGGTAATCGACCGATGACAGCCTTTCCACCCTGAACCAATGGGAAAGGGCCGGCTACCGTCAACTGGCGCGATGCAATCGCCTTCAGGGCCTCGGTCCGGCGCCGGGGATCGTTCAGGAGTTCATGACCGATCGCTGCCTCATTGCCTGCCAACGGGTATATTCGCGTGACCACGCCGTTGGGCGCCAGCTGTAAGTTGTCAATCCCTCCATAGGTTTCGATGATCTCAGCGGCGATGGAGTCAAAGTTTTTGATCCTCCCGGCCTGACGCAAAATCGAGCCAAGGGCAAAAGTCGAAGAGAGCGACCGGTCGAGCTGCCGTTCCACCAAACGAGCCTGGGCGATGCCGATCTCGCTGATCACCTGGCGGTGTTCGTCGGCGTGCCGGCGATCCACCAGGGTGATGAAGGCTCCGCCAATAGCCAGGGCCACCAAAAATGCGATCGCCGACACAAATAACGGGCGCAATTTGCTCATTATACCGTCACGTGAAATCGCGGGTTGGAGTTCTCCGTGCTTCTTTGCCGGCATTCCACGTAGGCTCGCAGCCTACCGTCCGCCCGGACGTGTGGCATGGCGTGAAAATCCCTCAGGTAGACGATCCCTGCGTCTACTGGGCGAACCGTCAGTATGCCCCACAGGCGAAAAGGTGTCAAGCCTTTACTAACGTGGTTTTATAAATGGTACGGTTGTGGCATAGAGGTTTCCTCGATGGAAGCTATAGTAATTTCCCTGATGAAAAAACCAGGGTCGCCCCTGATTTACAGACGCAGGCTATTCAGATATATATGAGGATGAGAAGCGTGGAATCCCCGCTGGCGGCAAGGGACAATGAGGCGTTACTTTCCAGTATGAGCCGACTTCTCTTCCTTTTCGTCTTCGCGAGCATCGTGCTGGCCGCCTGTGCAACTCAACAGCCGGAGCGGAGGCCCTCTATAAGAGAACAGAAATCAAGTGACGCCGAGGTCTCAGAAATCGTCGGTGTGGTATGGAGGTTGAGGGAAATTCAGAAAACGAATGGTCAGACCGTGGTTGCCGATGAGCCCGACAAATACACGCTGGAGCTATTACCGAATGGCAAGGTCCGCATCCGAGCGGATTGCAACAGGGGCTTTGGCAGCTACACGATGAAAGGCAGTGAAATTTCCTTCCATAAGACTGCCTATACCAGGGCCGCCTGCCCGCCCGACTCCCTGTTTGATGTGTACACCCGGAATCTTCAACAGGCCAATTCGTACGTAATCGACGAGGGAAACCTGTATATCGTCTATGGCATCGACGCCGGGACCATGAAGTTCACCAAATAAAAGTCAAAGAATCCCTAGTGGTTCCTCGTGTAGAATAAACGGTATGAGGCGATGCGACGGCGTGCGTTTGACTTTTCATGCAGTGCTGGTGGGTGCCACAATCGCGTGGGCGATGTGGGTGGCGCCACCTGCCTGGGCCCAGGATCCGGCCAAGCAGCCTCATCCCCAAGCCACCCCTCCCCCCGCTGAAGAAAAAAAAGCAGCCCCGCAGGAGAAAAAAGCTCCCGCGCCGCCGACCGAGCCAGTCACACCGTCGCCCAACGACGTCACCCAGCAGCTCGAAGAGGCTAAACGCAAGCATGCCGGTATCATCGAAAATGACCCCATCTCGCGGCTCGGATCTTTGTGGCGAGAATTAGACGAGAAGCTGGAGGAATCGATTGGCCTCGATCTCGGCCTCGCCTATACGATCCTCTACCAGCGCGCCACAGAGGCCCGGGGCCCTCGCGATGCTGCCGGAGGTGACCTCGACTTCTTCGGTACCTGGCGCTTGCTTGGCGACGAGGAAGGGGACAACGTAGGAAAGATCGGGTTCTTCACCGAGACACGGCACAGCTACACCTCTATTTCACCCGCCGAGCTGAAAGACAGTATCGGCTCGCTCTGGAAAACGACAGATGGCTTCGACACGCAAGACTTCTCGCTCACCCAGCTCTGGTGGCAACAGGACCTGTTCCACAACCGTCTCGCTTTCAGGATCGGCAAGATCGATCAGGGCAACTTGATAAACACCAATCGCCTCAAGAGCGACGACTTGTTCTTTGTCAACCAAGCGTTCTCCGGCAACCCGGCGCTGCCCTTCCCGGGTACCGGCCTCGGGGCGGCCGTTTTCGGCATCCCTGTCGAACCCCTCTACATCCTCGCGAGCTTCGGCGACGCCAACGGAGACAAGACGAAAGCAGGCTTCGACACGTTCTTTGATGATGCCGAGTACATCGCGGCAGTGGAGGTCGGCCTGAGACCCCTCTTTGAGAAGATCTGGCGGGGAAACTACCGATTCACGTTCTGGCACATTGACGAGCGAGAGAAAAAAGGCATCCCCTCTGGGGAGGGAGTCGCGCTGAGCTTCGACCAGGAGATCACGCAACACGTGATGGCGTTACTCCGGTATGGCTACGCCGATGATGGAGGCACGGACGTCCGTCACATCCTCTCAGGAGGTGTGGCCATCAAGGACCCGTTCGGCACCACAGACGATCTGCTCGGCGTCGGCCTGGCGTGGGGCGAGCCCCAGGACCGTGCGTTACGCGACCAATACGTTGCCGAAGCGTTTTACCGCGTCCAGGTCACTCCGAATATTCAGCCGAAGCGTTTTACCGCGTCCAGGTCACTCCGAATATTCAGCTCACCCCCGGCTATCAAGTGATCATCAACCCATCGGAAAATCCGGACGATGATGTGATCGGCGTGTTCGAGATACGATTCCGGCTAGCTTTCTAGGCGTCACCGCAACCCCCCAGTATCGTTGGTTTCTGTGCCTGGACTTGCTGAGGGTTCTTGAGGTAGGAAGTCCTTGACACCCCCCTCCCCTGTGGAACATACTGAGGCCCCTCCTCGAGACGTAGTGTAAAGATTGTTTGCGGCATAGGGGATTCCCCCGATGCAAACTATAGCAGTTTCCCCGATAAAAAAAACGGGTCCAGCCCTGATTTACAAGCGAAGCTTCTTTAGATATAGGATCTAAAGCGTGGACCCGGTGGACCAACGCTGAGCGCTCTCACCAGGTGCTCACCGAACACGAGCCCTTGCAGTGTCGGGCTTTACAAGGAGGATCGTGATGAGATGGACCAAGGGACTGTCGCTGTCGCTGTCCGTCGCATACCTCTGTGCAGGTCCCGCCCTGGCGGCGGATGTCTTCATCTACCCCGAGAAGGGCCAGAGCAAGGAGCAGCAGCAAAAGGA
>JAAXQN010000176.1 GCA_012974305.1 Candidatus Methylomirabilis sp. | reverse complement strand
CGCCACAGCCGGCCACGCAGGGCCTCCCCATCCCCCGGGCGACCACCGCCGCATGCGAGGTCATCCCCCCTCTGGCCGTCAAGATACCCCGGGCCGCATGCATTCCGCCGACGTCCTCAGGAGAGGTCTCGGCTCGGACCAGAACCACCTCTTCCCCTCGCGCGGCCCAGGCTTCAGCCTCCTCCGCGCTGAAGACCGCCTTGCCGACGGCGCCCCCTGGAGACGCGGGAAGTCCACGGGCCACTCGTTCGACCTTCGCCCTGGCATCGAGCATCGGATGGAGGAGGATCTCGACCTGATGCGGATCCACGCGGAGCACGGCCAGCCGCTTGTCGATGAGTCCTTCGCGCTGCATGTCCACGGCGATCTTGACTGCGGCGGTCGGGGTCCGTTTCCCCGTCCGGGTCTGCAAAAGATAGAGTGTCCCGTCCTGGATGGTAAACTCGACATCCTGCATGTCTCGGTAGTGTTTTTCCATCCTCCCGCAAATGCGGGATAGTTCGCGGTAGGCCTTCGGGGAAATCTCTTTGAGTGTCTCAATTGGCTGCGGGGTCCGGATCCCGGCCACGACATCCTCCCCTTGGGCGTTCATCAAAAACTCCCCGAAGAGGCGCTTCTCGCCCGTGCCCGGGTCCCGGGTAAAAGCCACCCCTGTCCCCGAGCGCTCCCCCATGTTGCCAAAAACCATGGCCTGCACATTGACGCCTGTTCCCCAGGTATGGGGGAGCCGGTGGATTTCCCGATACTTGATGGCCCGCGGGTTACTCCAAGAGCCGAACACCGCGCTCACGGCGAGCCGGAGCTGCTGCCGGGTGTCCTGGGGAAACTCTCGCCCGGTCCGCTCCCGGACCAGGGCCTTGTACCGCTGTACGACCTCTTGGAGATCTGCCGCCGTCAGCTCCGTATCCAGCTCGACCCCCCCCTCGCGCTTGCGCTTCTCTAAGATTGCTTCGAAGTGTTTGACGGGGATGCCCAGCGCCACATTGCTGAACATCTGAATGAAGCGGCGATAACTGTCATAGGCAAAGCGCGGATCTCGAGATCGCGCAGCAAGCCCCTCCACCGCCTGATCGTTGAGGCCCAAGTTGAGCACCGTATCCATCATCCCGGGCATAGACACCCGGGCCCCGGAGCGCACCGACACCAAGAGGGGTGCCTTCCGGTCTCCGAACGTAACCCCCATGACCTTCTCGAGCTTCCCCAGGTTCTTCTCCACTTGTTTCCACATCCCGGGCGGAAACTTGCCCTGCCGTTTCGTCGACTCGACACACGCTTCAGTGGTGATGGTAAAGCCCGGGGGGACTGGGATCTTTAGATTGGTCATCTCGGCCAGGTTTGACCCCTTCCCCCCCAGCCGGTCCTTCATTCTTGCCGACCCTTCGGCTCGGCCCCTTCCGAAGAAGTATACGTATTTTTTGGTCGCCATAATTCCTCCGGCTTGACGCCTTCCGTTGCGAATCTATGGTCCGATGGTCAGATTCGGAGACCTCCACTCGTGGTCCCGAACCCCTTTAAAAGAAAAATGCGCTCCCGGCCGTACATCGTCCGAGAGCGCGTCTAAATGGGTGGTGTCCCGTCGTGCGTGCCCGACGGGGATCGGGATTGTAGCGCTATGTGCCACGGGCCACGTACTACGAGCCACGGGCTCACCCCGCTTCTATGGTGGTACTCCTGTTGAGAGTTCGAGTATCCCCGAACGGATCAGGAGTGTCAAGGGCGCGGACAGGGTGGCGATGTGTCAATTCGAACGCTTTACCGCCAGTCGCTTTCACTGTCTGGGTGTACTATGTGAGTGGTGCGCCACACTTGGAACAGAATTTCGGATTCAGCGACTTCCCGAGATATTTATTACAGGCAGGACATCTCCAGTTGAACAGCGAGAACCCGATACCACCTGTAAAGAGAACAACAAAAGCTGGGCCCCAGACCGTCGCGGGCATGCCGAGCATCACATGGTCAGGGTTCTCCCCAAAGACGACAAAGAGGATGATCATCGCAATAAGGGAAATCGAGACGATGATCTGATTCCTCTTCCTCGAAGTAAACTCGGTTTTGATAGAGAGTTTTCCTCTTTCTGTGTACTCCATGGTTCCTCTCCCACCGTGCGCTCGTGCGCGTGCCTGTCCTCTCAGCAATGGGTCCTGCACTCAGGCCACGAGGTGCAATTTCAAGGCCAAATGCGCCCTCGATTACGCCTACCACCGGAATCGAAAGTACGGTCCGATTTCATGAGCGAACATCACCCCGATATACGTTAACGCGCCAACGGATGCCCCCATGATCAAAGCCAAAACGGTATGCGCAAAGATCGTAAACATATACTGTCGCATCTGCCTGAGCGAGAGGGAAAAGACCAATAGCAGGATTATGCCAACCCCGGTCAACGCTTCCGGGCCAACCGAGGTGGGCAAGAAACCCCACGGAAGGTCTTTCCAATGGTTCACAACAGCCCTGACGGCCCCCAGACCTTGAGCGGACCTGATACGACCAAGATGGATTCCGACCGAGACACCCGTGACGGTTCCAGCTATCCAGAGCAATTTCATGGACCGGCCGAGGCGATCCTCGGGACGAGGCGCTTTGCTATCGGCCACCTTCGTGAGAAAGCGGGCTGCCTTTGGAGATACGAAACCGTGAGGACTCCACACCATACCCTGAGGGGTTCGGCAGGCTCGACATGTGGTCTTCGAATCCTTGTTCAAGACGCCACAGCCACATTCCCAGGACACTGTTACCCTCCCGTTCACAGAAGGCGTTGCAATGGGTGTGCCGAAGGCACTTTGCTTTTAACTCTTTGCACCTGGTACATGCCACCACCTACGCGCTATATATAAGGTGCTACATGCCACGGGCTCACCCCGGTTCCATCTTGCACCTCTTACGGGGCCTGGGTATCCTTCAGCCAGGATAGACTGTCAAAGGCTCACCAGACTAGGAGGGCCGGTGAGTTTCTCGCGCGCCGTGTACGGCCAGATTGTGTGGATGATAGTCATCTTCGAGGGCGGCCTCCTCGGGCTGGCGATAGGCCTGGGCTGGTGGGTGGGACAGCCGCCTTTTGCGCGCATGTCCCTGCATTGGCAAGCCATTGTCCTGGGGATCGTCGCCACCTGGCCGCTGCTTCTGGGAATGTGGTGGTGCGCCCGATCGTCCTGGGGGCCTTTGCTCCGCCTCCAGCACGAGGTGTTTGAGAAGATCGTCCCGGCCTTCGCCGAGTGCTCTTACCTCGAGATGACCCTTGTCGCGGTCGCCGCGGGTCTGGGAGAAGAGGCCCTGTTCCGGGGCGTCATCCAGATCGCCCTGGCCGATCGGCTGGGGCCTTTCGGGGCCCTCCTGCTTGCCAGCGCCCTGTTCGGCCTGGGTCATCTACTCACGCCGACCTATGCGGCCATCGCGGCCCTTTTGGGCCTGTACCTCGGGGGGCTGCTCATGGTTTCCGACAACCTGCTGTCCCCAATCCTCGTGCACGCCGGCTACGACCTCGGCGCCCTGCTGTACCTCATCCGGATCCACCACATCCGGCAACAGTCTCGCCACACACCATAACCCGGCAGAGCGGGCACTGCAGTCGGACCCAGATTGCCCCCCTTTCCGACCCTGAGCCGGTTACGTGATCCTGACTAACTTGACACGGCGCAAGGGAAACCTATTTTTCTATATGAGGGATGTTTTACCCGTGGCACGACCGGGCCCCCGAGGAGGTGAGGGTGATGGTGTCGGTAGCAAAGGCGGCGACCTGCTCAATCTGTGGGGGGATCCTCAGTGGTTTTCGACGGGATCCCGAACTACGGTTCCCCGTCTACTTTTGCCCCCACTGTGAGCCTACGGAGACGATGGCTCCCGCGGCCAAGGTGATGCCCGAAGCTGGGTATGAATTTGACGAAGAAGAGGTGGCCATTACAGAGGAGGACCTTATCGAGGCTGCCTGACGGTCTGTGAGGAAAATCCAGATAGGGCCCGGCCCTGCCATCCCTGAAATGCAATGGGTCGCCAGCAATGGCGACCGATTGTTTTTATAGATAGCTGAATGATTGGTACGCCATCGGATGTGCCAGTGGTAGGATCTGTCTCGCCACCTTCAATCCCCCTTTTTCAGCCGCAGCTTGTCCAGCACCTTCTTTCTGAACCAATCGATATCCATAATGTAGCGTTCGTGGGCCCCTTTACAGATTTTCTCGAATTCGTCGGAGACCTCGAATACGAACCCGATCCGCCGCCCCTCCATCCGGTCCACCCGGACCGAGGCTTTGATCTCCATCCCCACGGGGGTGGAGGCGAGCTGTTCGAGTGTGATCTTCGTCCCCGCGGTGACCTGACCTGGCTTCAAATAGGGAGCGACTGCCTTGGCCGCGGCAGCCTGGAGGAAAGACACGAGGGAGGCGGTTGTTAATACCTCGGGGAACTCGGCAAAGAGGAGCGAAGCGGTCTTCCCCTGCTCAACAACCATCCGTTCCTCATAGGCCAATCCAACTTTAAGTCCTTCCATCGTTCCTCTCCTCGGCATGATGTTCCAGGCACTACCAAGTCGCACAGACTACAGCATGGCAACGAATTCTTTCCAGGGGGTCGCCACTAACGTCTCGGTGGTTGAGTGTCCGTAGGCACGGATCATCATAGCCGCCTTTTCAACTTGCTTTAGATCATCCGACTCGACAATATCCACGGCGTCGAAGCGGCCCAAGGTGGCAAAACTCTGCTTCCAGGTCACCCCAGGGCATTCACTCTTAATTTTTGCAGACACGGTAGCGGCTAATTGCTTAAACTCTTTGGGATCTCGGAACGATTCAGGGGAAAACCGACTCAGGATGATATAGCTTGCCATGTGATACCTCCTTTCTACCGGCGCTTCACCGAACACCTTTTTTCGAACCTAGAGCCCGCCGATGCGTAAATTCATGTCAGGATTCAGCGACGGCGGAGAGTTTCTGGGCGATCTGGCGGATGTGCGACTCGATCCCCTTGAAATAGTCGACAATGGCCACATACACTGAAGAGGCCTTCGGCATGCCCACCCCTTTCAGCAACCGCTGCTGATGGAACAAGGTGTACTCGTTGGCCATTTCCTCGTACCGTTGCCCTTCCTCCACCATGTGTTTGAGGAGGACCCTATTTTTTGTACGGATCACATCCCGGACGCACTCCACGAGCCCGATCGCCTGTTCGAAAAGAGCGTTGACATCGCTCATCTCCTGATCGGTAAAGAGGATTCCCTCTCGAACCATCGTCCTAATAGCCCTGACCAAGAATTCGATATTGTCCCCGATCCGCTCCAGGTGCATCGGGACGAGCAAGAGCTCCTGATCCGCTCCCAGGGCCGCCGCCTGGCCGGCCGATTTCTTCACGGCCAACTTCGTGAGCGCCTTCTCCCGCTGGTGGACCTCCCGGCCAAGTTTCTCCGCCAGCTCGAGCGGCCCCTTATACTGCTTCCTGAAGCCCTTCCACGCCAGCTCCAGCATCTCTACCGTCTGCTGACACATCTCATGGAGCTCGCCCCGAACCCCCTCGGGCTTCCCAACGACCGCCTCTGACTCCATGGCCATCCCCCCTATTCCACCTTACAACTTCAGTACCTTGAACCGCCCTCTGGCCGGAGAATTAAGTTCCACATTCGGAGCCCTATGTTTGGTCGCGCCTTCAAAATAAAAACGCCCTCCGGGCCGTGCTCCGCCCGGGAGGGCGTCTGAGTGTCTAGTGCGCCACCAAAACTGCCACTGGTGGGCCCGAGGGCTCTCTTCACCCCGGTTTCATTGGTACATCTCGCTCAGAGTCGAGAGTTGAGAGCTAAGTGGCCTCACGCGACAATCCGAAGGGTCGCCTGGAGGTGGATCGTTTCTACCTCGTTTCTACCCCGATGCCTATACCCCTTGTCAAGCCAAAACCGCAGATGGACGGCATCTGACGGTGAGCGGCTTTCGGTATGATGCAGATCATCTTTGTGGATAAATAGGAAAAGTTGTGGAAATCTGGGCGTAGGGGGACGCGTCTTTGCCGTTCATCCTGCAGCCACCAAGACACGTGATATTGAGGGTGTTCGGCGGTGGATCCGAGGCTACGGGCTACGTGCCTGCCTTAAGTTAGATCTCCCGCATACCCGATTGTTTTAGCAGCTCCAGGGCCTCGGATGCAGGGGCATAGTCGGGATCGATCGCGAGGGATTTTTGGAACTCCTTCCTGGCCTTTTCGAACATTTTCTTTCTGAGATATATCCTGCCCATGTTGTAGTGGGGAAACTGATAACAACAGTATCTCTTGGCGCGCATGGCCTTTTGGAGATAGGGGATGGCCTCGTCTTCTTTTCCTTGGTCCATGAGATAGGTCCCAATATCATTATAGGGGTTACCAAAATCGGGATCGATGAGGATCGCCTTTTCCGCTTCCTCGATGGCCCGCTTGAGGTTTCTCATGTGGCTGTAAGTCCACCCCATGTACGTGTGGGCCTCCGCCGTTGGTTGAATCTCCAGGGATTTTTCGTAGAGTCGGATCGCCTCTCCAAATCGGCCCATGAGAGTCATCTTATACCCGCTGTTGTAGTACTGCTCTGCCCTTCGGATCTTCTCCGTGGGTTCTTCCTGTTCCGCATGAGCGGCCGATCCGAGGAGCAAGAACAGTGAAATCAGCCAAATAGCGATACTTCTTGGCCTTCTCATTTATCTTGCTCTAAAAGGTTGATTGTACCCAAGGTGCTACGTGCTACGGTATCCCTAAGGGGGCCTCAGTATCCCTGACCGGAGGGAGGGTGTCAAGGGCAAGGACCGCGCTCTGGCATGATCCTTGCTTTTCTTCGCTGTGGAGGTAGCTCGTGTCTTCCGATACTAACATCCGCCGTTACCCACGCCTCGTGGCCTATCTACCTATTCAGTGCTCTCCTGTATGTCACGGGCGGCCCAGGACGACGGCAATCACCGGTAAGACCAACTCCATCAGTTCCGGTGGACTGGGACTCCTGCTGCCCGAGAGCATCCCCCTCAGGACCTCGGTAATGGTCCAGGTCTGTTTGGAAGAACCGCTATCCGGATTTGTCATCTGGCATGACAGACCCACGTTAACCGATCTGGGAACCCGCATCCCCCATGGCGTGGCCTTCGACCATCTGATCGACTCAGACTTGATACTCCAATGGTTGCGTAACGCCAAACGACAGGCCTATCGCCGAGTCCCGGTCCAGTTCGATGTCAAGTTCACCCAGGCGGGGAAGGCCGAGCATGGCACTTGCCTGAACCTGAGCAGGGACGGGATGTTCATCGGGATCAACCACCCGCCTCTACCCGGCACTGAGATCTTGCTCCGGTTCAACCTGCACGGTCCTTCCCACACGTTCTCGATCCCTGCGCAAGTAGTATGGATGCGCGGGGAGGAACTCTCGCCGAGTGCCACCACCGGGATGGGGGTGAAGTTCCTCGAAGTCAACTCCTCTTTAGAATCTGCCCTGATCGACGCTGTCATCGATCGGCTTCGCGCAGAAGCCTCTCCCTCGCCGGATTCCTCCCAGTCCTAATAACCAAGCGCCAGACGTTGGTGACGGAAAATGAACACGCCCTCCCGCGATTGTTTCACCCGTCCTTACCCCGGTTCCATCCCTGCTACTCCTAAGGGTCCCAAGCATCCACTACCGGGGGTGGGAGCTGTCAAGCGCGCGGAGAGGGTGGCGACGTTCAATTGTAAAGCATCGACCCCAATCCCATCACCTATACGACTGCCCAGCTCGCTGCGGCCACCAGTTGGCTGAGCGCCACACCATACAGCGGTACGTAGGCAATCCACGAACGATCCCCCCTTCGTATCCAGGCCCTCGCCCACTGGGTGGACGGGACCTTCCAGATCCAGGCCGCGCCTCGCTTGATTTCACGCTCTCCATACTTTGCAATCACAAAGCAGATGACGCCTACCAAAGCTTTCTCCAGCCATATGCCTCCTTCGATACCGAAGAGGGCCATGACGGCGCGCATCACGGGATTGCCCTCGAGCTCTAGGTCTCCACCCATTCCCGCCAACGTCATTCTGATATCCGCAAACGCCGTCAGCGCGAAAAAGCCGATACCGAGCGCGAGCTTATGGCGTGACAGGAATGACTGATAGTGACCCATCAACCGATTCTTGTCTTGACGAAACGCAGGAGCCCTTCGACGTCATTGGTGCCTATGCGTACCTTCTTGTTTCCCAACTGAAGCTTCACGCAATCGCGCCCCCACAGGTTATAGATCCAACCGCGTCCTGGAATGTAATGGATGCCGCCGCCATCCAACCAGTCCGAGCGTGCCCAACCACTCTCCTTCGTCCCGCACGGTCAAGCGTTGGAAGCACAACGCCAAAAATATCATCAGGCCTGCCAGAGCCAACATCCCTACATACGGCATACCACGGCCACTGGAAAACCAGGCAATACCAATGAATATAGCTGCAAGACCGTAGAGTATGAGATGAACAGGGCCTTCTTGTGTATGCTCGTATTGAGGCACGTGCTAGGACTTCCTAACGGGATTTTTTGGACTTGGGCGCGGCCTTGGTTTTCTTGCCGGAGTTCACCGGAAGCGGATCCCACCCAAAGTGAAGCCTGACCTTGTTCAGATACTCCCGGTTGTTGTCACAAAAATCCACCCACTTCTCATGTCCCAGTGCCCAGCTTTCCCATGCGGAAGCATGCGTGAAATACGGTTCGCTCTGACGCATGGCTTCTTTGGGACCCGAGATGTACTCTCGAAATTGTTCGCCAGCATCCTTATACTCCTTGGCCATTTGAATACCAATGCTATGCCGAATATCATCCGTGTACGTGATGGTCTGACCGAACACCGGGATCGGATGGGCTGGGATATCGTTGTCGTATAAAGGCATGATTTTAAACTCCTGAGATTTACGGAGATACGGCCGATAATAAAAACGCCTTCGCGGCTGTGCTTGACCCGCGAAGGCGGTGCAACCCTTGTGCCACCAGTGGCCCGGGGCTCTGGTCACCCCGGTTCTATGTCCGTCCCTCCTAGGGAATGCCTCAGCATCCTTGATAAGGTTAGGCGTGTCAAAAACCTACACAGGCTGGTACAGCCGCCAAAAAATCAAGAGGGGAATGAGAGGAAGGCGGCAGGCACACAGTTTCTCTATGGTCATTTCCTCTCTATTTGAACCTTGACACGCGTCCCAGTGCTAACAACATCGTACACGGGCGACAGCTTAGTTAATGCTTTTAGCTCTTCCACATCTTTCAGATCCGTCTTGACTTTGAAATTTACCCGGATTTCCTGATAGCCTGGCCTGATTTCATCAGAGATTGCCAAAAAGCCCCTGAGGTCAAGATCGCCCTCCAACGCCGATTCCACTTCGTCCAACTTTATACCGCGAACTGCGGCATGGTAAACCATGGTGGTAGTCATTCACGTTGCCAGAGCATTCAGAAGGTGCTCTACGGGATTTGCTCCTCGATCTTGTCCCGCCAGCATGGGGGGTTCGTCTGCAACCAGGGCGAATGGTTCGGCATGCGAAACCTCCTGACCGGCACTGTAAAAGCCTGTGATGGTAGTCCGATTGTACCCACCCTCGATCCATTCGTTGTTCGCTCGGAATTTGGACTTGGCAAGGGTCGGTTTCTCCTTTACGGCCTTGACCAAACCTACAACCGCATCCACATCCACACCGTTGAGGATTCTTCCCGACATGGCATTGCCTCCTGTGTTGTGAAAGGCACCGACGTTTGGGTTCCTGTTCCAATGGGCATCAGGACCGCAAAAACGATTGCGATGATGAAGACTCCCTCTCCTGAACGGGGCCTGAGTATCCCCCAATGGGGCAGACGTGTCAAGGGCGCGGAGAGGGTGCGACGTGTCAATTGTCACGCGGTGACCGCAATCGCCCTCTCGCTATGCCAACATCTCGTGGATTGTGCTTTCGTACTCAGGAAAATACTGGTTGATGACAGAAAGATTGAAGCGTCTCAAGATGCTGGTGTTGGGTTCTCGTTCGAGAAGGAATTCGAAGGATTTTTCCACCAACGTGGCCGGGGGAACGCGTTTGCCGCTGAGCTTTTCGTAATATGATGGATCGACTGTGACCGAGTGTTTCGTGGTCACACGGCCTTTCACGGTGACCTCGAAGGTGCTGTCGTCAATTTGCTGAACGTCGATCATCGGTAGCCTCCACCTTCAGCCGTGCTACATTCTTCACTACCGCTACAGCGTTATACCAATATTCTTTCGCGTGACGGACGGTGCGCAGTCGATGGTGGCGGGGGTGGGCCGGGGATTATGATCACCCGGGATAGATTGTAAAATAGAGCCTTGACGCCTTCCGTGATTGTGAAAAAGTCAAATGTCCCCTTTGTTGTTATCTCTTTTCCTTTGGGCCGGGCCAATACCCAATTTCCTTAAACTCATATTTCCTTCGCTCCACGTCGGGGCCGCCCAAGGCCAGTGTCCGAATCTCCCCCGTGGATGTGTCCAGGCGATGGACAAAAAAAGCGTCCCTGGGCGAGGCGATCTGATAGCGAGCCGTCGTGCTACGGCTCATCAGGACCAAGGCCACTATCAGGGCAAACACCAAGGCTCCGGCCCACTTTAAGTAACGATGCTCCCGTTCCAGTCGGTTGAGGCGCTCGTCCATCATCCCCTCCTTTTCCTTCAGGGTGCACTCCGGATGACTTTCCCGGCCTGATCAAAGAAGGCCAGGTCCTACTTGACCGCTTCCTTGATTTTGAAAAAGTAGAATGTCCCCTTTTTCCCTTTCGCGTGCCTCTCCTGAGAGGGCGTAAGTATCCACTACCGTGTAAAGCGTGTCAAGTTACGGCGTTTTCTCGGTGAGAAGAATTATTACTAGTATGATTCCAATCATTGGAATTGGTGACGTGGCTCATGTCCAAACGATAGTGAATGGCAGGTGCGGTCGCCATCGAGGAGCATCTATCGCTTCCGGAGCACCCGGGTTCTGTGGTACCTTGAGCCCCGAAGAGCAGGAGCGGCGTAGGGAAACGCAAGAGGAGTTCGAGAAGCCCACCCTCGGAGGCTGAGCCGAGCGTGCGGCACCGCGGAAGCGCTATGCACTATTCGGGCATTCTGATCATCACCAAGCCGAACGAGACCGCCGACTGCATCGCAGACCTAAAGTCGCTGCCCGGCGTCGAAGTGCACTTCTGCTATCCCGACAGTGGCCGGATCATCGCGGTTCAGGAGACCGAGACCGTCGATGCCCAAGAGGAGGGTTTTCGCCGGATCCAGGCACTCCCCCGGGTCCACATGGCGGCTCTCGTCGAGCATCGGATCGATCCGGACGGCGTGTCGCAAAATGCGTGAGGAAGGGGGATTGAAACGATGAGCCATCATCTTTCCCGTCGAGAATTCATCAAGGCGAGTGTCGCCGCCGCGGCCGCCGGCGCGGTTGGCCTTCCGGTACCGCGCATGGCCTCTGCCGCCCTTCCCGAGGCGGGCTGGCGCTGGGATAAGGGGGTTTGCCGCTTCTGCGGGGTCGGCTGCGGGCTCCAAATCGGCACGAAAGGCGGCCGCGTCGTGGCAGTGAAGGGGGACCCCGACAACCCGGTCAACCGGGGTCTGCTCTGCATCAAGGGGTACGCCAACGCCCAGATCCTTTACGGAGAGGATCGCCTCACCCGGCCCCTCATGAGGATGAAGGGCGGCAAGTTCGACAAGACCGGAGAGTTCGTCGCAGTGAGCTGGGAGCAGGCATTCGACGAGATGGAGCGGCAGTTCAAAAAGGTGTACGGGGAGCTCGGCCCGACCGGCGTCGGCATCATGGGATCGGGCCAGTACACCGTGCAGGAAGGCTACGCGGCGGTCAAACTCGTCAAGGCAGGCTGGCGCTCGAACAACATCGATCCCAATGCTCGCCACTGTATGGCTTCGGCCGTCGCAGCGTTCATGCAGGTGTTCGGGATCGACGAGCCGGCCGGAAACTACGACGACATCGAGCTGACCGACACCGTGGTCTTGTGGGGGGCCAACATGGCCGAGATGCACCCCATGCTCTGGGCTCGGATAACCGACAAGCGCCTGGCGAACGATGACTACCGGGTGGTGAATATCACCACCTTTAGCAACCGGAACTCGGACATCGCCGATCTCGAGATCGTCATCACGCCGAACAGCGATCTTGCACTGTGGAACTACATCGCCCGCGAGATCGTCCGCCGTGGCGCCGTCGACAAGGAGTTTGTCGAGCGCCACTGCGTCTTCGCCACCGGTCCATACGACATCGGCTACGGCATGCGTGCCACTGATACGTTTGCTTTCGCGGCAGAGAGGGACACCCAACGGCGTGAGCGGGACGTGGTACTGACGCGAGCGGAAGCGATTGCTCAGCGCCGGGATCCGGACAAGCGCCACAGGGTTCCCCAGACCAATACCTCCACTGCCGCCAAGCACTGGCTCATATCCTTTGAGGACTTCAAAAAAGCACTCGAGCCCTACACCCTCGACTTCGTCGCGGAGGTGTGCAAGGGCGACCCGGACGAACCGCTCGACGCCTACAAGAAAAAGCTCCAGCGGCTGGCCGACTACTACGCGGATCCCGACCGCAAGGTGGTCTCCTACTGGACCATGGGCTTCAACCAGCACGTGCGCGGCACCTGGGTCAACGAGCAGGCTTACATGGTTCATCTACTGACCGGCAAGCAGGCCAAGCCCGGTAACGGGGCCTTCTCCTTGACCGGGCAGCCCTCGGCGTGTGGGACGGCTCGCGAGGTCGGCACCTTCGCCCACCGCTTGCCGGCCGACATGGTGGTGGCCAACCCCGCCCACCGGAAGCGCTCGGAGAAAATCTGGAAGCTTCCACCGAAGACGCTGAATCCCAAGGTCGGCAGTCACATCACCAAGATGATGCGGGATCTCGAGGATGGGTCGCTCAAGTGGCTTTGGATCCAGGTCACCAACCCGTTTCAAGCCACCGCCAATGCCAACCACTGGATCAAGGCGGCCAGGAAGATGGACACCTTCATCGTAGTCTCGGATGTCTATCCGACCCTCTCCTGTAAGGTGGCCGACCTCATCCTCCCGGCGGCGATGATCTTCGAGAAATGGGGTGCGTACGGGAACTCCGAGCGCCGCACCCAGGTTTGGCGCGAGCAGGTGCCACCGCCGGGCGAAGCGCGAAGCGACGTCTGGCAGATGCTGGAGTTTTCAAAGCGATTCAAGCTCAAGGAGGTGTGGGGGCGGCAGAAGGTGCCAGGTCTGCGGTCAAAGGGGTTCAAGGACGGCACCCTGCCAGATGTCCTCGCACAGGCCCGGCGCATGGGCTACTCGCCGGACGACACCCTCTACCAGGTGCTCTTCGAGACCTCGTCCAACCGCCGGGTTCCGTGGCCCGATCCCGTGGCCCGGGGGCACGCCAACCACACGGTCACCCATGCGGGGATCACGTGGTTTCCTGAAAAGGCCCTCTTCGAGGAGTATCGCCCCTTTGGTCGGGACCACGCCCACGACCTCGCCGACTTCGACACCTACTACCGCGACGACATCCGCGGACTGAAATGGCCGGTGATCAAAGGCAAGGAGACCCACTGGCGCTTTAACGCAAAGTACGACCCTTACGTCAAGAAAGGCCGTGACTTCGACTTTTACGGTCCGGCGCTCAAGTCGCGCCCCCGCGGCGACCTCGATGGCGTCACAGACCCGCAGAAAACGTCCCTGGCCGGGAAGGCAAAGATCTTCTTCCGTCCTTACGCTGCTCCGGCCGAGAGCCCCAACGCCGAATACGATCTCTGGTTGTGCACGGGTCGGGTGCTCGAACACTGGCACTCGGGCTCGATGACCCGTCGTGTGCCAGAGCTCCACCAGGCGATGCCCACGGCTCAGCTCTTCATTCATCCGGAGGACGCGAGAAAGCGCAGCCTCGCCAAGAACGACCTGGCATGGATCGAGTCCCGCCGGGGCAGGATCAAGGCGCGAGTCGAGACCGGGGGTCGCAATCGGATGCCGAGGGGTCTCGTCTTTGTCCCCTGGTTCGACGAAGGCGTCTTCATCAACAAGGTGACCCTGGACGGCACGTGTCCGATCTCGAAACAAACCGATTTCAAGAAGTGCGCCGTCAAGATCTACAAGGCTTGAGGAAAGCTAGGGGGAGGGGGGAGTCATCATGCGAGGAGACGTCCAACTCATCATTCTCGCCGTTTTCCTGCTCGTGGTAGCCGGGGTCGCACAGGGAGCGCCCCCGGAAGGGGAGCCGATCCCTGATCGCGAACTCGGCCTGAGCAGCGGCAGTGTGTTCGACGTCCCCAGTCCCGACCCGGTCTCGGAGAACCGGACCGATCCGGGCGAGAAGCCCGCCCTGCCGCGGGCGTATCCGGGGGCTCCGGCAATCATTCCCCATGGGGTAGCTGACGTTCTGCCCATTACCCGGGAGGATAACCTGTGTCTGGCTTGTCACCTAGTAAAAGAGAAGGTCAAAGGTGAGCCAACGCCGATTCCCGAGAGCCACTTCATCGACCTGCGCAACAGTCCGGAGAAAATCGGGAAGCAGCTGGTGGGTGCCCGTTATAATTGTATGAGCTGCCACGCCTCGCTCACGGAGGCCGACCCGCTGGTCGGAAATCGATTTCCGAAACCCTCCGTGGGGCCCACTCGGGTGCCGAAGCCGTGAGGGGTCCTTCCACCGGGGAAGGGGCCGCGAGGCCTGCGGTACTCTAAATTCTCGAATGGTTGTGGGGATAGATCTTCTTGGGGGTACTCAGGTCGGCCCAAGGGAGAATTCGTCATCAGCAGGTCAGGAGTTCATGACAAGACCCGAGGGTGCACCTCTTACGGGTGCGCCCTCGGGTGTGCCGGAGGTGACCCGGGGGCTATGATCACCCCGGATAGATTGTCAAATGGAGCCTCGACTCCTCTCGCCCCCCGCTTTGCTTTAGCCCCTCCGGTGTAGTGAAAAAGAGATACAGGTAGAGCAGGGCCAAAAGAATCATCCAAATGAGGGCGCCAACGGCATAGACAAACAGCTTGCGATGCCAGGGATCACCGTGCTGTCCACTCATCTTGGGACTATCCCTACCCCGGTTTCATTCCTACACCTCCGCGCCAATTCTATATCCAGCGTCGTACGCTCTTTGTGTACTCCAACCACGCTTCACCGAAGGTCTCTTCAAGCTTTTTCTCTTCAAATCGTATAAAAACAATATCGATAAAGATCGCAAAGAGAAAAACCACGATAAACGGCGTCAGGGATCCCAGAAATAATGCGATCCCCAAAAGAATGAACACGATCCCAAGATACATAGGATTTCGGCTCACTCGGAACACCCCATGCGTGATCAAGGCAGTTGATTTTTCAAGGGGTTTAACTGGTGTGTTGTGGTTTTTAAATGACCTGTCCGCAATAAGGTTGATACCAATCCCCAGCGCGAGAGGAATAACGCCCAAAAGCGGCCAAGGAAACACGAGGTCTGTCACCCCCGGAAATAGGAAATGGAGGGATACCATAACCGCTATGGATAGCAATAAGTAAACTGGCGGTATGATATTTCTGGCATTCATGCTGTCTTCCTATGGAGACATCTATGCGAGACATGACCATATAATACCCTAAAGGGTAACAGTTGACAGCTGGATTAAGCCCGCGTAACTTCAAGATATTCAAGCAGCGAGCTCTGCCCATTGATCTGAGGTGCACCCATTGGCGAAAAGGCCACGCGCTCACAAGCTAACCGAGCGATACGCAACGGTGCGGTCGGCGCTCAGGCAGGTGCTCAGGGAGGGCTCGCTCACGGCTCGCGAACTCTCGGCGCGTGTCGGGATCAGCGAGAAAGAAGTCTCTGGCCACCTCGAGCACGTAGCGCGCTCGCTCAGGCATAGCAGCGAGCGCCTGCGTGTCGAACCGGCGCAATGCCTCGCCTGTGAATTCGTCTTCAAGGAGCGCACTCGACTGAGCAAGCCGTCCAAGTGTCCGGCGTGCAGGAGTGAGCGTCTGGACCCACCGCGCTTCATCATCCTCACAGGAGGGCCACACGACCGCAAATCGCAAGCCTGACCCCATCCCTATTTAATCTCCTGTTTAGCTCTTATTCCTCTGCCTGGCGCAGCGTTTCTCGTTGGTCTTGGGACAAGTCGGCGTTCAGGAACATTCCCTCCTTGGGTAGTTCCATATGGAAATTCGACGTATGTTCGACCGCAAGCTTCCCCCGTTGCAGTTGGAGGTCGAGGACGTGCCCGCCTGCCTTGTGGTCCTCGGTGAGAAAGTGCAGGTGGTAGCCCGGCATATTCATGCCTTGGGCGTAGTCGGGAAAGCGAAAGCCGACAAGCGCGCCCGAAACGTCAAAGAACTCGAAGACTGGCTGGGTCTTTGTCACCTCGACTAATGGGGGGTACGGTTTGGTCTGCCGAGGCACACTTCGTGTCTTGACGTATTTGAAAAGGCCATCAAGGCGGATTGCGTAGAAGAAATTCATTATTGGAATCAGGGTCTGCAAGTAGTCCTTGAGTTGTTCGTAGTCCATCTCGCGGTCGACCACGTAGTGGGCTTCTGGACCGAAAAACTGCACAACTGCAAATGGCGTCTTCTGTGCGTCGTCCACGGGGTAGGCGACGCCATTCGACTTTACTTGGTAAAAGTTTCCGTCCAAAGCGATCATCTCCCCGTCCAAGGCGTTGAAGGTGCCAAGACCGAAGTCACCATGT
>JAAXQN010000171.1 GCA_012974305.1 Candidatus Methylomirabilis sp. | reverse complement strand
GATGATCGCTACCAAGAAGCGATCCGTCGGCTTGAGGCGGAGACGGGCAAGCCTGCACAATAACTCCGGCTGCATGAACACAAGACAAATCATTATCTCCAAGGGAAATTCCGTGACGCACGAGTCTTCCAGAATTGACACTCTGTATCTGAACGCGCATACCACCTCCTATAAGCTCTTTGAGCGGGCGCGGCAGCTCATCCCCGGCGGCATCACCCATGACATCCGGCACCTCGCTCCCTTCCCCGTGTACATTGAGCGGGCCAAGGGGACCCGGAAATGGGCGGTGGATGGACAGGAACTGATTGACTACTGGATGGGGCACGGGGCACTCTTCCTCGGTCATCTACATCCCGAGGTGGTGCGCGCCGTAAAAACCCAGTTGGACAAGGGAACCCATCTGGGGGCGTGCCATCCGTTGGAAATTCGCTGGGCCGAGCTGATCCAGGAGATGGTTCCCTCTGCCGGGCGGGTCCGGTTCACCGGTTCGGGGACCGAGTCCACCCAGCTTGCCCTTCGACTCGCCCGAGCATATTCCGGCAAGAGTAAAATCTTGAAGTTCGAGGGACACTTCCACGGCTGGCACGACTATGCCACGGTCGGAGTGAGACCTCCATACAGGACGCCGGTGTCTCGTGGGGTTCCTGAAGAGACATTGGCTCAGGTCCTCCTCTGTCCCCCCAACGACATCGACGCGTTGGAAGAGGCTTTGAAGGAAGAAGTCGGGACGGTCATCCTCGAGCCCGCGGGAGGAACCTCGGGGACCATTCCCACCGATCCGACGTTTCTCAAGGACCTCAGGGAGGTTACGAGAAACAGTGGAGTGGTTCTGATCTTTGACGAGGTGATCTCCGGTTTTCGCTTTGCACCGGGTGGCGCCCAGGAGTACTACGGCGTGACGCCGGACCTCACGTCGCTGGCGAAGATCCTGGCGGGGGGATTGCCAGGAGGGGCGGTGGCCGGCCGGGCAGAGATCATGGAGCTTCTTGCCTTTCGGGGTGAGAGCGAATGGGATCGTCACCAGCGAGTCGCCCATGCAGGGACCTTTAATGCGAATCCGTTGACGGCGGCGGCGGGCATCGCCACCCTTGAGCGGATCAGAGATGGGGAGTTCCAGCGGCGGGTCAACCGGATGGGTGATATCTTGCGCGAAGGCATGAAGGAGGCGGTCGCGAAGACAGGTGCCGATATCCTGGTCTACGGAGAGGGGTCAGTCTTTAACTATTTCATCGGTCCCGCGCGGCTTGGCCTTAGCGCTGCCGATCTTTCGGCCCGTACAGATCCTCAGGTCCTCCAAGGCCACAATATGAAACTCCACCATAAGCTGCGTGCGGCGATGATCCTTAACGGGGTGGACATTCCCCCCGTCCACGGGTGGATCTCGGCTGTCCATAACGAAGAGGACATTGCCCTCACCGTTGAAGCCTTCGAAAAAGCGATTCAGATGCTTCAGGCAGAGGGGCTCGCGTAAGTCCTTCGAGTAGTGCCTGCTTGTAGCTCTCCACCTTCCACGACTGGTCCGATGTCACCGCTCTGACGGGGTCGCCTTGGGAATCTTCAGGGCTGGAGGTCCGCTGACCAGGGCAGGTTTTCGCGTTGCCTCGGGTGCCGTGCTCTGTTAATGTTTTGAATGTTGAGGAATGAGAATGGTTACCTTTCTTACGGGTGCCACGGGCTTTATTGGGGGTGCGATCCTCGATCGCATGCTCAGGGAAGGGCAGCGGGTGCTGACCCTGATCCGGCGGGAGGAGGCGGCCTGTGCTGTCTCGGCCAAAGGAGCCCATCCAGTCCTCGGAGATCTGCTAAGTCCTGGCACCTATCGGGATGCCCTGCGGGGTTGTGATCTTCTGATTCACGCCGCCGGGTTCAATGCTTTCTGCTTGGCCGATGTCCGACCCCTGTATGAGATAAACGTTGAGGGAACCCGAGCCCTCTTGCAGGCAGCGGGCGAGGTGGGTGTAAAGAGAATTGTCTACACCAGTTCAGCCGTGACAATCGGCGAACCGCCCGGCCAGGTCGCGGAGGAGGCGACCCCACATCGGGGCTACTTCCTCTCCCACTACGAACGGGCGAAGTACGAGGCCGAGCAGGTCGTCTTGGCCCTCGCGAGTCAGGGCCTTCCCGTGGTGGTTCTTAACCCCTCGTCGGTCCAAGGGCCAGGCCGCCTGCACGGAACCGCCCGTGTTTTTCTGGATTATTTAAACGGACGGTTACCCTTTGTCTGTGGGAACTGGTTCAGCTTTCTCTATATTGACGACTGCGTTGAGGCCCATCTGAAGGCCGCAGAGCGAGGAAGGGGAGGGGAACGGTATCTGCTGAACGGCGCATCGGTGACCACGGGTGAGCTTTTGCAGACCATGGAGAAAGTGACCGGGTTTCGCAGGCGCCCCTGGCAAGTGGGCCGCGGGGTGGCTCTTGCCCTTGGTACCGGCATGGAATGGTGTGGTCGACTGAGCGGGCACCGGCCAAGGTTCTGCCGGGAGCTGGCCCGAACCATCCTCCACGGAGGAAGGTATGACAATTCCAAGGCGGAACGGGAGCTCGAAATCTCATTTACCCCGTTGCACGAGATGGTGACCCGGACCGTCGCCTGGTATGCGCAGGCGGGACATGTGAAACACCCGCTGCCGGGTCTCGCTTCAGAAAAGATATAAAAGTGCCCGGGCTTCAGGACCTGAGCCTCGTCTTTATTGCCTACCTGATCGGATCTATCCCCTTTGGTCTACTCATCTCCCGGGCCGTGGGGCGAGTCGACATTCGGCAGCACGGAAGCGGCAATATCGGAACTGCCAATGTCTTACGGATCATGGGGAAGAGGGCCGCAGCCCTCACCCTAGTCGGCGATCTACTCAAGGGATTTCTCCCTGTCCTGGCGGCCCTCCTCTTGGGGGGGTCAGAATTTTTGGTGGCCGGTGTCGGCATGGCGGCGGTGCTCGGTCATAACTGGTCAATCTATCTCCGATTCACCGGGGGAAAGGGCGTGGCTACCTCCTTCGGAGTTCTCGTCGCTATGACCCCGCTCCCCGCACTCTTCGGACTCCTGGTCTGGATTGCCGTCCTCCTGGTCTTTCGCTACACGTCGCTGGCTGCCCTGACCACCAGCGTCTGTATTTCCCCTGTCATCTATTTCTCCACCGGGTTCGGTCCGTATTTCGTTTTCTCACTCGTGGCTGCTCTCCTCATCTTTATCCGCCATCAGGACAACATCAAACGCATCTTTGCCGGGACGGAGCATCGGGTGGGCCAGCGAGGGCCCTAGTGCCTTTATGTCAGAGGTCGCCCAGCTTGAGAAGGCGCTTGGCCCACAAGAGGCCGATGAGGCTTTGAGCGTCTACGATCCGGTTCGCCAGGGCCATCCGAAAGGCCCGCGCGAACGAGAGGCGGACCGGCTCGACGAATTCCTGTGCATCGGACGACTTGCGCCTAACCGGAGTCAGCCCCATGGCCACGTAGATATGGACGCATCCCGTGGAGAAGCCAGTGGCGTGGTAGGCTGTACAGAGCTTCTTGAGGCGCTTGGGGCGCATGGCGATCTCTTCTTCGCACTCGCGCCGGGCTGTCCTAAGAGGGGACTCGCCATGGTCGATAATACCGGCCGGGAGCTCGTAGAGGATCCGGCCGATAGCGGGTCGGTACTGGCGCACGAGATAGATGTTGCCACCGCCATCGAGGGGGACCACCGCTACGGCATCCGGCGGTTGGATGATATCGCGTGTGGTCGTGTTGCCGTCGGGCAGCCGGACCAGAACCTGTTGTGCCGTCAGGTAGCTTCCCGCATACACGACTCGTCGTTCGAGGATTTCTTCTCGGAGTCTCATCGTTCCCTCCTATCGCTTGAGGACTCCCCGATTGTATCCACGTCAAGCGTTTCAGACTATCCCGTTCCTCCCGGGGAGGGATGATGACGGGGAAGCGGATCCGATTCGGATTGATCGGACTCGGCCGGCATGGGTCGCGGTACGCCCGTCATTTGCTCGATGATCTCCCTGAGGCAGAACTTGTTGCTGTCTGCCGACAGGATACGCGGGCGGGGCAGGATTTTGCCGAGGCGAAAGACATAGCCTTCTATGCCGACTATCGCGAGCTGCTCTCGGATGAGCGACTGGATGCGGTGGCCGTTGTGGTCCCCCCCGATCTCAACGCGGAGATCTGCGCGGCGGCGGTGCGTCGAGGGCTTTCTTTTGTGGTGGAAAAGCCGTTGGCCCACACCCTGACTGACGCGCAGAGGATTCTGAAGGAAGCACAGGGGGGGAACGTCAAGGGATTGGTGGCCCAGACGTTGCGGTTCGATAGTGTGGTTCAGACTCTCAAGAGTCATCTGCCTGTGCTGGGAGCTCTTCATTCCATTCTCATTGAGCAACACTTTGAGCCCTCGCCCCTGGCATGGCTGGACGAAGCGGAGCGGGGTGGCATCATCCTGCACACCGGCGTTCACGGCTTTGATCTCCTCCGCTTTTTGACGGGTGCCGAGGTAGTTCAGGTGTACTGTAAGTCCTATGCCCGCTTTACGCGGAAAACGGAGGACGGGTTCAGCGCCATTCTCGAGATGAAACCTGGGCCACTGCAGGCCGTGGTCACCAATCTCCGGACCACCTTAGGAAGGATCGGCCGGATCGAGGTGATCGGAGAATACGGGATCTTGGCCGGGGACCACATCCACCAGTCTCTCCATCGCATTCAGGGGCGGGAGACACATCCGCTGCCGCTCCCTCCGCCCGTCCCGACAGTCCTTGCGTGTCTCAAAAGCTTTGTCACATGGTTGACGGATAACATCCCACCTCCGGTGTCGCTCGGCGACGGGCTCAGGGCACTGGCGGCCGTTGATGCATGCCGCCGGTCCGCAGCCACCGGAGTTTCCGTTGCGATCGACGAACGATCACCGTGATCTTCTCGGATCGAGGCCGGCGGCTGGCCAGGGACAAGTGAAGGGGAAGGTGGAAGAAATCTCTGCATATGACGTTGATCTCGAGGAGGATACACATGAGACACCTCGCGTTCAAGTTTTTCGGGCTCACTTTGTTTCTCGCTCTCCTGAGTCTTCGGTGTGCACCTCCGAAGAGGATCCCTTCTGTCGTAAAGCCGACGGAGGTCGAGGTGAAAGGGGCCGGGCCACTGGTCGTAACAGTGACCGGAATGCAGAAGCGTCCGCTGATGTCCCGAGAACTGGCGCCGCCTGCCACGGGAGGCTTCTTGTGGGAGTACCAGGTCAAGATCGCCAATCCGACCGATACCGGGATCACCCTGGTGCGCCTGCGTATTACCCTGCAGAATCTCTTGGGAGAGAGCTGGCCCGGGGACCAACCCCTGAATCTTCGAGTGGAGGCGGGGGGCGAGCAGCAGGTTTCACTCCAGGCACGACTGGCCTCTTCGGACCCGCAGAGTAAGCCAGGCGTCACCGGGGTCGAGACCTCGACTTTCTTGGGTCATCATGACGACGGGCAGCCGATCAGCTTGACCGTCCGCGTTCCCCTCGACTAAAGAGCCGTCAGTTATCAGCGCGCAGCATTGGTGTCCTAACTATCTATTCAGGACCTCAGGGTTGACCGGATTGGGCGGCCGCCGACCGGATACACCAGCCGCACAATTTTCCGCGGCCATGCAAGCCATTGTTGTCCGGGTTTCCATTGAGGCGCTTGCGATGTGCGGGGCCAAGACCACGTTCTGGAGGCGCAGGAGTCCCCGCTCGACCTTAGGTTCCCGCTCAAAGACGTCAAGCCCGGCGCCGGCAATCTTCCCGGCCTTGAGCGCGTCCACGAGCGCCTTCTCATCCACAATGGGTCCCCGGGCCGCGTTGACGAGGATTGCGGTCTCCTTCATCATCTGAAGGTCTTTTGCTCTGATATAGTAACGGGTCTCGGGGGTCAGGGGGAGCAGGAGGATCACGAAGTCTGATTCCCTGAGTATGGTCATTTTGTCCACGTACGTGGCCCTGAGCGCTGATTCCTTTGCCTCATCCCGGTGGCGCTGGGTGTACAGGATCCGCATGTTAAAGCCTTGAGCCCGCCGCGCCACGGCTGTACCGATCCGTCCCAACCCACAGATTCCCAATGTCTTTTCATACACGTCGCGTCCCAGAAATCCCATGAGCATCCACTCTTTCCATTTTCCGGCCCGAACAAACCGGTCCGCTTCCACCAGACGGCGGGCGGTAGCCATCAGGAGGGTCCAGGCGAAGTCGGCGGTGGACTCGGTGAGGACTCCCGGGGTGTTGGTAACTAACACCCCATATTTGGTCGCCGCGTGCACGTCGATGTTGTCGTACCCGACGGCGACGTTGCTGACGACCTTGAGGTGAGGGTTGCTGCCGAGGACCTCGGCGTCGATGGTGTCCGTAAGGAGGCAGATCATGCCCACCTTGCCCTGTAAGCGCTGGATGAGCTGCTTTTTTGTATAGCGAATGTCGCGCCGGTTCAGCTCGGCATCACTATGTTGCGACACGTAATCCAAGGCCACCTGGGGAAGCATGCGGGTAACCAATACCTTCGGTTTCACGGAGGGTTCCTCCTCTTTCGGATGGGAAAACGCAGTTGCGGGCGTGGGGCCGCCCACAATCTAAGAGCTCACCCACGGCTTGTCAAGGTGTTAGGACCTTCTCGTGCGCCTTGGCGATTGACAGGTCTCGGGGTGGGTGGTAGAAACGGGCTGCGTGGTTCGAAAGTCTGATCGTGACGAGGGGAGGAACACATGGCACTGCAGGTGGGGGCGAGCTACACCATCGAGCGGCGTGTTGACCCAGAACATTCCGCCGACACGCATGGGAATCCCGGGGTCGATGTCTTCACCACCCCCATCCTGTGCGAGTGGACCGAGGAAGCAGCGGTACTCGCGGTGCAGGATCAGCTGGACCCCGGGATGATCACTCTCGGGGTACGGATTGATCTGAAACATCTCGTCGCCACTCCCATCGGCATGACGGTCAAGGTGACGGCCACTTTGAAGGAGATCGACGAGCGGAAGCTCGTCTTCGCTATTGAGGCTTTCGACGAGAAAGAGAAGATCAGCGAGTGCACCCACGAACGTTTCATCGTTAATAAGAGCCGCTTCATGCAAAAGGTCGCCGAGAAGGCAAAAGGATAGCGCGCGCCTCCCGAGATCGTCATCGTGGGTCTCTATTTCCCCTCTCTCACAGGAAGATGCTGACCATCGACGGCTCGTACGGGGAAGGGGGAGGGCAAATCCTCCGGACCGCCCTGGCCTTGAGTGCCGTGCTCGAGCGTCCGGTGCTGATCGAGAAGATCCGGGCCCGACGGAGGAACCCGGGACTTCAGGCCCAACACCTGGCGGGCGCTAGGGCCCTGGCTGAGATCGCGGCGGCCGAGGTGGAGGGGGTAGCGGTTGGCTCCGTCTCGCTCCGGTTCGCTCCTGCCCGAATTGCTGCGGGGGAGTATCGGTGGGACGTGGGCACAGCCGGGGCCATCTCGTTGGTCTTGCAGACGATCCTGATCCCTCTGGCCTTGGCGCCAGCAGCTTCCCGCATCTCCATTACCGGAGGAACCCACGTTCCCTGGAGCCCTCCATTTCCCTATATCGAGCAAGTTCTACTGCCTATCCTCGAAGGCATGGGGCTTCGAGCATCGCTCACGCTGAAGCGATGGGGTTTCTACCCGAAAGGCGGGGGCTTGGTCGAGGGAAGGGTCCAGCCGTCGAGCCTGCATCCCCTGATCCTAAGCCGGCGAGGGCGACCCGTAGAGATCGTGGGCCTCTCTGCGGTGGCGGGGGTCCCGATGAGAGTTGCCGAGCGACAGCGGGACCGCGCCCTCTCGCGCCTTAGGCCGCTCGAGACGCCCTGTCGGATCGAGATCTGCCAGGTGGAAGCGCGAAATCCAGGGACGATCCTTTTTCTGCTGGTGGAGTGTGAGGGGGTGCGGGCCGGATTTAGCAGCCTCGGGGAAAGGGGAAAGCCGGCAGAGCGAGTGGCGGATGAGGCTTGCGACCGGGTTATCGCCTACCTCGAGGGAGTAGGGGTGGCTGATCCGTACCTGGCCGATCAGCTTTTGCTCCCGATGGCCATTGCCCCTGGTTCCTCCTCGCTCGCTACATCGGCAGTGACGGAGCATCTCCTCACTAACCGTTGGGTGATTGAGCAATTTCTCCCGGGTCGCGTGAGGATCGATGGGGGGCTCGGGGAGCCGGGCCTCGTGACGGCGGGATGACCGATCACCGATGACCGACGACCGTACACGATAAGACTCTTTGATTCTGTAGCCTGAAGAGGAAGCTCGGATCAACCTTTATGATCTGTATTCGAGTCAGTACTCTGATGCCGGACCTATGAATCCTCCGTCATTGGCGCGAATGATATCATCACGACTCTTCGCGGCCGTGAGAGGAGGCACACTGTCTCCATCTGGTCCTTTGCTGTACAGGTCGTAGTCGGAATTTATCGGGACCAGAAACCGGTCCTTCCGAAAA
>JAAXQN010000164.1 GCA_012974305.1 Candidatus Methylomirabilis sp. | reverse complement strand
CCCTTGGGTTCTAGCCGAGTTCTACCGCCACCAGATCAGGAGATGGGGTCAAGTCTTTTGTTGACAAATAACGAAAGGAACGGAGGGATCGAGGCTCCATTTGACAATCCGGGGTGGACATAGCCGCGCCCCCGCCGACACCATCGAGGACGGACCACAAATTCAGACGCCCTTCCGGGAAAGGATGACCTGGGAGGGCGTTGTTGTATATAATGAGGGGGACGGTGTCAGGCTTGAATAGGTGAATGAAGGGATGGCGAGGCGCGAGGTGGTCCTGTTCCAGAGAAAGGGGCGTTACAGGCCCACTTCGCGACCAATCACATTAAGAACGCCTTGGCGAAGTTTCCAGAGCTGCTTGCCGAAGATCTGGATGTTCGCCACTATATTCTGGTGGCCTAGCTGCTGCAGCAATCGTTTCGCGAATTGAATGGGGAGATCATGATTCGACACTTTGTCGTTGCCCACCTAGGACTTCTTTACGAACTGGGCGGTGTACTCCTCGTTTTCGTCCTGATCATTTTCCTCTCCGGCATCCTCATTGCGCGCTTTGACGATGTGTCCCTTGAGGAGGCGATTTACTTCGCGTTCATCACTGCGTTTACAGTAGGCTTCGGTGATATTACACCCAAATCCCGTGGTGCACGACTCGTGACGGTGTTCCTTTCCTTCGTTGGGCTGCTCTTGGTGGGACTCCTCGTCGCCGTCGCAGTACACGCTCTGGGTCTTGCAATAGAGATCCGCTAACGAAGTGTAGCCGCGGAAAAGGGGACATTCTACTTTTTCAGAATCACGGAAGGGGTCAAATCTCCATCTGACACTCTATCCGGGGTGACCATTATCCCCCGCCCGTTGCTGGCACAAGCGTTGCAACGCCTTCTCGGAGCACGACCCGGGAGGGCTTTTTTGTTGTGAAAAAATTCTATGTATTGATGGTCATCATTATCGCTCTGATTGCTTACCAACATTGGAATGCCGACGAGCCCGACTCTATAGGCGGTAAGGCGGACCGTCCTCCCCAAGTCGTCATGTATGGAACTTCCTCGTGCCCCGCTTGTAAAATGGCAAGGGCATACTTTTATCAACATGATATCCCGTATGTGGAGCATGATATCGATTGGTCATCCAAGGCAAAACGTCAATTCAGAAAACTGGGGGGGAGGGGAGTACCATTAATTCTTATCGGCACCGAAAAAATCCCGGGGTGGAACGCCTATGCTGTTGAAGCAGCCCTTGCTCGTCTTAAAGATTCAGCCCCGGCCCAATCCGTCCCTGTTGCTGTCCAAAGGACCTACGACATTAGCCGAGAAGAAAAGCAAGAAGAAAGCCGAGAGGAAAAGCAAGAAGAAAGGCGAGAAGAAAGGCCAGCAGAAAAATACATTCTTCACCTTCGCAACGGGCGAAAAATAGAAGTGAATGATTACTGGGAAAAAGGCGACAAAATCCAGTATCGAAGGTTTGGTGGCATCATTGGCGTTGGGCGCAAAGAAGTCGTCATGATTGAAAGCCAAGCTGGCGGCACGTCCATTCGCTATAGCCCCGTTTCCACACAATAGGAGATCATTCGACACGTCCCCCATAGAAGGAATGGGGGTCAGGCTTTGATATCTTGACAATCTTGAGTAGCGGAAGGGGTCGAGTCTGCATTTGACAATCTATCTCTGGTGATCATAATCCTCGGTCCACTGCTGGCACAAGCGTTGCAGCCCTCTTGGGGTTAGGAAACCCGAGAGGGCATTTTACTGTGATTACGGCCCAACACATCTATGACTATCTTGCCTGTCCGCACCGCGTCTATCTGAACGCGCACGAAGATCCGGCCAAGAAGCGGCCGCTTTCGCAGTTTCTTGACTTGCTCTTCAGCCGGGGCACCCTCTATGAAAAGCGGATAATCGAGAGCTTAGACTGTAGGTCCCCTGAGGGTCTTACGAAGCAGGACCGGTCCAAAAGCACCCTCGATCTCATGCGCAGCGGAGAAGCCTTTATCTATCAAGGGGTGCTTATTGCTGGGGATGAACAGGGGATACCGGACCTACTGAAGAAGATCAGCACGCCATCTAAGCTTGGAAAGCATGCATACATTCCAATCGATATCAAGTCAGGGAAGGGCTACGAATCCAACTCAGATAATGCGGTCAATAAAACCTACGCGATCCAGCTTGCCTTTTATGCCCGACTCCTTCAAGCCGTTCAAGGCGTCTATCCGCAGCAGGCCATCGTCATCAACGTCGATGGCGAGGAGATCTCCTTTGATCCAAACGACTTTAAGGAGAAGCTGGAGGAAATCCTGCCTCATATCCGAGCCCTCGTCACAGGCCAAGAGAGGGATTGTCCTGCGCTGATCCAAAAGTGCACCCTGTGTGGCTGGTACGATCTCTGTCTAGAGCGCCTCAAGGCATCGAGCGATGTGACGCTCGTGGCGGGACTCGGGCGTGGTTCCAAGCAGGCACTGAATGGGGCTGGCATCCAAAAGGTCGAGGATGTCACGGCATTGGATGGGAGGCAAGTAAACATTAAAGGAGTCAAAGAGAAGCGGGCGAGGACGTGGTCTCGTCAGGCACAGGTCTATCTCTCAGAAGATATCGAGATTCTCAGTCGCACCCCCATCCCGACTGCCCCCACGCGCATCTATTTTGACTTCGAGGATGACCCCCTCCAGGACCTCATCTATCTGTACGGCTTTCTGATTGTTCGCCCTGATGGAAGTTCCGAATACACCGATATCTGGTGTGACAACCATGAGGGAGAGCCACAGGCGTTTCTGCAATTTTTGGAACTCTGTCGATCGCTTGCGAAGCAAGATTACCGTGTCTACCACTACAGCAAGCACGAGAAAACCGTGATCGATCGGCTGGCAAAGAAGTACGCGGCAGCTCATGTTCGACCCCTGAAAAAGTTTCAGTCCAAGATGGTCGATCTCCAGAAGCAGGTGACAAGCCACGTAGTACTGCCTGTCCTGAGCTACGGGCTCAAGCCGGTATCGAAGTTCGTAGGCTTCCAATACAGCGATGCAGACCCGGGCGGTTCACAATCAATTGCCTGGTTCGAGGAATACCAAAAAGACCCGGGAAGGAACGGAGAATTGAAGCAACGCATTCTGACTTACAACCGGGAGGACTGCGAAGCGACCAAAGTCGTCCACGACTGGCTCACGAACACCTGCCACAGGAAGAAGTAGTATCGAGCGGAAGGGGTCAAATCCCCAGTTGACAATCTGTCCGGGGTGAACACAGCCCCTGGCCACCTTCGGCACAATCGAGGACGGACCACAAATTCAGACGCCCTCTCAGGCGAAGCACGGCCTGAGGGGGGTGTAAGGGAGTTCTTATCACTCTTCACTCTGTGGATTTTCCCTCTCGGCCTCCCCCCAAGATCCTCATCCATTCGGTGGAATCCTGAAATGATCCTTTGACCGCGGGTCGCCCTCTGGCCCCCCGTACACGCTTGGTCCTTGCCCCTCTGGCATACGGCTTGCAACCCATCATAGACGGAGGGAGCATGCAGGACCATCTTCTTATCACTGAGCTGGCTCAGGCGTCCACTGACGTCGTGTTGCCGCTCGCCGACGCCCCTACAGTCGCCCCATTCAAGTGACGAAGACGTCGGTACACCTGTCTTCCGCGGGTGGACCAGGGGCCAGCGGGTCTCAACGGAGGCAATCTCAACGGAGGCAATCTCAAAGGAGGCAATCGATGCCGTACAAAGCAGAAATCAGCCGAGACAACCCATCTTGCTTTCTCTTCTTGGTCGACCAGTCGAAATCGATGCAGGACAAGCTCTCCAACGGAGATGAAACTCAGCAGATGGCGAACGGTGTCGCCGACTCCATCAATCGGTGGCTGCAGGAGCTTTCCATCAAATGCGCGAAGTCGGAAGGCGTCCGCGACTATTACAATGTAGGAGTCATCGGATACGGGAGGACTGTGGGTCCCAGCTTCGTTGGTCCACTCGAAGGCCGCGAACTGATTCCGATCAGCGAGATCGCGGACAACCCCGCGCGAGTGGACGAACGGGCCAAGAAGGTCCCCGACGGAGCCGGCGGGCTCGTGGAGCAGTCGACCCGTATTCCCGTGTGGTTCGATCCCGTTGCCAATGGTGGAACCCCCATGTGCCACGCAGCAGGGGAAGCCCAGCGGATCCTCGAGAGCTGGATCGCTGAACATCCGGACAGCTTCCCTCCCATCGTCATCCACATCACCGATGGCGCGTCGACCGATGGAAACCCAACGGAGCTGCTGCAGTCCTTGATGAACCTGTCGACATCCGACGGCAACGTCATGCTCTTCAACATTCACCTTTCGGCTAATCCGAAGGCCAACCCCGTGTCCTTCTCGGATTCACCCGACGAGCTGCCCGACGCATACTCCAAGATGCTGTTCGAGACAGCCAGCCCCTTGACTCCCGCCATGCGTGGGCTGGCGAAAGAACAGGGCTTCGACACGTCGGAGGATTCTCGGTGCTTCGTTCTGAACGGTGACATGGTGCTTCTCGTACAGGCGATCGACATCGGCACCCGTCCGAGCAACGTCCAGATGGAGAGTCACCGCCCGGAAGTCGCGGAGGACCTCGACGTCGATGGCGACGACGAAGCCGCAGACGCCGAGATCGACGAACGGCAAGAGCCCGATTGGAGTGGCGACGACGAAGACCCCCGGTAGAGTCGCCTCGAGCCTCAATGTGGATCTGTAATCAGGCGTTTCATACGCCGAAGCGCGGAAACGTCGAGAGCGAGTACGAGGATGCGTTCCTTCCGGAGCGGGTGTTCCGGCGAGATCTTTCCGAGTTCCACTGCGCCGTTGCTGATGGAGCGTCGGAATCCGCGTTTTCGGGGGAGTGGGCTCGCCTCCTCGCTCGGGCGTACTGCCGCCGCGGGGTGAGCCTCAAGCGCTTGCAGCGCTGCTGGTTGCGCCTCGTGACCCGCCGCCCGGTGCCGTGGTACCTGGAGGCGAAGATCAGGAGGGGAGCCCACGCTGCTCTCGTCGGGCTGTCGATTCGCGACGGCCAACCCGCGGAGTCCTTCGGCGGCTCCTGGGAGGTCACGGCTGTCGGCGACAGCTGCTTCTTTCACGTACGGGCCGACGAGCTTCTCACCGTCGCGCCGATCTCCACATCGGACGGGTTCGGCAACAGCCCGCATCTCATTTCGACCGATGCTTCCGCCTCGTTCGGATTGGACGCGGACCGACTCACGGTCGTCTCCGGAGAGTGGCGGCCGAGAGACGCCTTCTATTTGGCGACCGATGCTCTCGCCCAGTGGGCCCTCGCCGAGCACGAGGCCGGTCGGCCCCCGTGGCCCTTGTTTCGCGGCTTGAACCATGCTGCGGATCACGGTCGTGGTGCTCCGGGAAGCCGATCCTTTGAAGAAGTCGTGGAGGAGCTGCGCGAGAACGGCGGATTGCACAACGATGACACCACCCTACTCCGAGTCGAGGTGGCCTAGAGCATGTCGCTTTCGAGCTACTGGCCGAGCATGGTCGACTATCAGGAAGCGGTTCAATCGCCGCCCGGTGCCTTCACTTCTTACGAGCTTCGGTGCGGCACTCCTGTGGCGAACAAACTCGGTCTGCCGCGGCCGATCTGCGGCACGTTTGCGAGTGTCTATGAGCTGGCCAACGGACACCGCCGATGGGCTGTGAAGTGCTTTCTTCGGAACATCCCGGACCTGCACCAGCGCTACGCGAAGATATCGGACCACCTCAGGAAATGCCGACGGCTCCAGTACTTCGTCACCTTCGAATACCAGGACAAGGGGATCCGCGTTCGGGGGAAGTCGTTTCCGCTCGTCAAGATGGAGTGGGTCGAAGGTCGCCAATTGAACACGTTCATTGAGCAGAACCTGTCGCGCTGGCGCGTGCTCGCAAAGCTCAAGAAGACCTGGGTGAAGCTCCTCGCCGATCTCCGATCCGCCCACATCGCGCACGGCGACCTGCAGCACGGCAACGTCCTGGTGCGACCGAACGGCGATCTTCGCCTAATCGACTACGACGGGATGTGGGTACCCGCGCTCGCGGGGGAGAAGAGCAACGAGACGGGGCACCCAGACTATCAAAACCCCGCGCGAACCCAGAAGGACTTCCATGCCGGGGTCGACGAGTTTTCGGACGCCGTGATCCAGATCGCGATTTGCGCGCTGGTGCGCGAGCGGAGTCTCTGGGACAAGTACAACAACGGCGACAATCTCTTGTTTCGCCGCGGGGACTTCCTGGATCCTCGAAGCTCCCCCCTGATCGCGGATCTGCGGGCGCTCGGTGACCCCGAGATCAGAGAGAAGCTGGAGTTCGTGTTGAACGCGTGCGCTCGCCGCAGGAAGGCCCCGGGCAAGAAGCCGGGCGCGGTGAAGGCTTCATGGCTCAGCGATCACGTCGAAGATTACTGGGCAACGCCCGAATCCGCGTCTTCTCGCCGAAGCGCCCGGCCCGGTGGCGCACCGGAGTTCGCGAAGGGCTCGACCGCGCCTGCCAGCGGCGTGGGCCTCCTCCGCAACCTGTTCCGGATCCTCTTCCGGCTTTAGCGTCACGATCGACTCCGCCCGGGGACGCACATCGGGCGGCCCAAGGCAGTCCTCAACCGTCTGCGGATCGTACAGCTACGGGGCGAAGGGATGAGCTGGAGGGAGATCGCCCGGCGGGTGGGCCTTCCAGTGAGTACTGCCTATCGGTATCGCGGGCTGCTCAACAACTCCACCGCCCATTTTGGGCGTACCTGAATTGTCTTGTAAGAACCATTCCCTTCTTGACTCATTTCCCCTCTTATCACTGTAAATGAGCTCGTCGGTGTCCAGGTCGTATTCGGGTATGGCCGAGTCATGCCACCGTGTAAGGAAATAGTCGTAAAAGAAGGTATAAAGGCCGCCGGCATTTTGGTCGTGCTGAAATACGTATTCCGGTGTATTCCTAACATCCAAACCTGTGTGATAGTGTCGGACAAAGATGTAGTCTCCAAGGACAGCCAGCTTCAAGAGTGGCACATCAGAGTAGAGCTTAAGCCTGATATTTTTCTGGACGGCCTTCAGCCTTTTAAGAAAATCTATGCTTTTGATAATCTGCTCCCTAAGACTCTCCGGGGTGATACCAGGGACACGGAGGCTCTTTGCTCGTGCGCGTGCTCCCTCGCTGATGGGGTCCAGGAGCATTATCTTTGCCTCACGGCAATTCTGTATAACATGATATAAATCTCCCTCTGGGTTAGCAAAGGTCTGGAAGCCTGTTGAGCCTATTATCTTGATATCCCTTGCGATCCCCTGCTTTTCTTTCGACTTCCTTGCTTTTCTCCTTTGAAATCCGCCCCTTCTGCGAGCTGCAGAGATTAAGCCGGCACCCCTTGCAATCCTAGAAAGTTTGCTGTCTTTCATGCCTCTGCCTATGGAGTTGAACAAGAGTATCAGGCCTATCGCCACAGCTATCTCTATGGATACGAGGAATATCTTCTCGTTCCCAATGAGAGACCAATAGACCAAAACATTTTGAGCTATAAGTGTCACCGTAAAGGGAAGCGACAATGCAATAGCGGCGCTCAGAACAATCACAGCAATATGGTACACCATATTCACCTCATTATCTTCATTCGCTCTTTTTCTATTTTTTGAAACGAACCTTAAAAGTTCACAACCATTTCTTCGTAAGCCGTGATCATAAAGCAAACAGGATGCCAAAGTACAATAGTTCATTAACCTGTTGATATTAACGAAGAATTTAGATGAAGGTCCTTTGCCTCGCTTTTAAAAGACTGTCGTGGGTATGAATTTTTTACACCCAGTATTACAAAGGTGCGAAGGACAATGGATTTTAGGCAGGCAAATGAACACCCCCCGGTGTATGAAAAGTTATACACATTTTATCGGAGAAAGTACTGTGCTTTGCGTAGGAGAATTGCCGATGCCACCAGGGCATGGGGTCAAGTCTGCTCTTGACTCAACTTTTGAGCGCTGAGTAATGAAACCGGGGTCACCACAGCCCCCGGCCCACCTCCGGCATACTCATCACCTATAATCTTTGCGTGCTCACGTAAGTGAATTAGGGTCAGACTCGAATTTTCTTATCTCTCGGAGGTGCCGGTGCTCGATGCCGCGGGCAAGACGGGCCGCTGAGTCGCCATGCCCGCCGTCGCCGTCCGCGTCGTCTGCCGGAGTCCTTCGACCACAATGTGCCCGCTTGGTGACCGACTGGTTGTACTGGACTTGGTACCGCGTGGGAATGGTCGAGCAGGCACACAGGACGTCATACACTGGTGATTCCAATGTATTCTCCACCAGTGCCACGTAAAACATCGTGATCAGCGTACCCGACCGCCTGGTGTCGAGTAACGTTCTGTCCAACTGGTCTGCACGCTGGACGATACCGGTGACCCAAGACCGGACATCGTCTAATGACTGGGTCAGTGGACCACTGACGGTGAAACGAACAGCTTCCTCTTCGACGGACACAGAC
>JAAXQN010000168.1 GCA_012974305.1 Candidatus Methylomirabilis sp. | reverse complement strand
AAAGTGCTGCAGACCAAAACCGGTGGTAATCCCTAGCTTGAACCGTACCCTCTTCCGTCCCCTAGCCTGGATTATTCACATAGAAGTAAATAATCTGCCTTCCGGGCTTCGACTCCGCCCCGCGTGTGCGGGGCGTCGCTCAGGGCTAGCCTTGAGCGGGCCGCGCAAGCGGCCTGTCGAAACCTGCCGGTGCGGCCGAGCCCGCACCTGCAGGCGCATTATTCACGAAGACACTCCGTTCGTGAATAATGCGGGCTAGGAAAAAACAAGTCCCCGGTCGGTAAGATTGTATTCGGCGATCTCGGTGCTGCAAGCGCTGCCGCGGTGCTTGGCAACATACAGGGCGCGGCCGACCCTGTTCTTCCCTATTCGCTTCCCCATGAGGATAATGGTGTTCGCTGAGGCTCCAATGTCCCCCTCCCCCATCTTTTTGGCGATGAGATCATCCAACAAATTCTCCTCTGCAGTGACCAGGAGGAGGGTCGCTACTTCCCCATGGTCGTAGCGGTTCTCTTCGATGAACTCCCGGTGCCGCCAGACAGGAATCAGGATCTCCATACCCATGACCTCGGAATCTTGGTGGATTACCTTTCGGTACAGCTCGTCAAAAATGTGCAGTTGTATCGACGCGGAGGGAGACTGGGTAGGGTCCACGCCGTCCACGACAACCCTCTTGACCTGTGCGGCAAAGTGAAAGTAGAAGAAGGAAAGCACTGTCTTCCACCGCTGCGCGTAGGCAGCCAGCCAGTCCCGCCGAAACTCCGGTCCCGCCGGCTTATTCACCTGATAGTCCTCCACTCTTCCGCCGTAATCAAATTCGTGGCAGTACCGCATTTTCTCTAAGGACAACGGGGGTGGAAAGGGATGCTGTTGCCCTGGGTAGATCAAGTGGTCCCAGGATTGTAGCTCCCAGCCGAAGAGCCTCTTCGCGTACTCCTCGTGGCGCTGAGAGTCTCCTCGGGCAGTCACATCCAAGATGACCCCTCGCGCTCCCTCGTACCGCTCACCATTGACCGCAAATGTAAGACCTACGTGGGTTTTCCCGATCCCGGTCGCCCCATAAACAACGGTCAAAGTCCCCGGAAGGAGTCCTCCACCCAACATCTCATCCAGCTTCTGGATCCCAAACCTGACCCGCTCGTTCACCGCGGGAACCCCCCCAACGCTCTCCGGCTCGGGAGAGCATCCTTCGTCGGCGGAAAATTCTACTGCTTGCCTCAGCGCAGGATTTTCGTTACGCGCGGACCGGTTCAATGAATAACAGGACGGCCACCCCCGCCTGCGCTCCGCTCTCCGAAAGCCTTCGGAGACGCAAGTCAGCTTCCGCCCTCCTCAGGCTTTGCTTCCCTCGCCGGCTCGCGTTTGGGAGGTTTGCGGTCAGGCGTATTTGCCGCCCCGGGTGTCAGCAGGCAGCCCTCGGCAGTCAGAAATCACTTATCGCCTAGGAAAGCTGGAAGCTAGCAGGCTGGCCGGCTCACCCAATGAACCCGATAAACTCGATGAACTGAACGAGAAACGAGTCTAAGCCATGAACCCTGAACCATGAACTGTGAACTCCCTAGGAGCCCATGCCGATCCAAAATGAGCCGTCAGATGAGACCTCTTTTTTCCACACCGGAACGATCTGCTTGAGGCGCTCAATGGCGTAGGCGCAGGCCTCTAGAGCCTGCCGACGGTGGGGGGCAGAGACGGCAATCACAACGCTGGCTTCGCCAATCTCGAGATGACCTATTCGATGGTGGATGAGGATCTGTTCGATCTCCCACTTGTCCCGAATCTCCTGCTCGATTTGACGCATTTTGGCAATGGCCATCTCGGGATACGCCTCATATTCGAGATAGGAAACCTGCTTCCCTCGGGAAAACTCTCGGACGACCCCGGTAAAGGTTGCCAATGCCCCACATGTCCTTTTGCTGACCGCGGAGACGGCTTCTGCTACCGAGAGGGGTTTCTCGGTGACCTCAAACATGACCGCCTCCACTGACCGGAGGGATAACCCCCACTTCGTCCCCCTCTTGGAGCTTGACGGTCCGCTCCGCAAACTCCCGGTTGACTGCGAGGAGCAGGGACCCGGCCATCGCCTTGAGCTGAGGATATCGGGTGAAAAAATGCTCCATCAAATCCCCAACCGTACTCCCTTCAGTCAGTTGCAGCGAAACTTCCCCCTGTCCCACGATATCCCGGGCTGCTGCAAATAGCTTCACCTGTACCTGCATCCCGAAACCCCTTGGCAGATCTGAGCTACGTGACACGCTGGCTGCGCTTACGCTAACATGGTGGTTTAGAGCTGTCAATTGCTCCCCGTTAAAGTTCCTCTTGACCCGCCCGTTCACGGTATGCTAGGAAAAACCGCCAAGGGCTTCTCTCGGTATGTGGCGAGACACATAAGCTCTTTTAATCCTGGAAGTTGCAGTATGTTTTATGAAGTAAAAAATAACAGTTATTCATCCATCTTTTGATAGGAGAGGCAAAAGTAAGTCATCACCTGAATACCTTTCAAGGTGGAGGACAGGGGCGTGATATGGATTAAGGTACTAGCCCCTTCCCGGCGTGAAAAGGGGCAGGCCTTTGAACTCCTGGTGCGTCAGGTCCTCGATGCAGTCGGGATCTCCCCCATTCGTACGCGCCTCAGGGTAACCGGGATAGGTTCCCTCCTCGACATCCGCGGAAGGCATCGACAGAATGCCACGCCCTATCTGATTGAATGCCACACCCTCTCCAGGGAAGTTGCACTCGAAGAGGTCAAACGCTTCTTCAGCCGATTCCGTCGAGAACGAAAAAAGGCCAAGAAGCTCCGGGGTTTCTTCCTCTCTTGCACTCCCTTTAGTCCCAAGGTTCTCAGCTGGTATCAGACCTTGGGTGAGGATGTCCGGCAAGGCCTACACCTCCTGAGTCCGGAGACGATCGCCGCCCACCTCGCCGAAAACCACCGTCTCTCGGACCTCAAGGCGCTCGAGGCGGAGGTGGCCGTCTCCTCAACTCTCCCTCCAGGATCCGGTTTTCTAGCCTTTCTCGGCAGAAACCTGTTTTGGGTTCAGACCCTCCTGGTCCGTGGACGCCCGATGGCCTTTATTGTCCTCGAAGGGCGAGGCGGTCCAGCCCCCGGCACCATTGCTCAAGAGATCAAGCGTCTGGACGCCGCCCTCAAGGACAAACGACTACTTGATCTCGGCCTGCGGAACCGGATCCTTCTCGAACTCCTCCCGTACGAACCACGCACCGCCGATGAACTGACCCAGGCCCTGGGTGAACCGCCTCAGGACATCCTCTTCCTGCTCCAATGGCTAGAAAAAGAGGGGGTCGTAAGCTCTCAACGGGCTTCCGGAAAGTCCCGCAAACTGGATCGGTACCGCCTGAACCGAGGTTTCCCAAACTTCCTACATCTGGCCCGCCAGTTTCTTCCCGGTACATACCGCTTCCGCTTCCTCTCTTCCCGGTTTGCTTCGCAGACGATGACTACGGGTTTGGCCTCTTATCTCGAGGATCGGTTTCGCCTGAAGCTACCCGCGGAAGAGATCGAGGCAATCATTAATCTCTTATCCATCTCTCCAGCCGCTTTATCGTTTACGATCTCCTCAGCGCAGAACTATCTCTCGAGTGACCGAGAAATGGATGCGAAATTCATCCCGGACGGAGAAAGGGAGAAGCTCCGGGAGGTCGCTCGCATCCGATTCATAAGCGACCTGTCTCTCCGGGCCGTTACCGATAGCCTCCATGAAGAGTTCTCGACCCTCCTGGCCGCTCGTGACATCCGAGCTTATCTCGCCAGGATCCAGTTAAAGGCATCCACGCTAAAGCATCCCCTCTTTTCTTTTCACGCCCCCCACCTCCTTACTCTGCCGGGGGCGAAGCCAGCAACGGAGGCCGAAGTTTCCCTGGAATTTGGAGCGGTTCTGCGTCTCATTCAGGAGTATGACCACGCCATTCAGTATCTTGACCGGGCTATCCATGACCTCAAGGACCCTATGCGCCTGAAGGCCGCGTGGAATAACAAAGGCCTCTGCCTTTTCAACAAACGGCGATACCAGGAAGCGATCGACTGCTTTAACGAGGCCATTAGGCTGGACAGCAATCTCAAGCAAGCCTGGCTCAACAAGGCGATTTGCCTCCGAGAGGTGGGAGATGCCCTAGGGGCCTTGCGCTGTGTCAAGCGGGCCCTCGAGATCGACCCTGCGTACAAGGAGGCAAAGGATTTACTCCAGCGGTTCCATTCTTGACGAAACCTGATACATCCAAGCCCACTCGCCTGCCGTGCCCAAGGGGAATCTCGGACCAGGTGGATTCCCAGATCACCCCGGACATCAAATCGCCGAATCACCTCTTTGTAAGCCACCGATGCCTCCGCTGCGACGCGCCAATCTTTTCAGCCGAGCCGTAAGAACCTACGGCGGACAGGTGGGGACGAATCCGGAGAGTACATGGAACCAAATACGGGAAACCTAAGACGAGAAACGTGGGGATCGCGGACGGCTTTTGTTTTGGCCGCCGCGGGCTCGGCAATCGGTTTGGGGAATATTTGGCGCTTTCCGTATCTCACGGGGCAGAACGGCGGGGCTGCTTTTGTGTTGATCTACCTATTCATCGTCCTCCTCATCGGACTGCCGGTGATGATGGCTGAGGTGAGTCTGGGTCGTCGTACCCGGCGCAACCCCGTAGGCGCCTTCGAGGGGGCGGCCCCGAACTCCGCCTGGCGGAACGTGGGAGTCCTTGGTGTCATCACCGGGTTTGCTATCCTCTCATACTATTCGGTGGTGGCAGGCTGGACTCTTGCCTATACCCTTAAGGCTGTTACAGGCGCCTTCACCCACCTAACCGACCCCGGGGAGACCGGAAGGTTATTCGAGCATTTTGTCGGCGATCCCCAGTCGGTCCTCACCTACCACGCCTTATTCATGGCACTCACGGTGGCCGTCGTGATGGGTGGAGTCCGGCGTGGGATTGAGCGGTGGACGTTCATTCTGATGCCTATTCTTTTCCTCATGCTTATACTTCTCGTTCTCCGCGCCGTCACTCTCGAAGGGGCAGGGCAGGGCATTGCCTTTTATCTCAAACCAGACTTCTCCAAGGTGACCACAGCCACATTCTTAGCGGCTCTCGGTCAGGCCTTCTTCTCCCTGAGCCTCGGCATGGGAGCGATGATCACGTACGGGAGTTATCTGTCTCAGAGCGAGGACGTAGTGTTCACCACCGCAGCCGTCAGCCTTTTTGACACCGTCATCGCTCTCTTGGCTGGGCTCGTCATTTTCCCCGCCCTCTTTTCCGTAGGGGGGGCAGAGCCGACAGCGGGCCCAAAACTGGTCTTCGTAGTCCTGCCGGCGATATTCCAGCGGATCCCTTTTGGGGGTCTCTTCGGAGGTGTCTTCTTCGTGCTCCTGGCGGTTGCCGCTCTCACTTCCGCCATCTCACTCCTGGAGGTCTGCGTTGCGTACATGACAGACGAGAAAGGGTGGACAAGACACAAAGCCTGCTTTCTGGCCGGCGGGGTAGCCTTTATCCTGGGCATCCCTGCCGCTCTGAGCACCGGAGCCTCCACATTCCTCTCCAGCATTCCCTTACTCCAGATGGGCTTCCTTGACCTGATGGACATGCTGTTTGGCAATGTCGCTCTCACGGTGGGCGGTTTCCTCCTCTGTGTCTTTGTCGGCTGGCGTTGGTCCCCCGAGGAGGCCCTAGCGGCAGTGATGGAAGGAAGTGCATATCCCAGCCTGGGGCGACCATGGTTTTTGCTCATTCGTTATCTCTGTCCCCTGGCCATCGGAACTATTCTCCTCCATCTCTTGATGAAGTTGCTCGTATAAGGATAGGGTTTGCGGATTTCCGTTGCGCCGGGCGCGGTGATGAGAGTATCGTGGGCATGGGTAGAGGAACGAGAGGCCCGGACAGAGATTGACCCCGCCTCAGGGTAGGAAAGCCAACGACAAATGAATCAGGGAGGTTGACGGGATGACGGCAACGACCGCCTTTGTGCTCATTGAGGCTGCATCAGACAAAGCCAGGAACGCCCTAAAGGCCATCAGCAAGATCCCCGGCGTAAAGATTGCCCACGCGGTGACCGGTCCCTACGACATTATCGCTTTTGTTGAGGCATCCGACGTGGACGCCCTAGGGCGGGTGGTTCTGTCCAAGATTCGCACTATCTCTGGCGTCACCAAGACTCTGACTTGCGTTACCATCGAAGTTAACTAACCGCCAGAACGCTCGAAGGCTGGAAAGCTAGAATGCTTTTAAGCGTCCTCGCGTCCTAGCCTACTAGCGCAGCGGCTTGCCGCCGCTCTGGGCGAGATCGAGGGCAAGACGAATCAGGGTTCGGACGGGAACCCCTGTGGCCCCCTTGGGGGTATATCCCTTCTCCTTGTCGGCCTGGCTCGTGCCGGCTATGTCCAGATGAACCCAAGGGATCTCTCCGACAAAGCGGGCCAGAAATTTGGCCGCGGTAATCGCTCCTGCTTTTCGCCCCCCAATATTTCTAATGTCAGCCACATCGCTCTTAATCTGTTCGTCGTAGTCCCCATCCATCGGCATATGCCAAATCTTTTCCCCGACCGCCTCTGCCGCAGACTGCACCCGACCCATCCACTCCTGATTGTTGGTGAAGGCCCCGCTCCGGACCGAGCCTAATGCCACAACACACGCCCCCGTGAGTGTGGCCGCGTCCACCAATCGGTGGCACCCGAGCTTTCGCGCATAGCACAGGGCATCGGCCAGAATCAGGCGCCCCTCGGCATCTGTGTTTACTACCTCAATCGTCTTCCCGTCCATGGACCGGACCACATCTCCAGGTTTGAGGGCACTTCCAGAGGGAAGATTCTCGCAGGCGGGGACGATGGCAGTCACATTGATGGCCGGCTTGAGTCGCGCAATGGCCCCCATTGCTGCGATGACGGCCGCTCCGCCCGCCATGTCCCCCTTCATCTGTTCCATCCCCTCACTCGGCTTGATCGAGATTCCTCCGGAATCAAAAGTGATCCCCTTTCCGACCAACCCCAAGGTCGGCTGTTTCCCTCTCCTCCCCTGATAAGAGAGGACAAGCAGCACTGGCGATCTGCTACTTCCCTGCGCCACTGCCAAGAGGGCCCCCATTCTCATCCGCTCAAGCTGCCTCCTTTCCAGAATTTGGCAGGTGAGTTTTTGCTCTTTCGCCATGGTCCGCGCTCGAGCAGCCAGATCCTGCGGTGTCAGACTATTGGAGGGTTCATTCACCAGATCCCTGGCGAGGTTGACAGCATCGGCAATGACCTGACCAGTCGCGGCGAATGTGCGGACCTTGGCCATCTGCTCTCGCTCCCGGAGAAGAAGAGAGAGCTCCTGGACGGCCTTGCGATCCTCTTCCTTCTTCTTATACCGGTCGAATGTATACAGGCCAAGGAGAGCCCCTTCGGTGATGGCTTGTGCCGTCTCTTCAACTCCGAGACCCCCCACCCCTGTCCCATGGAGGATCGTCCCTACCCGCCTACACCCATGGCGGCGAAGGACCCTCAATGCTTCCCCGCTGACAGCACGGACTGATTCGAGTCCGAACTCTTCCTGCTTTCCCAGACCGATGACGAGCACCCGCTCGGCCCTGAGCTTCCCCTGGGTATGTAGGAGTACGGAAGAACCTGCCTTTCCCTGAAACTCTCGCTGAGCGATCACCCGGGAAATCAGACCACCCAAAGCTTCGTCCACGGCCCTGGTCGCTCCGCCCGGCTTCCTTACCCCGTCAAAGAGATTGACAATCAGGGCATCACCAGGGTAGGCAACAACGTCCTGCACCTGGACATTGACTTTCACCTCTTCGCTCCTTTCCAAGAAGTAAGTTGTTCGCCGTGAGCGATCAGCCGAGAACCCCCACACTCAACAGGGAAAGGCGAACTACTGGCAGCAAAAAAATAGGGCGGCTCGATGGGCCACCCAGAAAGGGATCCGCTGCTTTCCGCCTCAATAATAAGAGGAGGCGATCATCTCCTCCACTCTCGCATCCTTTGACTGAAACGGATCCTTGCAGAGGATGGTCCGCTGGTACCGATCATTGAGCTTGAGATAGCTCCACCCGACATCATAGGATTTGTTCCGCTCTGTGGCGTACCTGATAAAGTCACTCCGGATCTTCGCCCGTGTCGTTTGGGGCGGTTGCACCATCGCTCCTTCGATCTGCTCATCGGTGCACATCCGATCGACCATATCTTCCCGGGCCAGGAGATAGTAGAGTCCCCTGCTCCTCTTTATATCGTGGAACTGCAGATCCAGCATCGAGATCCGCTGGTCCTCGAATCCCACCTTCCGCCGCTCCATGTACGACCGGATCAGCTCCATCTTGATCACCCAATCCAGATGCCGATGAAGCTGCCACGGGTCCTCCTCGAGCTTCTCTAAGACCCAGCCCCACTTCTCCAAGATGTCCAACACCTGCGGCGACGCTTCTCGCCCCTGGTAGTACGCCAGCGCCATCTCCAGATATTCCCGCTGGATCTCGACCCCG
>JAAXQN010000230.1 GCA_012974305.1 Candidatus Methylomirabilis sp. | reverse complement strand
GTCGTGTCCATCGCCATCCTCAGAAAGTATGCGTCCAAGCCTATTTGATCCTTGGTGTTTCCTTCATGACCGGCCGCTCCCGTAGGAGAGAAATTGGAGCTGGGCTTGGGTTTTTCGTTTTGGCCATGAATATTAGCGAACTAGGGAGCATAGTGTGGGAAAGGTCCAAGGTCTCAAGTGTCCCAAATGCGCGAGGAGCTACCCAGTCGAGATAAAAGAGCCCAGGTGCGCAGAGTGTCACGCGACCCTCGAGGTGGAGGTGGACCTGAGCGGCCTCAAGAGGGAAGGGCCCGACCTTTTCTTGCGGCGCGAGGATCGGAGCATCTGGCGATGGCGGGAGTTTCTTTCGATCGAAAAGGAGGAGGCGATTGTAACCCTCGGTGAGGGGGGGACACCCCTCTTGCCCGCAGGGCGACTACGGCAGGAGGTTCGAGGGGCCGACCTGTACCTGAAAAACGACACCCTGCTCCCCACGGGGTCTTTGAAGGATCGATCGAATGCCGTGGGAATCTCTCGTGCGGTGGAGGAGGGGCAGGATGTGGTAGCAGTTGCCTCCACAGGCAACGCGGCGTCTTCCGTGGCCGCCTACGCCGCCCGGGCGGGTCTTCAGAGCGTTGTTTTTGTTCCAGAGGCAACGGCCCCGGAAAAGGTGGTCCAAGCGGCCTCCTATGGGGCTCGGATTGTCCGCGTGCAGGCCGACTATGACGGGACGGCACACCTCTATGGGCAGGCCCTGAAGTCGTTCGGCTGGTACAACTGCCTCTCGTCCAATCCGTTTCGGAATGAGGGGAAGAAGAGTTACGCCTATGAGATCTGGACGGACCTTGATGGCCAGGTTCCCGACTGGGTGATCCATCCAACAGCGGGCGGGACGGGCCCAGCCGCCTGCTGGAAAGGATTCAATGAACTGTACCGGCTGGGCTGGATCGACCGGCTCCCCAGGATCGTGGTGGTGCAGGCGGCAGCCTGCGCCCCCATCGTCGAATCTTTCCAAGCGGGGCGGGATGAGATCTTGCCGGTCGAGCCGCGACAGACCATCGCCGAGAGTATTCGGGTCGGAGGACCCTCTACCATGGCGTGGCGGGCTCTTCAAGCCGCCCGGGACTCAGGTGGGATGGCCGTGGCCCTCTCGGAGGTGGAGATCGAACGGAGCCAAAGTCTGCTGGCGAGAAAAGCCGGGATCTTCGCCGAACCGGCGGGGGCGATCTCTCTCGGGGCGGCCATTCGGCTGGCCCAGGATGGGCTGATTCATCCGGGCCACGTGGTCGTCGCGGTGATCACCGGCCACGGGCTGAAGCAGCCCCCAAGCGATCTCACCCTCCCGATTGCTATTCCACCCGATCTCACCTCCCTGGGGAAAGCCCTCCAGGTCTCCTGACCTCCCGTGCCTCCCTCCAAATCCTTCCACCGCAGTATCAGCCCTGCAGTACCACCGTGTAGAACGAATAAGATCAAGACATCCTTCCAAGACCGTCTCTTTACCGGGAGATGGTGTCCGAATCAGAAGCGAGTAGTAAGCCCGGTTGTTCATTGTAGGAATGCCACCATTTTCGTGGCAGGCACTCAGATGGGTCTGGGGTGGGGACTATCACCAGCCCGGTGGTGGGACTCCCTAACAGGGGAGGTTCGGGCCCAACTCCTTGACTCGTAGGCCTTAGATGCGGTCCGGAGGGCCGATTCCCTCACTGTCACGTCCAGACAGCGTCTGCTTGGTGGGATTTCCAACACTTGGTCCAGTTGTTGCATGTAGGACTTTAAGGATGCCTATGCAAGCTCGGAGATGTTCCAGGACCCAATGGACATTAGCCCAAAAGGCGGAGGGGGGGGTAACAGCATGCCGATATACGTTTTCAGGATCCAGGTAGCTCCTGACGCGGAGCCGGAGCTCAAGGAGATAGCGGCGGTAGATTTTGTCACGGCGGTGCAAACCCTTGCGGCGTGGTGCCCCGGCGTCCACATTATCAAGCTAGAGGGGATCTGCACTGTACCCGCGGCGGTGGCCTAGATGCGGATGCAATACCCACTGAGTGGCGACAGGCGACGTCATCGCCGGTGGGAGGTCGGAGGCAGGCACGTGGGTCGGCTTGACAGCGCCCACCAGGCTTCCGTCCTTGATCTTAGCCTCGGTGGAGCCCTGATCGAACATTCGAGTAGCCACGTCTGGCCCGAGACCGTCGCATTTCTAACCCTGGCGGCCCCCGGAAAAGAGGCTGGCCTGAAGTGTCGGGTCGCTCACTCGACAGTACACCGCTACGAGGTCCAGCCCACTGGGGACCGTGACCTGATCTATCGGTCGGGGCTGGAATTCTTAGAGACCTCGGAAGCGTCCCTGCAACTCATCGATAATTTCATCGACGCCCTGAAAAAAGTCAGTTAGCCCGCCCCTGAGACTGTCTTCCCA
>JAAXQN010000220.1 GCA_012974305.1 Candidatus Methylomirabilis sp. | reverse complement strand
ACCCGGTTAGATCTTTACCATTAGAGAGCTGTCGGGTGTCGGCGCTCGAGGTCGCTGGAAAAACCAGCATTGCTGCAATCAATAACGCGTGCATAATCGTGCGCATAGTCAACCTCCTCAACTGCGGAGCAAGAGGGGGGTCAGGATTGCGACTTTTATCGCTGGGACCATCGGGCAGCCGCTGACCCGCCGCAGGCGAGGCCGGCCGAGAAAGGACGACAACAAATAAATCTATCCCGAATTTATAAATCAACGCTTCTTTTTGAACGTCCGCGCCCGTCAGGTGCATTTCCTTGTTAGGCGCCGAAGCCTACCGCAACTCCAGAACGACCCGACCAGGTGTGGTCGGACGTTCCACGCGCTCATGCGCCAGCGCGATGTCACTCAGTGGCAATTGGTGCACAATCTCGAATCCCGCCCACCCGACCGCAAATGCTGCATTCAGGGCCTGTGCCGCAGCCGCCTTCGCCGCTGCGGGAAAATCGTCACTTCCGAGAAAGAACAGGCGCACATTCTTGAACACCAAAGGCCAGAACGGGACCGGTGGCTCAGGGTGGGACGTCGCGTACGTCGCGATCGAGCCGCCGTCCGCCAAGACCGCGACGTCCGATGCCACGTTATGGCCAAACGCCACTTCGACAACATGGTCGATGCCAGCGGACGCGTAGGCGCGGATCTCCTCAACGAGGTCGGGACCAGTGACGAGCACCTCATTGGCCCCGGCTCGCCGAACCACCTCGGCATCCGTCGCTTTCCGTACCGTGGCAAGGACCCGTGCCCCTGCCCGATGCGCGAGCTGCACGGCACACTGCCCAACTGCCCCCGCGCCTCCCTGTACCAGCACGGTCTTGCCGGCGACCGGCCCCGCGACATGCACGGCACGGTGGCCCGTGATGCCGGGAATGCCGAGGCATGCCCCTTGCTCGAACGAGACTCCGGTCGAGAGCGGGACAGCCTGGACGGCCGGAATGGCAACGTACTCGGCTGCCGTCCCGAACGGGCGGGAGCTCTGCGCGCCGAAGCACCACACCCGCTCGCCCACCCGCGACGCCGGGACGCCCTCGCCGACGCTGTCGATCGTGCCCGCCCCGTCGCTGTGGGGTATTACCCTCGGAAAAGGCATCCCAACGTCAAAAGTGTCCTGGCGCTTCTTCACGTCGCCGGGATTGATGCCGGAAGCGGCTACGCGGATGCGTACCTCGCCCGGTTCAGGCTGAGGGTCCGGCATTTCCCCGACGACGAGCACCTCGGCAGCAGGGCCCTGTTTTTCGTACCAAGCAGCTTCCATATCAAAACTCGGAGTGACGCGGGACAAGGCGGTCTAACTTTTGAGGATGCTGATCAGCATATTCCGGGCCTCAGACTTCCAATGGATGCGCCGATTCTTCCCGGTTCTCAAGGACTTGTCAAGGTCGCCGTTGGAATTATCAGCGATCGGCAGTGTGATCAGGAGAAACAAGGACGGATTGGAAAAGCGTGGTGAGATCGCTCGGGCGGTTCGCAGTGAAAGGCCAGCTCCGCGAGAGATGAGTCAAGAGTAGACCTGACCCCATCACCAATATCTTCGAATCAAATCAATCGACTCCGCCCCGTTGATTTCTTCCAGGTCTTTGGCTTGTTCCGCTTCCTTGGGTGTGCCATCGTTCACCCCTCCGATCCTATCCGCCTTCAGCGTCCAATCCTGGCTTCCCGCCGTCAATCCATTGCTCTGCCATGCGAATAGCGTATGCCTCGGCTTTATCCTGTGTCGGGAAGGGCTTCCTTCCCTCGGGGTGGTGAAGTCTGAATGTGTGAAAATGTCCTTGCTCTCGCCATTCCACCACCGCCTCCGCTGGCCATCCCCCTGATTGATACTCTACTGAGCGTGCTTCAATGCGGTGAATTTTATAGATTTTCTCTTTCATCTCGAACCTCTTCATCGGCTGGTACTTCCTCATCGGGAATAAAATCATCGAGGACCAATAAGCCAACCTCAAGCGCCTCTTTCATTACGTCATCCGTAGTCAATTCTATTGAGCGTATCAACGCAGTCCTGATATCCTCTTTAGGATAGGGAAGAAGTGACATTGGAACTGGCATTCCTAGTTGGGTTTCCAGACTCTCTATCACGACACCATAGTCTCTTACGATCTCCTGAAACTGATCCATCGTACCGCTTCCTCCTGCTATTTAGGTTCTTTCAGGGGATTGGATTCGAATATCTCAGTACGTTAACTACAGGGTTTCCATCGTTGGCGCGTTCATCACTGTCCTCCACCTTCGGATATACCGATGTAAGCCGCGAATTTTCCCCGTACACAGGGTAGACCGGACTCCTATTTTGATTCGCGGCGATTTCTTAACTCTTCCGGTTCGACGTAGGCCCCACAGGTTGTACGCACGTAGTCACCAGTACCGGAACCCAGATAGAGTTCCTGTGCGTACACTGGATGGTCACACGGTGGATTACCATGGGCCTTCCATGCTTCCCGTAATTTGTGTGCCTTGTCCATCTCCATGGCTTATCGCTTTCCACAGGGGTCACCGGTCCTTATCTTCTGGGAGAGGTCCTCAGGGTATGGAAACCACGTCCGATGGGAACATCCCGACGGATTCCTTGCCGGCCTCGCCTATGGCATCACTCGACCGATGTCTCTTGAATGTCCAGTATCTTGACCTCGAAGAAGAGGGTCTTGCCAGCCAGGGGATGGTTCAAGTCCAGCACCACCGTTTGATTCTTGACCTCCACCACCCGGGCGTAAAAAGGTCGGCCGCTGTCATCGCGGCCCTCGAGCTGGGCACCGACTGTGAGCGCGTCTTGTGGAACCTCCTCCTTCTTTACTTCAACAAAGTCCTTTGGGTTCACCGCGCCATAGCCTTCCTCCGGCTTGATCGTGACCTGCTTACTCTCACCAATCCTCATCCCCTCCAACCCCTTCTGCAGACCGGGGATAATCTGGTCTGACCCATGAACATAGGTCAACGGCTCAGAACCGACGTTGGCATCAATCACCGCCTTGTCTTCCAGCCTGAGGGTATACTCGATGGAGACTCTCGTGCCAGATGATACCGTCATCTCTTTTTCTCCCTTCTGTGATCCGGCCTGGACGGCCATCGGTGAAATCACAGCACAGAGGATGGCGCCGCAAGCGACCCCGAAATTGACCCCGTGCAGTTTCGCCGGACGTGTCCTCCTTCCCTCCTTACGGATTCCGAAGGGGAATATTCCGACGGACCGTTTGGTCGACATCGTGGTTCCTCCGCGCCAAGGGGTCCCTTAAAAAAAAGAGCCCTCAGAGGCTCGCGTAGCCTTTGAGGCGTAAGACAATCAAAAGTTCCGAGAAACTTTCGGCCGGGACCCTTGCCCCTTTTTTTTGTGTCACCGTACAGACGGTCCCACCCAGTGTCAAGAATTAAATAGCTTCCGGTTCGGTGCTTGACACCTCTCACCCACGGATGATACTCAAGAGGCCTCCCCAGGAGTTTAAGGGATCCAAATATTGGCATGCTTCCTCGGGAGGGATCCTGCAGGTGGTGAGCCCGTCGGTCAACACACAGGGGAAGGCGACTTATGGTTCAGCTCACGGAGCAGGCGGCGCAAGAACTAAAAAGTGCAGGAACAGCACCCAGGCAGCGTGTCCCGGCTGTTCCAGAGCGGTGAAGGGGAGTTCAACCTCACCATCGGTCTCCCGGTAGCGGGGGACCGAGAACTGTACTGTGCGGACGAGAAGGTGCTGGTCGTGGCTCCGGAAACCAGCAGGATCCTGGCCGACGTCACCCTCGACTACAAAGATACCCCCCAAGGCCACAAATTCGTCATTATTAAAGGAAGGGCGGAGTAACCTAGTTTGGGTGGCACCCCTTTCGAGTTCAGGGGTTCTCCCAGGGTCTTTTCTTACTTGCTCATCGAGAGAATGACTACGAAACCTGGATGAACAGAGTGGATAAGGAGACGAGGATTCTGAAAGAAGAACTCAGAGCACGCGGTCATGAGGGCTTAGGTTCCCGCAGTCTACATGCCGACAGCTTGGCTATAAACAGATAGCAGCACTTTTCGTCTACCCCTCTGCCCGCCCGGTAACGTACCCCGTTTTCTATATCCCTACCGCCCATCCTTCCCCTCCATCTCCTGCCGTACCGCCTTGATCTCCTCCAAGACCTCCTCGTTGGTCAGCAGGCCCTTCCGCATTAGCACACGCTTCCCATTCCTGTCGTTTGGGCTTTATCCCTCAAGAGCCGTACTCCACCATCCGGTAACGGGTCAGCCCAGGCCGCATGAAAATCGGCATGGGGTACCTGCCTTCACCTGTAATTATAACTAGTTACGAGAACAAAAAGCTGGTCCAGGATATGCAACCCTCGGCTGGAGTTGCGTTCTGGACACGGTCGCGAAGATGATTTGGCGTCTCAAAGCGCCGGTGGATGAAGACAGGCGGCGAGGTCAGTGATGGTAAAAAGTGTTTCGATAGCAGGCGGTACAGGAACGGAGAAAATGAGAGCTTTTTTTACCCTGAAAGAGGACCGAAGACAGTACCGGTTGGCCTTCATCCTGTTCTGGTCCATCTTGATGTATTACTTTGTTCAGGGATATGTCGTGAGCGCGGGGTTGATCGTAGACAAGGCCATGCATCCGAGCGTACCCAAGGGGGGCTATTATTTGGTCAACATGTACATCTACCACTTTGCTAGTCCCGAGCGAGGGGACATTGTGGTGTTCAAGAGGACTCTAGATGCCGCTATGTTAGACGCAAAGCGCATTATCGGACTCCCCGGGGAGACCGTGCTGATTAGATCGGGAGATGTCTATATAGATGGCCACCGGTTGGACGAGCCGTACGCCGTTGGCAAAACCTATCCGGATAGGGATCCCCATACCGTTGCAGAAGGAACCTACTATATCCTCGCGGATAACCGAACGGTGATGGAGGACAGCCGGGAGTCCCTGGAGGAAACTTGTGTCTTCCTACACACATGTCCGCCGCTACCCACGCTTCCTGGCCTACCTACCCGTCCAGTGCACTACTCTAAACCACGGGCGGCTCGAGGCGAAGGTGATCACCGGCAAGACGAAGTCCATCACTCCCGGTGGACTGGGACTCCTGCTCCCCGATACCATCCCCCTCAGGACCTCAGTATCGGTTCAGATCTGTCAGGAGGAACCGTTGCGCGGACATGTCATCTGGCTTAACAGGCCCATGTCAACCGATCTGGTAACTAGGATCCCCCACGGCGTCGCTTTTGATCAGCTGGTCGACGAAGACCGGATACGCCAATGGGTACTGAACGCCAACCACCAGGCCCATCCGCGAGTCCGAGTCCAGATCGATGTGGAGTTCACCGGGGGAGGAAAGGTGCGACATGGCACGTGCCTGAATCTGAGCCGGGGCGGGATGTTTATCACCACCATGGATGATCCCCCCCCACCAGGGGTTGTGACCTTGCTCTCTTTTGAGCTGCACGAGACTTCCCACATGCTGCTGATCCCTGCGCAAGTAGTCTGGGTGGAGATCTGGCCGGGTGTGATCACCGGGATAGGGGTCAAGTTCCTCGCACTCAATCCCTCAGAGGATGCCTTGATCGGCGCTGTCGTCGATCGGCTTCACGGAGAGGCGTCTCCTTCGCTGGTTTCCTCCTAGTCCCTTCCATCTCCCGCCATAACACCTTGATCTCATCCAAGAATCAATTGATCCGACCCCGTTGATTCGGTTGGGCGGCTGCTCTCGAACTACCGCCGGATACATGCATGCGCGATCTCTCGTATGTGGCGGTGGTCCGTGCCGCAGCAGCCCCCCAGGACGTTGATGTGTGGATACCGGTC
>JAAXQN010000208.1 GCA_012974305.1 Candidatus Methylomirabilis sp. | reverse complement strand
CCCCAACTTCCCACCGGCAGTATCAGGAGCGGAAGGGCGATCACGGCGATCCGCCCCAGACGGGATACGTGCTTGTACACAGCGATTCCTCCTCTCAGCGGTCGAGCCCGATCTCCAGTTCTAGCGCCTTTTCGCGGGCCCTTTCCTCTTCTTTTTCTTTCTTCTGTTTCAGGGTTTCTTCCAGCTTCTGATTCTGTTCTTGGAGCTCTTGAAGCTCGAGCTCCAGGTCCTTGGTGTCCTGGATCACTTCCAGCTTGAGCGACTCCTCTTGATTGTAGCGAACCTTGACCGAGGCCGACCCTTTGGTCCCGTCGGTGGCAAGGACTATGACGGCGATCCGGTTGACTCCAGAAACGAGGGGGACGGTCGCTTGAAAGCGGCCATCGGGATTGACCCGCAGATCGCTGGCCGGCTGGCCGGTGGTGGTATTGGTGACGAGGACCATATCGAGATCGGCGAAGGAGGTCTTGGGTAATACCTCGATGATGTCTCCAGGTCTCCGGAGCGGTGTGAAAGTCCCCCCGGTCACCCGAGCGATCTGCGTACAGGCATAGGGGGCAGAGACAGCCTCGATCCCCAGGGCGAAGGTATGGATCTTGATATTTGCCTTGGCACCCACGGAGGCTGCCCGGACTGCCACTTCCATATCACCGGGGTCCATACTGTTGACATGGCCGAAGGGTAAAGTAGGGAATCCGTCCGTCAGGAGGAGAGCCACCTTCCGGCTCTCTGGCCGGGGAAAACTGGTGGCCCCCGCAAGCGCGGCCAGCTCCCGCACGGCCAGACGGACCCCGGCCGCCATGTCGGTTCCCCCGCTGGGCCCCCGCCGGAGGATCCGGTGTAACGCCAACCGAACGTCTTGGTAATTCGCGGTGAGGGACTGTGCCAGGATCGCATTGGCCTGATTGGTCATTCCCGAGCCCGTGAACCGGTTGTACTCACCGGCGAAGGTGACGATCCCGACCCTGGTACTCTTGGGGTCCAGCGTTTCGAGGAGCCGCTCCGCAGCCCTCACCTCTGCTGCCAGAATGGTGGTATCCCCGAACCCTCCCACGCTCTGCACGCCTGCGGGGGCCCGAGTGCTTCCCGAGGTATCCAGGATCAGCATGAGATCAAACAGGGCCGGACGGTAGTCGCGCGAGGCTCGGGCCTGTCCTCTCACCGTGACGCGGCTCGGCCCTGAAATAGTGGCCCCGTACTGCGGAGCCTCGATGCCGACCTGCACCCGGGTCTCACCCCAGACGGACAATGGGGTGCCGAGGCCGACGAACAGGAAGGAGGAAAACAGGAAAACGGTGGCGGGCCGCCTCATGGCTTCTTTCTCTCCGACGGGACTGAGGGGAGAGGAACGTGGGCCGTGACGGAGCCATCCTCGGGCAGGTCAAAGAACTCCCGCCGGACCAAACGGCCTTTCTCGAAATACGAGATGACATCGACTGTCCTATCCCCGTTCAAGTCCTCCTCTTCTCGAAGCACCTTACCGGTCTCCGGTTCGTAGTATGCAAATTGATTAAAGGTGCCCCCTCCCGTTGTGTCCCGCGCAATCTTCGTGACATGGCCGGACCCATCGTACTCGGTCATCCGATTCGTCCGACCGTCTCCATCCGTGTCCTCTTCCTTGCGGGTCTGGACGCCATTCGCATAGGTAGCAATAAACCGGGGGGGCTCGAGGCCCGGGCTGTAACGTAGCTCTTCCACCATCTCTCCCTGCGCATACACGATCACGTGGTCTCGATGGTTATCGGAGTCGCTGTCGGCCTCGGTCCGAACGATATTGCCTGCCCCGTCATAGAAGGCCCAGAGGTCCACCTTCCCGTCCCCATTCGTATCGGATTCCTTGCGGACAGCGCGGCCGGCTTCATGGAAGGTCCAAGTATCTAGCCGGCCGTCGAGACGGCTATCCTCCTCCTGCCGGATCAGCCTCCCGGTTTCATCATAGTATCGAATGATATCCGGCCGCTTATCCCCGTTGACATCTCGCTCCTTCCGGACGAGCCTCCCGCCCTGGTAGACCGGGAGGAATCCTTCGGAATCGATCGTCGGGGGAGGCTCCGTCGCTGGGATGCCGGTGAACCGCGGCGTTTTCACGTGGGCGGGGGTCCCCTGGAGTGCAGCATGCAGCTTTCGCGTCCGCTCTCGGGCGGCTGCGAGCTGCTCTTCGAGCGCCCTGCGGGCCTCTGCCGTCTCGGTGTCCTCCCCTTCGCCGGTTTGAATTTCGGGTGAAACCACTGGGGAAGGCACCTGGGTTTGCGTCGGGATAGACCCTTGGGGCTTGGGGGGGGCGGTGTTGTCGGCGAGCAGGACGAGGCCCTCTCCGGCTGATGGCGAAGTGGACAGCGCCTGGGTCGGCGCGGTCTCCCTCTCCGGTGCCAGATGGTCTTCAACGAGGAGGGGCTCCGGCA
>JAAXQN010000160.1 GCA_012974305.1 Candidatus Methylomirabilis sp. | reverse complement strand
CCTTTTCTTCGCTGGAACGACAAAGCCCCCGGCGAGCACCGAGGGCTTTGAAGAGCGGACAACGCTATGGGTTGCGGGGGCCAGATTTGAACTGACGACCTTCGGGTTATGAGTTCAGGAAAGCCGGTTTTCGTGTGCCAACACAACTAATCGAGATCACTCCGAAACCTCAATAAAGACCAGGCGTTAGTCCCTTCGCCATGTTCACGGCTCGTCACTTCATATCATCTGATTTCACATCGTTAAGGCACCGTCAGGTCACCGAGCGAAACAGCCTTCGGTATCCTGGGTTCTCGCTCCTCTAGTTCTGTCGCTCGTGGACTAGGCGACCATTGAAGTACGTCTGCTCAACTTGGATCTCGCTAAGATCGGCCGGGGGGATCTCGAAAGGGTTCCGGTCCAGCACGAGGAAGGTCGCTCGCTTGCCGACTTCCAAAGAACCAAACTCCTCCTCCATGTAAAGCCCGTAGGCGCCAGACAAAGTCGCGGCCTCGAGAGCCTCCTCGAGAGTGATGGCATTGGCGGCCCCGAGCTTCCCTGGCTCCTCTCCCATTGCGTTCATTCGGGTCGTCCAGGTCTCGATGTTCATCCAGGGATTGTCGGGACCAACCGGAAAGTCAGAGGCCACCATGAGTTTCGCGCCAGCGTCAATGAGACCACGACCGGGGAAGAACTGCTCGTGACGCTCTGTTCCGAAGTGATGCTTGTATGCGCTGTGAAACGCCATAGGTGCGGCAACCGCTGGGGAGAGGTCTACCACCATGCCAAGCTGAGCGAGCCGAGGACGATCAGCGGGATCCACCATCACGCTGTGGGACAAATGGTGGCGGAGGCCGTTGTCACCGTCTGATTTCTGAGCAGCCTCCACTGCATCTAGGACTGCTCGGCTTGCCCCATCACCAACGACATGGGTCATGATCGTGACCCCGTTCTTGTTCCAGAACTGAAACTCTTCGTCGAAGGTTTTCTCCTCCATCTGGAGTTTTCCGCGATTACCGGGATCATTCTCATAGTCCTTCAAGAGGTAGGCGGTCTTGCTCGCGGGAGCTCCATCGGCGTAATACTTGAGGGCCATGGATGCGACGTTCTCCGTTTCGAACGACTTGGAATTCAGGATCTGCTTCTTGATCTTGTCGTAGTCCTGGGCCATTTGGGCGATGTAAGAGGTGCGCCAGTGGAACGCTAGGCTGTGGTAGGCGTTGAGCTCTCCCTCCTTGTCCATACTGGAGACAATCTCCAGTACGTCTTGGGTGATACCCGCAATCCTTACGGCGGTGATGCCTAGCGAGTTGATTCGCTTGGTGTGGTGAACGTATCCCGCCTTGATGTTTTCCGTCGACGGCATGTCCACCAGACGCCAGTAGAGGCCCATGGCGCTTTCGTGCAACGTGCCGTTTGGCTCGTCGGAGTCTTTCTTGCGTCCAATCACGCCGTAAAGGGGATCACGGGTTTTCGCGGTCACTTCGGCCACCTTCAACGCCACCGAGTTGCCCCAGATAGAGTGCCCTCCCAGGGCCAAGACAAGGACGGGGCGCCTTTTGTCCACCTGATCGAGGAGTTCCTTCGGACCGTTGTTTCCCTCGAACATTCCATCGGGGTAGCCCTCCACGAAGATCACCTTCAGTTCTGGATGGGCGTCCGCAAACACCTTGATCGCCGCCACAATGGTTTCAGGTGTTTCTAGCGCCGATTCTGGAAGGGCTAGCCGCGCCGGATCCACAGCGGTCAAGGAAACGTCCCCACCGTGATGATGAAGATCGTTGATCCCGGGCATCACAAAGCGACCCTTGAGGTCGATCACTTTGGTGGACTCTCCGATGTAGCGACCAATCTCCTTGTCGGTGGTGACGGCGATCAATCGTCCGTCCTTCACCGCTACCGCCTCAGCCCATGGATGAGCAGAGTCCACGGTGTAAATCTTGCCGTTCTTGTAGACCGCGGTCGCAGCTTCAACAGTTTCCTGCGCCGGCACGCCCGGAACGCGGGCTGCGGGTTTGGGGGAGCAGCCGAGCAGAAGAGTTCCCAAGAGTACGGCGAGTTTTGTCTTCATCCTGCAAACGCTATTCCTCAATCTGGGGATCTGCAAGACAACCCGCAGAACCTTCTGGCCGATAAGCGCGGTTAACAACCAACAACCGCAACGTGGTTGGCGGTCTTGCAGGTCACGACCCGTTCCTCGAATGATCCCCGGGTTGCCGGCCGCCGGCGGATTGTAGAAAGCCGCCAACCTGGGTCGGGCCGCCGCGAAGCCGCACGCTACGTGGATTGAGGATCACCAAGGTCTCTGTGCTCTCGAACCTGATGGTGAATCTGGAGAAAGATCCGACCGAGGTTGGCCAGAAAGTCGGAATGTCGCACAACGGTGTCAACCGTCCGTTGACCGACGCCTTCGCCTTCAAAAGAACGT
>JAAXQN010000210.1 GCA_012974305.1 Candidatus Methylomirabilis sp. | reverse complement strand
CTCTACGTCTCGGGGGAAGAGTCGGCCGAGCAGATCCGGGTCCGAGCGGAACGGATCGGTGCCATGGCCTCCCAGCTCTATCTTGCCGCCGAGACGGGCCTCGAAGCGATCCTCGATCACGGGGAACGGATCCGGCCGGACTTCTTGGTGGTGGATTCCATTCAGACGACCTGTACCGCGGCGCTCGAGTCACCGCCGGGCAGCATCAGTCAGGTGCGCGAGATCGCAACCGGCCTCCTCACCTTGAGCAAGGAGCGGGGGATCAGTACGTGTCTTATCGGTCACGTCACCAAGGAGGGATCCTTCGCCGGCCCCAAGGCTTTGGAGCACATCGTCGACACGGTGATTTATTTTGAAGGCGAGCGGCAATACACCTATCGGATTCTTCGGGTTACCAAGAACCGCTTCGGCTCCACCAACGAAATCGGGGTGTTCGAGATGACCGAGGCCGGACTCACGGAGGTTGGCAATCCTTCCCGGGTCTTTCTGGCCGAACGATCCCAAGGAGTGATCGGCTCCGTGGTCGTGGCGACCATGGAGGGAACACGCCCGCTTCTGGTGGACATCCAAGCCCTGGTCGCCCCAACCCATGCCGGCGTTCCGCGGCGGGTGGTGACGGGCGCGGATCTTCACCGAGTGGCAATTCTGTTGGCAGTCCTGGAAAAGCGGCTCGGGATGCCACTCTCCACCTGTGATGTGTTCGTCAATGTCGCCGGAGGGGTGCGGATCACCGAGCCGGCTGCAGACCTGGGTATCGTGGCGGCCGTGGCCAGTAGCTTCCGAAACATTCCTCTGGATGCCCACATGGTCTGCTTCGGTGAGGTCGGACTGACCGGAGAGATTCGGGCTGTCCGGCACGCGGCAAAGAGACTCCATGAGGCCCGGCAGCTCGGGTTTACCCGATGCCTTGTCCCCGAAACGAACGATGGTCGACAGGGGGAGGGAGGAGAGATAGACGTCATTGGCTTAAGTACGGTGGACACCATGATGACCGTTCTCTTCCCGTGAATAGCAAAGAAAATTTTGACTGATTGATGGATTTTTGGTATCGTAGCCACAGAGGAGATTACGATGCGGGAAATGTTCTGTGTCGGGAAGAAGGTCGTGTATCCCACGCACGGGGTCGCCCTGATTGAGGCCATTGACGAAAAGGAGGTCTCGGGCTGTAGGCAGTCTTTTTATATATTACGAATGTTGGGTAACGATACCACCATCATGATTCCGACCCATAATGCGAAGCGGGTCGGCCTCCGGGAGGTGATCGGTCGTTCGGAGATCCCGCAGGTCATGGAAATTCTCCGACAGAAGGATGTCGAGATCTGCCCCAACTGGAATCGACGTTTTAAGGATAACTGGGAGCGGATCAAGTCCGGATCCCTCTACGAGATGGCATTGGTTCTCCGAAAGCTGGTCGTTCTCCAGAAGGAGCGGCATCTTTCCTTCGGCGAGAAGAAGATGCTCGAGAACGTCCGCCGGCTCATCGTCAGCGAGATCGCCCACGCCGCGGGGATAGACCCTGGAGAGGCGGACGGGATGGTCGAGAAAACCATCGCGACGGCGTGAGGTCGGGTGAGGGGGTGGTAGCTTCGCGGGAGGTGAATAGTGATATCAGCACAAGTTGTCCGGGGACTCTTCGTGGTCCTCTGCGGCCTTGTCGGCTTGGCGGCGGGATCGGTTTTCAAGTCCGAGAACCCGTATCTGCTCTTCGGTCTCGGCGGCGGGGTGGCCGCGGGCGTGGGCGCACTCCTCGTAGAGTGGGTCCTGAGACGAGTCCAGATCAAAGCCCTCATCAGCGGTATTATTGGTCTCTTTATCGGACTCTTTCTCGCCCGGTGGCTCCTCGACACTCTGGCGGTCCTCTTGGACCCCTTGGCCCAGCCGGTCCGGAGCTTCCTCGAGTTGCTCTTCATGGTTGCCGTAGGCTACGTCGCCGCTGCAGTGGCAGTGGAGAAGGGGGAGGGACTCCGCATCCGTGACTTGCTCCGTGCGGCGAAAGAGCAGCCTCGTTTCGAACGAAACAAGATCCTGGACACCTCGGTCATCATCGACGGCCGGATCGCCGACATCTGCGAGACGGGCTTCATGGAGGGGACGCTTATCATCCCTCAGTTTATCCTCCGTGAGCTCCAGCACATCGCGGACTCTTCGGACCCGATCAAGCGGAATCGGGGACGGCGAGGATTAGACATCCTGCAAAAAATCCAGAAGAATGCCGATGTTCAGGTAAGGATCCACGACATGGACTTCCCGGACATCCGGGAGGTCGATGGGAAGTTGGTGGCTATGGCCAAAGCCCTCACGGCCAAGGTCGTAACCAACGATTTCAATTTGAATAAGGTAGCCGAGCTCCATGGAGTGCCGGTGCTGAATATCAATGAACTGACGAACGCCCTCCGACCAGTGGTCCTTCCTGGCGAGGAGATCCGCATCTACGTACTCAAAGAGGGGAAGGAGTACAACCAAGGGGTGGCATATCTGGATGATGGAACCATGGTCGTCATCGACAACGGCCGCCGGCACATCGGTCAGACCATCGAGGTGTGTGTCACCTCGGTGCTCCAGACAACGGCGGGGCGGATGATCTTTTCCCGGCTCAAGGAAGAGGCCGAAGCTGCGTGACGTTGGAGTCCCCCGGTATCCGTCGTGAGTGATCGGGACGGGGTTTTATTTAAAGGTAGGTCGCAGAGCAGCTTATGAGCGTGACGGCGATCGTGCCGGCCGCGGGCCTTGGCCGTCGAGTGGGAGGAGACGTCCCCAAGCAGTTCCGCCTCCTCAGAGGGATGCCCATCCTGACTCGGACCCTGCTGAACCTGACCACCTCGGGCCTCGTAGACAGGCTGATCTTGGTGGTGCCGCCTGGGACCGAGGACTGGTGCCAGAAAGAAATTATCACCCCCTATTCCCTTCCTCCCGTCATCGAGATTATCCCCGGAGGAGCCGAGCGGCAGGAGTCGGTCTTCCTGGGTCTGCAGAGGGCGACGGTGGGTACGGAACTCGTGGCGATCCATGACGCCGTTCGCCCGTTTGTTTCATCCGATCTCCTTCGTCGGACCATCGAAGCAGCCCGGAGCTTTCGGGCAGCCGTGGCGGCGGTTCGGGCCACAGAGACGGTCAAAGTGGTGGAGAGCGGCTTCATTCAGCAGACCCCGTCCCGAGACCACCTCTGGATCGCCCAGACCCCTCAAATCTTTCAGCGAGATCTCATCCAGGAGGGGGTGCGCCGAGCCGTGGCTGACGGGATTCATGGGACCGATGACGCCATGCTGGTGGAACGGCTCGGGGTCCCAGTCAAGGTCGTGGTGAGCTATCCTGAGAACATCAAAATTACGACCACCGAGGACCTAGAGCGGGCGGAACAGATCCTCAGCCGCTGGGAGGATGCGGGGTGCGGATCGGCATCGGTTACGACATCCACCCCCTCGTCTCCGGACGCCCTCTGATTTTGGGGGGGGTCGAGATCCTGTACGAAAAGGGACTCGAAGGCCACTCAGACGCCGACGTCCTGACGCATTCCGTGATCGATGCGGTGCTCGGGGCTGCGGGCGAAGGGGATATCGGTCACCACTTTGGGGTGAGTGATCCTCAATACCGCGACGTACGCAGTCTTCGTCTCCTCGAGGAGAGCTGGCACCGGGTGAAAGCGAAAGGCTTCCGCATTGGCAACGTTGATGTGACGGTGGTGGCCGAAGCACCCCGTTTGGCCCCGCATCTGGCAGGCATGGCGGCCAACTTGTCCCAGGCATTAGAAGTAGAGACAGCCCGAATCAACATTAAACCAACCACGGCTAAAGGTCTGGGCCCACTCGGATCCGGTGAGGGGATCGCCTGCCTCGCTGTTGTCCTCCTGGTGGAGGAGGGTTAAAGGGCGCGCGTGAGCGAGTGGGATGCGAATCTATAACACCCAAACCCGACAAAAGGAGCCTTTCGAGCCGCTGACACCTGGGCAAGTCCGCATGTATGTCTGTGGGATTACGGCGTACGACCTCAGCCACATCGGCCATGCCCGGTCCGCCCTCGTCTTTGATGTGATCCGCCGGTACTTGGAGTTCAAGGGATATCGTATGCTCTTCGTCCGAAACTTCACCGATGTGGATGACAAAATCATCAAACGGGCCGAGAAGGAGAGTGTTTCAGCGGGGGGGTTGTCCGAACGGTACATCGCCGAGTACCAGAAGGATATGGGGAGGCTCGGGATCCTTGCCGCCACGGTCGAGCCCAAGGCCACGGAGTACATTCCCCAAATGATCGCGCTGATCGAGCGACTTGTTGTCCGGGGATTCGCCTACGTCGTCGACGGTGATGTCTATTTTGAGGTCAGGCGGTTCCCTCCCTACGGGCGCCTGTCGGGGAAAAACCTTGACGAGCTGCTGGCTGGCGCGCGTGTCGAGGTGGACGAGCGCAAGCGGGATCCACACGACTTTGCGCTCTGGAAATCAACGAAACCGGGCGAACCATCGTGGGAGAGCCCGTGGGGTCCAGGACGCCCGGGCTGGCACATCGAGTGTTCGGCCATGTCGATGGAGCACCTCGGCGAGTCCTTTGACATCCATGGCGGGGGCGAAGACCTCATCTTCCCCCATCACGATTGTGAGATCGCGCAGTCCGAGGCCGCGACGGACAAGCCCTTCGTCCGCTACTGGATCCATAATGGGTTTGTGACAATCAATCAGGAAAAGATGTCCAAATCCCTGGGGAACTTTTTCACGGTCCGTGAAATATTTGAGAAATCGCCTTACCCAGTTCAGCGGACGGCTGAGGCGCTGCGGTATTTTCTTCTAGCCACCCATTATCGGAGCCCGCTGGATTTTTCCGATGACGGCCTGTGGGAGGCCAAACGCGCGGTGGACAGGTTCTACGACCTTTTCCAGCGACTTGACGAGTCGACCGCACCGAAGGGGCAAGGAGATGGGTTACTCCCAGCCGTGCTGGATCGGTTCGGTGAAGCGTTTCGCCAGGCGATGGATGATGACTTCAACACACCAGCAGCTATAGCACAGCTCCAGGTTCTGCGTGCGGAAGTCAACAAGTTGATGGAGACTGGATTGTCCAAGCAGGCATGCGAGAACGCGCGGGAAGAATTTCGATCATTGGGTCGGGTGCTTGGTCTACTTCAGTTGGATTGGCGAGAATGGTTTGGGACCGTGGTCCAACCGCAGACGGCTGATGGTGTCATCACGGGAGAGGAAGTGACGGTAAGGCTAGTAGAACGAACCGAAGCGCGCCGACGAAAGGATTTCAAGAAGGCGGATGAAATTCGGACGGAGCTCGAATCCTTGGGTATTACGATAGAGGATCGGCCAGATGGCACCAGCCGGTGGAAGCGATGACGCACGCGAGGTCATCTATGGCCTCCGTGCTGTACGGGAAGCGCTTCGAGCAGGGACCCGACCGCTTTTGCGGATTCTGGTCTTGCGACAGGATCGTCAATTTGCGGATCTCGCCCGGCTGGCTCGAACCGCGCGGATCCCCGTCCACATTGAGCCAAAGCAGGCACTGGATCGGCTCGTACCGGGAGGCAAGCATCAAGGTGTTATCGGGGTCGTGGCAGCCAAGCGGTATGCCGATCCCCTGGACATCGTGCGGTACGCGCATCGACGCGGCGAGCCGCCGTTTCTCGTCATCCTGGACGGGGTGGAGGATCCGCACAATCTTGGTGCAGTGATTCGGACCGCCGAAGCCGTGGGGGTGCACGGCGTGGTTCTCCCCGAACGGCGCGCCGTCGGCCTGACGGGGACCGTAGCCAAAGCGTCAGCCGGGGCCCTGGAGCACGTTCGGGTCGCCCGGACACCCAATCTCTCGCGTTTGATCGAGAGTCTAAAGGCTGAGGGGCTTTGGATCTTTGCGCTGGATCACCGTGCTTCAAAGCCATACACGGCGCTGGACCTCACTGGTCCTATCGCGTTGGTTTTGGGAGGCGAAGGCAAAGGCATTCGGCCCGGCGTGCTGGACAAATGTGACGATAGCGCCAGCATTCCGATGCAAGGGCGTGTCGAGTCGCTGAATGTGAGTGTTGCCGGTGCAGTCCTGATGTACGAGGTGCTCCGACAACGGATGCTTCAAGCGAAAATTCAAGAAGAATAGCGAATATTGGCATGAGTATTGCTAAGCCGTGCTCCGCCAGCTGTAAGACGTTTTATTTCAAACCTTCCCGTATTGAGCGGTGAAAATTACCCTTTACTTTTCGCTATAAGTCTATCACTATAGGGGATTGCGGCTGGCGTAGCTCAGCGGGTAGAGCAGCTGATTTGTAATCAGCGGGTCGGGGGTTCGAATCCTCTCGCCAGCTCCACGGAGGATGGGAGTCGAGAAATGAGCACGGAGAGCGGAGGCTTTCCCATTCGCTCTCCGCTCAGTGCGCTGGCCGAATGCGGGGAGATACCCAAGCGGTCAACGGGGGCAGACTGTAAATCTGCTGGCGCACGCCTTCGGGGGTTCGAATCCTCCTCTCCCCACCACCATATGAATGAAATGATAAGAGGCAGCCCGAGGTTCTCAGGACGAGAGCACCCAAACGGGAAGGGCCATTTGGAGGCTTGAGAGCGCTGTTTCGTTCGCGTTATACGCCTTGGGATGCGGGAATAGCTCAGTGGTAGAGCGCGAGCCTTCCAAGCTCGGGGTCGCGGGTTCGAATCCCGTTTCCCGCTCCAGCCCGTTTCCATCCCGGAAAAACGACTCACGGACGGCGGGGGCGCGCGGGCCTCACCGAGGCACCGCGAGGAGGGTGCGTCCTTGCTGTGTGGTCATCAGCGTCGGGTTCCTCTGCGCGGGGGTTCCGTCGGCCGCCCAGGCGGTTCCGCTGGCCACTCGGGATGTCGCCACGCATAATCAACGAGGGGTGGAACTCAGTGCCAAGGGGCAGCATCGCGAGGCGATTGCCGAGTTTGAAAGAGCCTTAAGCCTCGCCCCATCCCATCCGGTGGTCCGGCGGAATCTGGCTCATGCGCACGGAAATCTTGCCGCCTTGCTGCTTCGGGAGCAGGTCTTCCAGGAGGCGGCGGATCAGTACCAGGCGGCGATTGAGCTGTCACCAAAGGAGCAACGATTTTACATGGGGCTTGGGGTGGCTTTTCTCGCCCTCCGGGAGATGCCCCAGGCCGTGGAGGCTTTCAGGCAGGCCCGCGACCTCGACCCACAGAACGTAGAAGCCTATCGGTATCTGGGGGAGACCTATTACCGGCAGGGGGATCCCAAGGAGGCGGTGAGGACCTGGGAAGAAGGGCTGAGAATCCGCCCTGAGGATCAGGAGCTCGAACAGCGTATCGCCCAAGTCGAAGGAGAACGGCAGGTTCACGAAAGGTACGAGCACCAGACCGGGCACCACTTTGCCCTGCGGTACGTGGGTGAGGTTCCCGAAGAGCTGGGTGGGGAGATCCTCGAGCTACTGGAACAGGCGTACGACGAGGTGGGGTACGACCTGAACCACTATCCCCAGGACGCGGTTGAGGTCATTATCTATTCCGATGCCGACTTTCAACGGGTCACTCATCTGCCGGCATGGGTTTCTGCGGCATTTGAAGAACGGGGGAGTCGGATCCGCATTCCCATCCGGGGGATCAGGCAGGCCACAGATCTTCGAGCGCTGTTGTACCATGAATACACCCATGTGGTCATTCGGGACGTTACGGGTGGGAAGGTCCCCACCTGGTTGAATGAGGGATTGGCCCTGATAGAGCAGCGGACTCCTTTGGATGGCGCGGTCGGGACGGTCCGGCAACTGGCGGACGAGAAGAAACTCCCCTCGTTGGGTGCCCTGAATGGCTCCTTTGTGAAACTCACAGGGCCGGAGGCGAGTGTAGCCTACGCCGTCAGTTATACCGCCGCCAAATTTCTCGTCGAGCGGTGGAGCCGCTGGGACGCGCAGCGACTCCTTCGACAGCTCGGCGAGGGGTTGTCCTTCGAAGAAGCGCTGGAGGAGACCACTCGACTGACGCTACCGGAGTTCGAGCAAGAATGGCGCGAATGGCTCGTTAGGGGATATTGATTAAGGTGGGAATGCTTCAGGAGGAGAGTCAGAGAGAGAGATAAGGGGCCGGCAGTCCGTCTGTAGGAAACGGATCATCCCGGATCGTTCCGGGGCCCACGTAGCTCAGTTGGCAGAGCGCGTCCTTGGTAAGGACGAGGTCACCAGTTCGATTCTGGTCGTGGGCTCCACAACCTTCATTCATTCGGATGTGGATGCAGCGAGGAAAGGGGGGCATTACCCATGGCGAAGCAAAAATTCGCGCGGACCAAAGAGCATGTGAACGTTGGGACCATTGGGCACATTGACCACGGCAAGACAACGCTGACGGCGGCCATCACGAAATGTCTGCATGCGCAGAATCCCCAGGTTCAGTTCGTCCCCTTCGACCAGATCGACAAGGCCCCGGAGGAGAGGGAGCGAGGAATTACCATCGCCATAGCCCATGTGGAGTACGAGACGGCGAAGCGGCACTACGCGCATGTCGACTGTCCAGGGCACGTGGACTACATCAAGAACATGATCACGGGGGCGGCACAGATGGACGGGGCGATCCTCGTGGTGGCGGCCAATGACGGGCCGATGCCCCAGACGCGGGAACACATCCTGCTGGCGCGGCAGGTGAACGTCCCGAACCTGGTGGTCTTCCTGAACAAGGTGGACATGGTAGATGACCCGGAACTCCTCGACCTCGTCGAGCTGGAGCTCCGAGAGCTGCTGAGTCATTATGGCTTTCTGGGGGACCAGATCCCGATTATCAAGGGAAGCGCGCTCAAGGCGTTGGAGACGGGTGAATGTCAGACCATCCTCGAGCTCATGGAGGCAGTGGATAGCTACATCCAGCTCCCCGCGCGACCGATCGATAAGCCCTTCCAGATGCCGATCGAGGATGTCTTCACCATCTCGGGCCGAGGGACTGTGGTGACCGGTCGGATAGAGCGGGGGGTCGTCAAGGTGGGAGAAGAAGTCCAGATCGTGGGCATCCGGGAGACCGAGAAGACCGTGGTGACCGGGGTGGAGATGTTCCGGAAGACCCTGGACCAGGGGCAAGCGGGTGATAACGTAGGTCTGCTTTTGCGGGGGACCAAGCGGGAGGACGTGGAGCGGGGGCAAGTCGTGGCCAAGCCCGGCTCGATCACCCCCCACACCAAGTTCCAGGCGGAGTGCTACGTCCTGACCAAGGAGGAGGGGGGACGGCATACGCCCTTCTTCTCGGGGTACCGGCCCCAGTTTTACTTCCGGACCACGGACGTGACGGGGGTCGCCAGCCTGCCAGAAGGCGTTGAGATGGTGATGCCGGGAGACAACGTGCGCCTCAGCATAGAGATGATCCAGCCGATCGCCCTCGAGAAGGAGCTGCGGTTTGCCATCCGGGAGGGGGGCAAGACCGTAGGCGCGGGCGTCGTGAGTGAGATGGGTGGGTAGCAACCAGGGGTCAGCAGCCAGTAGCCAGCTTGGGGATCCAAAAGCTGACTGCCGAAAGCTGATGGCGGACAGCTGCCAGTGAGAAGAACATGCGAGAGATCATCGCCTTAGGCTGCACGGATTGTAAGCGTCGCAACTATTCGACGACGAAGAATAAGAAAAATACACCGGACCGGCTGGAGCGGAAGAAATATTGTCGATGGTGTCGGAAGCACACCTCCCACAAAGAAGTCAGGTAGCGGTGATGGGGAAATGGTTTCGTCCTTGCGTGCGGAGGGCTTTTATGGAGGCGACAGGGAGGGCGTCGCCGGGTACGGGGGAGGCAGCTCCCGAAGCCTTTCGCCGAAGGGTGAAAAGGGAACTTCGCTGAGGGGCGTCGGAAGGGGGTCCTGCCCCTTCCGAGGAAGGTAGGCCAGTAGCTCAATTGGCAGAGCACCGGTCTCCAAAACCGGCGGTTGGGGGTTCAAGTCCCTCCTGGCCTGCCAGATGAGTTCAGGGTTGAGAGTTCAGCGTTTAGAGCTTGGGAGCTTCGGTTCTGCTCTGAACCATGAACCGTGAACTGTGAACCCCGGAGGGAAGTCGGTGCGGGACTGGATCAGGAAGACCACCCGGTTTCTGAAGGAAGTTCGGACTGAGATGGGGAAGGTGAGTTGGCCTCCGCAAAAGCAGGTCATCGGCTCGACCGCCGTCGTCATGGTCTCGGTGTTCATTGTGTCTTTATTCTTGGGACTAGTCGACGTCATTCTTCGAACGGTCATGGCGACCGTCCTTCATTGATATGAGCGTGCATACGTTAGAACAGAAAGAACAACGGTGGTACGTGGTTCACACCTACTCGGGGTTCGAGAGCAAGGTCAAGTCGAGCATCGAGCAGAGGGCGACTGCCCTGGGCCTTCGGGAAAAAATCTCGGAAATCCTGATCCCCGCCGAGGATGTGGTTGAACTCAAGAAGGGGAAGAAGCAAATCGCGTCCCACAAGCTCTTTCCCGGTTACCTCCTTATCCGGATGGAGATGTCAGATGATTTGTGGTACCTGGTCCGCAGCACCCCAAAGGTGACCGGGTTTGTCGGACCCGGGACCCGGCCCATCCCCATTCCCGAGGAGGAAGTTGCTCACATCCGCCAGCAGGTGGAGGAAGGCGCGGAGAAGCCCAAGCATAAGGTCCAGTTCGTACGGGGCGAGGCGGTCCGGGTCATTGATGGTCCCTTTACCAACTTCACCGGCATCGTTGACGAGGTTAGACCCGAGAAGGGACGGCTCAAAGTTATGGTGAGCATCTTTGGTCGACCCACGCCGGTGGACTTGGAGTTTTTGCAAGTGGAGAAAGTATAAAGAAAAGCAGTCAGCAATCAGCCGTCAGCGACCAGCAAGATCAAGAGGAAATTCAGTGCTGACTGCTGACAACGGACTGCTGATGGCTGGAGCAGTGCGACAATGGCGAAGAAAGTCGTGGCAATGGTGAAGCTGCAAGTCCCGGCAGGCAAGGCGAATCCTTCTCCGCCGGTAGGTCCGGCCCTCGGGCAGCACGGTGTGAACATCATGGAGTTCTGCAAGGCCTTTAACGCAAAGACCCAACAGCAAGAGGGGCTGATCATCCCGGCGGTGATCACCATCTATGCCGATCGTTCTTTTACCTTTATCACCAAGACCCCGCCCACCTCTATCCTGCTGAAGCAAGCTGCGGGGATCGCGCAGGCCTCTAAGGAGCCGAACCGGGTCAAGGCAGGAAAGGTGACTCGGGCCCAGGCACAAGAGATTGCCAAGACCAAGCTCCCGGACCTCAATGCTAATTCCCTCGATGCGGCTGTCCGGATCGTGGAGGGAACGGCCCGGAGCATGGGAATCGAAGTCGTTCCATGAATACAGCTCTCAGCTGTCCACTTTCAGCAGAGAACAGCTGGAAGGCCAGGAGGCTGGGACGCTAGGACGCTAGAACACGAGAACGGGTGGATGCCGAATTCCTTGTTTGGTTTCGTGCTTTCCAGCTTACGAGCGTTCTAGCGTCCCAGCAGTTTATTGCGGACTATTGATTGCTGGCAGCTTTGCTGGAGGAAAGGGGTGGCGCAGCACTCGAAGCGATTCGCCAAGGCGGTGACGACGGTGGCGGAACGGGCGCCGCAGCCCGTCGACCTCAAGACGGCCATCTCTGTGCTCAAATCGGTGGACTCGGCCAAGTTCAACGAGACCATGGAGGTAGCGGTGCGTCTTGGCGTGGACCCGCGGAAGGCGGATCAGATGATCCGGGGGACGGTAGTCCTTCCGCACGGGACCGGCAAGTCAGTCCGGGTTCTGGTCTTTGCCAAGGGAGAAAAGGAAAAAGAAGCGCAGGAGGCAGGGGCCGACCTCGTGGGTTGCGAGGATCTGATGGAGAGGATTCAGCAGGGGTGGTTGGAATTTGACCGGGCCATTGCCACGCCTGATGTCATGGGCCAAGTGGGGAAGTTGGGAAAGATCCTGGGTCCTCGGGGGCTCATGCCCAACCCCAAAACAGGGACGGTCACCTTTGATGTCGGCCGAGCGGTCAAGGAGTTTAAGGCGGGCAAAATCGAGTACCGGGTGGATAAGGCCGGCATTATCCATGCCCCTTTTGGGAAGGTCTCTTTCTCGGAGGATCAACTGACGGAGAACGCCACCGTCCTCCTCGAGGCCCTGGTCCGGGCAAAGCCCCCGACTAGCAAGGGGAAGTTCCTCAAAGGAATTTTCATCTCTTCGACGATGGGGCCGGCGGTCCAGGTCGACGTAGGCACCATTTCCGGGGGAGCCAAGTAGGCGGTCGCAGCGGAGAGCCGCGGCGGCCTCGAACGAGTAGGGAGAGAAGTGATGGTTCGGGTATCAGCAAGGCGCCAGGCACGGGTAGAAGAAGTCGAGCGACTGAAGGAGAGGCTTCGGGACGCTAAGAGTGTGGTCCTGACCGATTATCGGGGCCTGACGGTCGCCGAAATCACGGCGCTCCGGCAGGCGCTGCGTGAGGCCTCTGCTGAATACCGAGTCGTGAAGAATAGCCTGGCTCAACTCGCCGCTCAAGAGTTGGGGATCGAAGAGCTTGAGCAGTACTTGAAGGGACCGACAGCCGTAGCCTTCGGCTCAGGGGATCTGGTGGCGACGGCCAAAATCCTGACTGCCTTTTCCAAGAAGGCTCCGGTCCTTCAAGTAAAGGCGGGACTCGTGGATGGCCAGCTCCTACCACGGGAAGAGATTCTGGCCATGACAGAGCTTCCACCTCGCGAGGTGATGCTGGCCCGTCTCTTGGGAGTCATGGCGGCCCCGCTCCGCGGTCTCGTCACCGTGCTGTCCGGCTCTCTCCGGGGGCTTGTGGTCGGCTTGGATCAGGTCCGGCAGAAAAGAGAGGGGATCGAAGGATGAATCAGAGGAACATGGAACGATCCGTGGGAAACGCCGACAGGAGGGACCTATGGCACAGGGAAAAGTAACGGTCCAAGATTTTCTTGAATCCATCGACACGTGGACGATCCGGGATCTTCATGAGGCGGTCAAGGCCCTCGAGGAGAAGTACGGCATATCTGCCGCCGCTGTGGCTGCGCCGGTGGCGATGGCCCCGGGGGCTGCTGCTCCCGGCGCGGGTGCGCCTGCTGAGGAGCAAACCGAGTTTGCGGTTGTCCTGGCCAGTATCGGCGAGAAGAAGATCCAGGTGATCAAGGAGGTTCGGGCCATCACTAACCTGGGTTTGAAGGAGGCCAAGGACTTGGTCGATGGTGCCCCCAAGCCGGTGAAGGCGGGCGTCTCGAAGCAGGAAGCAGAAGAGATCAAGGCCAAGTTGGAAGGGGCGGGTGCCACAATCGAGGTCAAGTAGCGTTGGGCATCCCAAATTTCCCGTGGAGCCGATCCCCGGCGAGCAATGTTCACGTCTGGGGACAGTCGTGGGACCTTTCACACTAATGAGGTGGATATAGCATGGCGGTTGCAAAGACCAAGGGGCTTGAGCAGCGGACTAGCTTCGCCAAGTTTCCAGAGATTATTGCCATTCCCAATCTGATCGATATTCAACGCCGCTCCTTTCTGCAGTTTCTGCAGATGGAGGAACCGTCAGAGCGGCGGGACGAGACCGGACTTCAAGGGGTCTTTAGCAGCGTTTTTCCCATCAGCGATTACGACGATTCGGCTTCCCTTGAGTTCGTCAAATACGATTTCGGGGAACCGAAGTACTCGCCGGAGGAGTGTCGGGAAAAGGGGATGACCTTTTCGGTCCCCCTGAAAGTTACCCTGCGCCTGGTCGTCTGGGAAAAATCGGGTAACGGGTCCCGTGGAATCCGGGATGTCAAGGAGCAGGAGGTCTACCTGGGGGAAATGCCCGTGATGAGCCAGCATGGCACCTTCATCATCAACGGGACAGAGCGAGTCGTGGTGAGCCAGCTGCACCGATCTCCCGGAGCCTTCTTCGATCACGACGCGGGTAAGACGCATAGTAGTGGGAAGATCCTCTATCACGCGCGGCTGATCCCGTACCGGGGCTCGTGGCTCGAATTCGAGTTCGACGCCAATGACATCCTCCATGTCCGGGTAGATCGCCGGCGGAAGTTTGTCGTCACTATTCTCCTCCGGGCTATCGGTTATGGATCGAACGAAGAGATCCTCTCCCTCTTCTATGAACGGGATACGGTTCGCTTCGACGGGAGCCGCGATCAGGTCTTGGAGGGACTGAGCCCTGGGTGGCGGACCGCCAAAGATCTCACAGGTCCCAAGGGGAAAGGGAAAGAGGTCGTCTTACACCGGGGGAAGCGGATCACCGCGGCGGCCCTCAAGAAACTTCAGACGGCCCGGGTGAAAGAGGTCCCAATCTACCGGGAGGATCTCGTCGGTCGGATCTTGGCCGGTGATGTCGTCGATCAGCAGACAGGAGAGGTACTCGCGGAGGCCAAGGACCAGATCGACGAAAAGACCTTGGGCAAATTTGCTGACCGAGGGGTGCGGCAGATTCATCTCCTTCGCGGCGGCGATGAGCGCGAGGTCCTTGAGATACGCGAGACGATCCTCAAGGACCCCACGAGGTCGGCGGAAGACGCCCTGGTAGAGATTTACCGGCGGATGCGTCCGGGCGATCCGCCGACGCTGGAGAGTGCCCGGTCGTTGCTTCACAATATGTTTTTCAACCCACGCCGATACGATCTCTCGAAGGTGGGGCGATATAAACTGAAGAGCAAGCTTGGCATGGAGACGCCGCTCGACGTCCGGGTCCTTCAGAAAGGGGATATCGTCGCGGTGGTCCGGTACTTGCTCAACTTGAAGCACGGTGAGGGCCATGTGGACGACATCGACCATCTGGGCAACCGCCGTGTCCGGTCGGCGGGGGAACTCTTGGAGGAACAGTTCCGCATTGGCCTTTCGCGGATGGAGCGAGCAGTGCGGGAACGCCTGAGCACTCAAGACGTAGAAACTCTCATGCCCCACGATCTGGTGAATGCCAAGCCGGTCACGGCTGCCCTGAAGGAGTTTTTCGGTTCCTCGCAGCTCTCCCAGTTTATGGACCAGACCAATCCGTTAGCCGAGCTCACACACAAGCGGCGGCTGTCCGCCCTCGGGCCGGGTGGGCTCTCCCGGGAGCGGGCCGGGTTCGAGGTACGAGACGTCCATCCCACCCATTACGGACGGATGTGTCCTATCGAGACCCCGGAGGGGCCCAACGTCGGGTTGATTTCCTCCCTCTCCACGTATGGCCGGGTCAATGAATTCGGCTTCATCGAAACGCCGTACCGGAAAGTCCGCGATGGCCGGGTCACGGACGAGATCGAGTATCTGACGGCCGATGTCGATGAGCGGTCCATCATCGCCCAGGCCAATGCCCAAACCGATGCCCGCGGCCGGTTGGTGAATGAGCGGGTGCAGGCTCGTATCGGTGGCAACTTCATCATGGCTCCACGCGAGAAGGTTGCCTTCATGGACGTTTCCCCCAAGCAGTTGGTGGGGGTCTCTAGCGCCCTCATCCCCTTCCTCGAGCATGACGATGCCAATCGGGCCCTCATGGGGGCAAATATGCAGCGGCAGGCGGTCCCCCTCCTCCGGCCCACCGCTCCGATCGTAGGCACGGGGATGGAGTTGGTGGCGGCGCAGGACTCAGGAGCGGTGGTGATGGCCCGGCGGTCAGGGATGGTGGAATCCGTCTCGGCGAATCGGGTTATCATCCGCGTAGACGGGGATCGGCAGGAAAAGCTGGTGGTTTCCAATATCGACATCTACGCCCTGCTGAAGTTCGAGCGGAGCAATCAAAATACCTGTATCAACCAGAATCCTGTCGTGAAGGTGGGCCAACGGGTGAAGAAGGGGCAGGTCATTGCGGACGGTCCCGCGACCCACAACGGTGAGCTCGCGTTGGGGCAGAATGTGCTGGTTGCCTTCATGCCCTGGGGTGGCTATAACTTCGAGGACGCCATCCTGATCAGCGAGCGCTTGATAAAAGATGACCGGTACACCTCCATCCATATCGAAGAGTTTGAAATCGAGGCCAGGGATACGAAACTCGGGAAGGAGGAAATTACTCGGGATATCCCCAATGTCGGCGAGGAGGCGTTGAAAGATCTGGACGAGAGTGGAATCGTCCGGATCGGGGCCGAGCTGAGACCCAGTGATATCCTCGTGGGGAAGGTCACCCCAAAGGGGGAGACGGTCCTCACGCCGGAAGAGCGCCTGCTTCGGGCCATCTTCGGTGAAAAGGCTGAGGATGTCCGGGACGCCTCGCTCTATGTCCCACCGGGGATCCAAGGCACCGTGGTGGACGTGAAAGTCTTCTCTCGAAAGGGGGTGGACAAGGACGAACGCGCCAAGTCGATCGAAGAGGAGGAGATCGCCCGACTGCAGAAAGACTTTGACGACGAGATCGCCATCATCGGTAACGAGCGCGACCGGCGGGCTCGGGGTCTCCTCACCGGCCGGATCGTGGGGAAGGACGTAAAGGTGAAAGGAAGCCGGAAGGTTCTGGTCCCGAAGCGCAAGAAGCTGACAGCAGAACTGCTCGATAGCTTTGGCGTGGGGGAACTCCAGGAAATCGCCAATGTCTTACCCCAAGAGACGGTCCGGGAAGTGGAACACGCAGTCGCCTCGGCCGATAATCAGATTCACGTGCTGCAGACCCTGTTGGATAATCGGATTGCCCGTCTCCGGAAGGGGGATGAACTCGCCCCGGGCGTCTTCAAAATGGTGAAGATTTACGTGGCGATGAAACGGAAGCTCTCGGTCGGGGACAAGATGGCCGGCCGTCATGGCAATAAAGGGGTCATCTCCAAAATTCTCCCCGAAGAGGACATGCCCTATCTCCCCGACGGGACCCCGATAGAGGTGGTCCTCAATCCGTTAGGCGTGCCTTCCCGCATGAACGTCGGGCAGATCCTGGAGACCCACCTGGGCTGGGCCGCGAAAGCGTTGAGCCTCACTGTGGACTCCCCCGTCTTCGACGGCCCGTCAGAGAAGCAGATTAAGGACCTCTTGAAGAAAGCGGGCCTGCCCGAATCTGGGAAGACCGCCCTTTACGATGGGCGGACGGGCAAACCGTTTCACCAACCGGTCACCGCTGGATACTTGTACTTGATGAAGCTGGCCCATCTGGTGGAGGATAAGATCCATGCCCGTTCCATCGGTCCCTATTCCCTCGTCACCCAGCAGCCGTTGGGAGGCAAGGCGCAGTTCGGCGGTCAGCGCTTTGGGGAAATGGAGGTCTGGGCGCTGGAGGCGTATGGGGCGGCCCATACGCTGCAAGAAGTCTTGACCGTCAAGTCCGATGACGTGGTGGGGCGGACGAAGATGTACGAATCGATCGTCAAGGGGGACTGCACGTTGGAACCAGGACTGCCGGAGTCCTTTAATGTCTTGGTCAAGGAACTGGAGAGTCTTTGCCTGGATGTGGATCTGGCCACGGACAAGAGTTGAACGGGGGGCTTTAAGTGGAGTCGCACAGGATCAGGTCAGGGCTCGGCTGCTCCTGCTCGGTTCCCGACGCCTGATCCGTAAGCGTTGCGCACGATAGAGGGAGGAGAAGCGAGTGGATAAATTTTTCGGGTTTTTCGACGAAAAGCCCATCGACCCTACGAGTTTCAAGGGCATCCGGATTGGGCTGGCTTCGCCAGAGAAGATCCGTTCCTGGTCCCATGGCGAGGTGAAGAAGCCGGAGACGATCAACTACCGGACTTTCAAACCGGAGCGGGACGGGCTCTTCTGCGCCAAGATCTTCGGCCCGACCAAGGACTGGGAATGTAACTGTGGCAAGTTTAAGGGGATCAAGCATCGAAACGTCGTCTGTGATAAGTGCGGGGTAGAGGTTATCCGGTCCAAGGTGCGGCGCCAGCGCCTGGGACATATCGAGCTGGCCTCCCCCGTCGTCCATATTTGGTTCTTTAAATCGATTCCCTCACGGATCGGCTATCTCCTGGACATGTCCCTTCGAAATCTGGAGAAGGTCCTTTACTTCGAGGAGTATGTGGTTGTGGATCCGGGGAACACCCCCCTTAAGCCCAATGAACTCCTGAACGAGGACCGGTATCGGAAGCTCCAGGAAGAGTACGGGGATGGTTTTAAGGTGGGATTGGGGGCCGAGGCCATTCGGACCATCATGAGGCGGTTGGACATTCGGAAGCTGGCAGAGGAGTTGCGGGCCAAGATGCAGCAGGAGACCTCCCAGCAGGCCCGGAAGAAAACCGTGAAGCGTCTCCGGATCATGGATGCCTTCCTGACATCGGGGAACAAGCCCGAGTGGATGATTCTCGAGGTGATCCCAGTGCTCCCCCCGGAACTCAGGCCTTTGGTTCCGCTGGATGGGGGCCGTTTTGCCACATCCGATCTGAACGACCTCTACCGTCGGGTCATCAACCGGAATAATCGGTTGAAGCGACTCATGGAGCTTCGGGCCCCTGATATCATCATCCGCAATGAAAAGCGGATGCTCCAAGAGGCAGTGGACGCCCTTTTCGACAACGGGAGACGAGGGCGGGCCTTGAAGGGCCAGAACAATCGTCCGCTCAAGTCCCTCTCCGATATGCTGAAGGGGAAGCAGGGCCGGTTTCGCCAGAACCTCTTGGGGAAGCGTGTGGATTATTCCGGCCGCTCGGTCATCGTGGTGGGGCCGGAACTCAAACTCCACCAGTGCGGTTTGCCAAAGAAGATGGCCCTGGAGCTGTTCAAGCCGTTTGTTTTTCGGAAGCTGCTCCAACAGCATGAAACCGTCACCACTATCAAGAGCGTCAAGAAGCTGGTCGAGAAGGGTCGTCCAGAAGTGTGGGACGCCCTGGAGGAGGTGATCCGCGAGCATCCCGTCCTGCTGAACCGGGCCCCGACGCTGCATCGCCTAGGGATCCAGGCCTTCGAGCCCATGCTGGTGGAGGGAGAGGCCATCAAGATCCATCCCCTCGTCTGCGCCGCCTTCAACGCCGACTTCGACGGAGACCAGATGGCGGTCCATGTGCCGCTGTCGTTCGAGGCACAATTGGAGGCTCGGATCCTGATATGGGCGCCTCACAATATCTTTTCTCCGGCCAATGGCACCCCGTTGGCCGCGCCGACCCAGGATATCGTGCTCGGCCTCTACTATCTCACCAAGGCCCGGAACGATGAAAAGGGGGAAGGGAAAGTCTTTGGCTCGATGGAGGAGATCCGCGCTGCCTACGATGCTGAGGAGGTGCGGCTCCATGCCCGAGTCAAGCTGCGGTGGGATGGGGAGCTGATCGACACCACCGTGGGGTGTGTCCTCTTCAACGAGATCCTCCCCCGGCAGCTCCGGTTTATCAACCAGGAGATGAGTAAGCGAGAACTCGCCCGGTTGATCTCGCAGTGTTTTTACATCCTGGGCAACAGCGAGACGGTGACGCTCCTGGATAACCTGAAAGATCTGGGCTTCCGGTATGCCACGTTGGCCGGCATCTCTATTGGGATCGATGATCTGCACATCCCCTCGCGGAAAGAGGAGATCATCGAGACGGCCCGGAAGGAGGTTGTCAAGATCGAGCAGGAGTACCTGGACGGTCTGATCACCAAAGGGGAACGCTATAACAAGGTTATCGACATCTGGACCCAGGTGTCAGAGCGGGTCTCCGAGGAGCTCTTCCGGGAGATCGAAGGGATGAAGGATGGAGAATTCAACCCGGTCTTCATGATGGCCGATTCCGGCGCACGGGGGAGCAAGCAGCAGATTCGGCAACTGGCCGGGATGCGGGGCCTCATGGCGAAGCCCTCAGGGGAGATTATCGAGACGCCAATCACGAGTAACTTCCGGGAGGGCCTGACAGTGCTCCAGTACTTCATCTCGACCCACGGGGCCCGGAAAGGGTTGGCCGATACGGCGCTCAAGACCGCCGACTCTGGCTATCTCACACGGCGGTTGGTGGATGTGGCCCAGGATGTTCTCGTCAACGAGCGGGATTGTGGCACCCCCAACGGGATCTGGGTGACCGCCCTCGTTGAGGCGGGAGAGATCATCCAGCCGCTCCGGGATCGGATCCTGGGTCGTGTTGCGCTAGATGATGTGACCGATCCGTTCACCGGTGAGAACATCCTCGAGGCCAGTGCGGAGATGACGGAACCGCTGGCGGCTCGGATCGAAGAGGCCGGCATCGACAGAGTGAAGATTCGATCGGTCCTCACGTGTGAGGCCAGGCGAGGGACGTGTATCATGTGCTATGGCCGGAACCTGGCAACCGGTCGATTGGTAGAGCTTGGAGAGGCTGTGGGGGTGTTGGCCGCCCAGTCAATCGGCGAGCCGGGGACGCAGCTCACCATGCGGACGTTCCACATCGGTGGTACCGCAACCCGTTTCGCGGAGCAAACCACCCTGGAAAATAAGTTTGCGGGGACTGTACAGTTTCACACTGTCCGGACGGTCCGAAACGCTGCCGGGGATCTGGTCGTCATGAACCGGAATGGCTCCATGTCTATCGTGGACGAAAAGGGGCGCAAAAAGGAGGTCTATCAGGTCGTCTACGGGGCCCGATTGAAGGTGCAGGACGGCAAACAGGTGGCCCCGGGTGCGACGTTGGCGGAATGGGATCCCTTCACCTCGGTGATTCTCTCGGAGGCCTCTGGCCGGGTGGTGGTCAGGGATGTGGTCGAGGGCGTGACGATGAACGAAGAGGTGGATGAGGTGACCGGGCTGGCTCAACGGGTGATTGTCGAGCACGGCAAGGAAGAACTCCAGCCCCGGGTCTCGGTGAAGGACAAGAAAGGGGCCACGGTTTTCCGGACGCTCCTGCCGGTCGGCGCCCACCTCATGGTGCAAGATGCTCAAGCAATCTCGGCAGGCGATGCCATCGTCAAGATCCCTCGGGAGACGACCAAGACCAAGGACATTACCGGGGGTCTCCCACGGGTCGCGGAGCTCTTTGAGGCCCGGCGGCCCCGCGAGGCGGCCGTTATCTCGGAGGTCGACGGCCGGGTGGGCTTTGCCGGCATGGCGAAAGGGATGCGGAAGATCGTCGTCCATGCCGAGAGCGGGGAGACCCGGGAGTATCTCATCCCTCGGGGTAAGCATATTAACGTGCTCGAGGGGGATGAGATCAAGGCCGGGGAGCCCCTCATGGATGGGCCCGTCAATCCTCACGATATCTTGGACGTCCTCGGAGATCAGGAGCTGCAGCGCTACCTGGTCAACGAGGTTCAGGAGGTGTATCGCCTTCAGGGGGTCAACATTAACGATAAGCACATTGAGGTCATCGTGCGCCAGATGCTGAAGCGGGTGCGCGTCGAGACGGTTGGTGATACCAACTTCCTCGTGGGAGAACAGGTGGACAAGCACGTATTCCTTGAAGAAAACCAGAGGGTCTTGGCTGCCGGGGGAGCCCCCGCCACCGCCAAACCGCTCCTCTTGGGCATCACCAAGGCTTCCCTGTCCACGGATAGTTTCATGTCCGCTGCATCTTTCCAGGAGACCACCAAGATCCTCACCGAAGCCGCCATCAATGGCGCCTGGGACGGGCTGCGCGGCCTCAAGGAAAACGTCATCATGGGCCGCCTGATTCCGGCGGGCACGGGAATGTCGTGGTACCGTGAAACGACCGTTAGTGCTCCGGAGACTTCAACAGAGGTCGAGGAAGGTCAGCATCCTTCCGGCGGAGTGATCGCGGCGACGGAACTGATGGAGATCGATGCGGAAAAATCGCTTGACAATGGGTGAGATGACGTTTATTTTATGAAAGTTTAGGGAGAATTTAGTCGAGGTTTGGCCGTGCCGACGATAAACCAGCTAGTTCGCAAGGGACGAAAGCCGATACGGAAGAAGGAAAAGGCCCCCGCCCTCCAGGGCTCGCCTCAGAAACGGGGGGTCTGCATCCGTGTGTACACGACTACCCCCAAGAAGCCGAACTCGGCCCTCCGAAAGGTGGCTCGGATACGCTTGACCAATGGGATTGAAGTAACCACTTACATTCCGGGGATTGGACATAACCTGCAGGAACACTCCATCGTTCTGATCCGCGGAGGACGGGTGAAAGACCTACCTGGCGTCCGGTATCATGTGATCCGTGGGACCCAGGACACCGCCGGGGTCCAGGATCGCCGGCAAGGGCGGTCCCTTTACGGGGCAAAGAGGCCCAAGTCGAGTTGATCGGATGCGGCACTGAGAGGTTCCGCTGCTCGACCCCTCGGTGCCGCTTTTCGTTTTTGGCGGCAATTGATGAATTGAAGGTGAGTGAATGCCCAGGCGACGTGTCGCGGAAAAGCGTGAGATCCTGCCCGATCCGGTGTATCACAACCGGCTGGTTGCGAAGTTTGTCAACTGTATGATGTGGACAGGGAAGAAATCGCTGGCGGAGCAAATTTTCTACCGGTCCATGGGGATCATTGAGGGGCGAATGAAGACAGACCCCTTGGCGGTCTTTCGGCAAGCGGTGGATAATGTGAGACCGGTCCTGGAGGTCAAGTCCCGAAGGGTAGGGGGAGCAACCTACCAGGTTCCGGTGGAGGTCCGTGCGGAGCGTCGGGTTTCGTTAGCCTTCCGCTGGCTTCTCACGTATACTCGACAGCGGTCGGAGAAGACGATGGAGGAACGGTTGGCTGCTGAGTTGATCGAGGCGGCCAACAATCGAGGGGCGGCAGTCAAGAAAAAGGAAGACACGCATCGGATGGCGGAGGCCAACAAGGCCTTTGCGCACTACCGGTGGTAAAAAAGGCCCCCATCCCGTCTGAGCATTGGGAGAGGGGCCTTTAATGTGTAAGCAGAGGGAGTGAGACAGGGTGACGGTTAAGGTAGCCAAGGATCGCATTCGAAATATCGGGATTATGGCCCACATCGATGCGGGGAAGACGACCACCACCGAACGCGTCCTTTACTATACCGGGAGGACGAACCGAATGGGCGAGGTGGATACCGGCTCCGCAGAGATGGATTGGATGGAGCAGGAGAAAGAGCGAGGGATCACTATCACGTCCGCCTCCACCACCTGCTTCTGGCGCGATTATCAAATCAATATTATCGATACCCCAGGGCACGTCGACTTCACTGTAGAGGTCGAGCGGTCGCTCCGGGTCCTGGACGGGGCTGTGGTGATCTTCGATGCGGTCTCTGGGGTGGAACCGCAGTCAGAGACGGTCTGGCGGCAGGCGGACAAGTATCACGTGCCTCGCGTCGCGTTCGTCAACAAAATGGACCGGGTTGGGGCTGACTTCTTCACGTCGGTGGGGTCCATCGCCGAGCGGCTCGGGGCGCATCCAGTGCCGATGCAGCTCCCACTAGGACAGGAGGCGAGCTTTGCTGGCGTCATCGATTTGATCCGGATGCAAGCCATCGTCTGGGAGGAGGAGACCTTAGGGGCCGAGTTTCAGATGAGAGAGATTCCTTCGGAGTGTACGGATCAGGCCCTGCAGTACCGCGAAAAGCTCCTGGAGGCGGTCGCGGATCAGGACGAGTCCTTACTTCGCAAGTATGTCGAGGGGCGGGAGATCTCGGAACAGGAAATTCGGGCGGCGATCCGTAAGGCAACATTGGCCCTGAAAATCACACCGGTCATCTGTGGGGCCTCTTTCAGAAATAAGGGAGTTCAACCCTTGCTGGACGTGGTTGTGGATTATCTACCCTCGCCCGTGGATCTCCCTCCGGTCACCGGGGTGAATCCCAAGACGGGTAAGGAAGAGAAACGATCGCCGGTCGATGAGGAACCACTGGCCGCTTTGGCCTTCAAGCTCGTGGCTGACCCCTACGTCGGTCAGCTCTGTTATTTTCGGGTGTATTCCGGAACCATGGAGTCCGGCACCTCCGTCTATAATCCCACCAGGCGGGTTCGAGAACGGGTCGGCCGCCTCCTCCGAATGCACGCCAACAAGCGCGAAGAGGTGAAGAGCGTTCAGGCGGGGAACATCGCCGCTGCCGTCGGCCTGAAAAGTGCCAAGACGGGTGATACCCTGTGCAATGAAGGTCACCAGATCTTGCTTGAGGCCATCGAGTTTCCGACGCCGGTCCTTTCGGTGGCCATCGAGCCCAAGACCAAAGAGGGGGCCGAAAGGCTTTCCCTCGCACTTCAGGCCTTGGCCAATGAGGATCCCACGTTCCAGACCCGGGTGGACGAGGACACCGGCCAGACCATCATTTCTGGCATGGGAGAACTTCACCTCGAGATCATCGTGGATCGCCTCCTTCGGGAGTTCAAGGTGGAAGCCAACGTTGGGCGGCCTCAGGTGGCTTACCGCGAGACCATCACGCGTCCAGTCGAGGTGGAAAAAAAGTTCATCCGGCAGACCGGGGGCCGGGGGCAGTACGCCCATGTCTGCCTTGACGTGGAGCCCCAGCAGGCTGGGAGTGGCTTTCGGTTTGAGAAGAAGATTGTGGGAGGGGTGATCCCCCGGGAGTTCATCCCGGCAGTAGAGAAAGGGGTCCGGGAGGCAGCCGAGAGCGGGGTGCTGGCTGGCTATCCGGTGGTCGACATCACGGTGACGCTGACCGACGGATCCTACCATGAGGTGGACTCCTCCGATCTGGCGTTCAAGATTGCCGGCTCCATGGCTTTCAAGGACGCGGTAAAGCAGGGCCACCCGATTCTCCTCGAGCCGACGATGCAGGTGGACGTTGTGGTGCCGGAGGAGTTTCTTGGCGGGGTGATCAGCGATTTGAACTCTCGGCGGGGTCGGGTTGTGGGGATCGAGACGCGGCCGGCGGCTCGGGTTGTGCGGGCGGAAGTTCCCCTGGCTACCATGTTTGGTTACGCAACCGATATGAGGTCGGCAACCCAGGGCCGGGCAACCTACACCATGCAGTTCGCTCACTACGAGCCCCTCCCTGGAAGTCTTGCCGAGGAGGTCATGGGGCGGGTGGCCAGTTGAACGCCCCCTTTTTCTCAGATGGCGACCACAGTAATTTCCATTGCGACTTCAGCAGCCCAGCCCATGAAGCTGACTGCTTGTAGCTGACGGCGGAGGACGGAGAGTCCAGGGATGGAAGCGGAACGGATTCGGATACGGCTGAAGGCTTACGACCACCGGATTTTGGATCAGTCCGCGAAGGAGATCGTAAGCACGGCCGAGCGAACAGGGGCAGGGGTTTCGGGACCTATTCCCCTTCCGACGAAGATCAGCCGGTACACGGTCCTCCGCTCCCCGCATGTGGATAAGAAGTCGCGGGAACAGTTTGAGGTCCGCATTCATGTCCGCCTTTTGGATATCCTGCGGCCCACACCTCAGACGGTGGATGCCCTCATGCGGTTGGACTTGCCGGCGGGGGTTGATGTTGAAATAAAATTGTAACGTCCGACGTCCGAGGGCCAACCTCAAAACCGACGGGGTCCTCAGTGACGTTGGACGTTGGACATTTCGTCATGCAGATGGGTATTGGATTGCTCGGCAGGAAAGTAGGGATGACCCAGATCTTTGATCAAGAGGGACGGGCCGTTCCCGTCACCGTGGTGGAGGCCGGCCCCTGTACCGTCGTCCAAAAGAAGGGTCTGGAAAAGGATGGCTACGAGGCGGTCCAGCTCGGCTACCTTCCGGAAAAGCCAAAGCGCGTCCGCAAACCGATGAGCGGTCACTTCGGTAAAGGCAAGGTACCCCCCTTGCGGCATCTTCAGGAGATGCGACTTCATTCGGCAGCCGAGTATCAGGTGGGCCAGACCCTAACGGTCGGCCTCTTTGCAGAAGGGGAAGAGGTCGTGGTGACCGGGACGTCGAAGGGGCGCGGTTTCCAGGGCGGCGTGAAACGCTGGGGCTACCGGGGTGGCGCGAAGAGTCACGGATCCATGTTCCACAGGGCGGTGGGGTCGATCGGTGCTTCTTCCTATCCCTCGCGAGTTTTTAAGGGCCACCATATGCCCGGGCGCATGGGGGGAGAGCGGGTGACGATCCGGGGACTCCATGTGGTCCGGCGGGATTCTGATCGAAACCTCCTGCTAATTTGTGGAGCGCTCCCCGGACCTCAGGGCGGTCTACTTACTGTTCGCAAGACGGGCAAGGCGGCCCTTGGCAGCGAACCGACGACGCCCCCGGAGAAAACTGTCGGGTCGAAAGCATAACCCGGCGGGACGTGGATACCTCAGCGCTGAGAGAGTAACGATGACTCGGGTTTTTGACGTGGTAAACCCACAAAACGAGAAGGTGGACGAGGTCGTCCTGTCCGAGGCCGTGTTTGGAGTTCCGGTCAAAGGGCATCTCCTTCACGAGGCCGTCCGGTGGCAGCGGGCAAGACAGCGGCGGGGAACTGCCTCGACGAAAGGACGTTCCGAGGTCTCGGGAGGTGGGAGGAAGCCATGGCGTCAGAAGGGGACCGGTCGAGCGCGAGCGGGGAGCAACCGTTCACCCCTGTGGCGACACGGGGGTATCAGCCATGGCCCGAAACCAAGGGATTGGAGTTTTCGCTTCCCGAAGGCACTCAGACGGGACGCCCTGCGCACCGCTCTCTCGACCAAGATCGCGGCGCGAGAGGTTCGGATCCTAGAAGACTTAACCATGGATCGGCCTAGTACGAAGACCTTCCAGAGTCTGCTAAAGGGTCTCGGCATTACCGGCAAGGTATTGGTGGTGACTTCTCAGAGGGAGGAGGCAGTGGAGAAGTCTGCCCGGAACCTCCCGCGGGTCAAGGTTCTCCTTGCCCAGGGAGTGAACGTCTCCGATGTGTTGAACGCTGACGCTATACTGTTCACCCGCGAGGCGCTCGTCAAGGTCGAGGAGGCCCTGACTCCATGAGGGAGCCGTACCAGATCGTCCGTCGACCTGTTGTGACCGAGAAGGGGACGGCCCTGAAAGAGCAGAACAAGTACCTCTTTGAGGTGGATCGCCGGGCCAACAAGGTCCAGATCAGACAGGCGGTGGAGGCTCTCTTTAACGTAAAGGTCGCCGCCGTCCATACCGTGGCCATGCGAGGGAGAGTGAAACGCCTCGGGCGATTTGTGGGACGCACCTCAGATTGGAAGAAAGCCATTGTAACCCTCAGCGAGGGGCACAGCATCGAGTTCTTTGAAGGCGTTTAGCCACTGGCAATCTGCTGTCTGCTATCTAGCTCTTCTCAAGGAAATGGTGACTGCTGATGGCTGACAGCTGGCAGCTGAAGAGCGGAAGATATGGGAATTAAAAATTACAAGCCGACTTCATCCGGCCGTCGATTCCAGTCGGTGGCCACATTTGATGAGCTCACGGGGAAGCGGCCAGTCAAGGGTCTCGTGGCTTCCCTCCGCAAGAGGGGTGGGCGCAATGACCAGGGCCGGATGACGGTACGCCACCAGGGGGGAGGGCATAAGCGAAGGTACCGTCTTGTCGATTTCAGGCGAGATAAGGTTGGTATTCCGGCGAAGGTCGCCAGCGTCGAGTACGACCCGAATCGCTCAGCGCGAATTGCTCTTTTGCACTACGCGGATGGTGAGAAGCGTTACATCTTGGCTCCCGGTGGACTTGAGGTCGGCGCGCAGGTAATGTCCGGCCCCCAAGCTGAGATCAGCGTGGGGAATGCCCTGCCGCTCAGGGTCATTCCACTCGGGTCGGTGGTTCACAATATCGAGCTTTCACAGGGCAAAGGGGGACAACTCTGTCGGAGCGCGGGAGCCTCGGCGCAACTGATGGCGAGGGAGGAAGGTCGAGCCCTCCTCAAGCTCCCGTCGGGGGAGGTCCGGAAGGTTCACGTGGATTGCAGAGCCACCCTCGGCCAGGTGGGCAACATCGAGCACGAGAATGTCACCTTGGGTAAGGCGGGGCGCGCTCGTTGGCTCGGCATCCGGCCATCGGTGCGGGGGGTGGCGATGAACCCGCACGATCACCCGTTAGGAGGGGGTGAGGGCAAGAGTGCAGGGGGCCGACATCCGTGCACCCCTTGGGGCAAGCCGACCAAGGGCTACAAAACACGCAAGAAGGGAAAATGGACTGACCGCGAGATTGTCACTCGGCGTACTCGCCGTAAGCGGAAGTGATTCACCGCCGGAGGTAATTTCGATGGGGCGATCGTTAAAGAAGGGACCCTACATCGATCCCAAGCTGCTGAGAAAGATTGAAGACATGAATCGGACGCGGGACCACCGTGTCATCAAGACCTGGTCCCGCCGATCGACTATCACCCCGGAGTTCGTGGGCCATACGCTGGCGGTGCATAACGGGAAGAAGTTCATGCCAATCTATGTGACCGAGAACATGGTAGGCCACAAGCTGGGTGAGTTCTCCCCCACCCGGACCTTCCGAGCACACAGCGGGCGCACGGCCAAGACGACCGCCTTAAAGTGAGGAGGGAGGGCCTTCACCGGCGAGGCGAATATGGCTGAGATGTGTCGCGGGGTGGACAACGGACGGCGGGAGCGAGTATGGAGACGCGGGCGGTCCTCAAATTTGTGAGAGTGCCACCCCGGAAGGCTCGACTGGTCGTCGATCTCATCCGGGGTCAGGATGTGGGGCAGGCCCTGACCATTGTCCGCTTTACCCCGAAGCGGGCGGCCCGAATCGTCGAGAAGCTGTTGAGGTCCGCCATGGCCAATGCGCAACATAACCATGGCGTGCGGGATGTGGAGCGCCTGTTTGTAAAGGCCGTCACGGTTGACGAGGGCCCTCGGTCGAAGCGGTGGGTACCCAGGGCCATGGGAAGGGCAACTCCGATACAAAAACGGACCAGTCATATTACCATTGTGCTAGAGGAACGTCCGGCTTCATAGATTGGGGGCGAGACATGGGACAAAAGGTCCATCCCGAGGGATTTCGATTGGGGTACATCAAGACCTGGAAATCGCGGTGGTTCGCGACCAGGTCGTATGCGGATCAGCTCCACGAAGACCTCAAGATCCGTCGGTACCTCAAGGAGAGACTGTACCACGCCGGCATCTCCCGCATCGAGTTTGAGCGCAAAGCAAATCAGCTCCGCATCATCGTTCGAGCCGCGCGCCCCGGCATCATCATCGGTAGAAAAGGCTCCGAGGTCGACAAGATTCGCCAAGAGCTTGCGGCCATGACCGATAAGGAGCTTCAACTCGACATCACCGAAGTCCGGAAGGCGGAGACCAACGCGCAGTTGGTAGCGGAGGCCACGGCGGCCCAGCTGGAGAGGCGGGTGGCCTTCCGGCGAGCCATGAAAAGGGCGGTCCAGTCCGCCGTCCGGTTGGGGGCGCAGGGGGTGAAGATCATGG
>JAAXQN010000141.1 GCA_012974305.1 Candidatus Methylomirabilis sp. | reverse complement strand
AAAGGATGGCAGCCCCCTGGAAGCAGTGACGGTGGCCCGGAGAATGAAACATAGTTTCCGCGTTGGCTACATGTCAATATGCAGTTTTTGCATGCATTCATTCAGGTTGTGCGATAGGTGGGACGAGGCAGGTTTTTTATGGGCTTAGGGACAACCGAAGAGGGGTGCACAAGGGCCTTGTGGCTCCTGTCGGGGGGCAAATCCGTTGAGTTCAAGCCTCAAAATTCAGCCCGCGTCGGAACTTGTTTCATCGGGTGGAACTCGGAAAAAAGGGAAGCGATGTCTCCGGTGGGATCGACCAGGTCAGAAGCTATCCGTGTCGAGGCTGGCCCCGAACAGGTGAGAGCTACTTCAGATTGACGGTGACGGTGACCTGGGCACGCAGTGTTGCGATATATTCCCGATACAGTGCAATCGCTTTTTCTTCCGTCACCTTCTGTCTTACTTGATCTTGTGCTTCCTCATAGGAGAGATGCTTGGCCTCTTTTCGGTCTTCCACCTTAATGATGTGGTAGCCGAACCTGGTCCGCACCGGATCGCTGATCTCGCCGGCTTTGAGTTTGAAGGCAGCATCTTCGAAAGGCTTCACCATTTTCCCCCGACCGAAATAGCCGAGGTCGCCTCCCTTCTCTTTCGTCGGACCCTCAGAAAACTCCTGTGCCAGCCTGGCAAAATCGTCTCCATTTTTCGCCTTAGTCAACACCGCATTCGCCCGGTCCTTTGCCTTGTGATCGTCTTCAGGGGATGCATCAGCAGCTACTCTAAATAAGATATGCCTGGCGTGTACCGCTTCTTCCTGCACGTAATCATCTTTGTGTTCCTGGAAGAAGGACTGTGATTCCTCTGGAGAGACAGAGACCTTTTGCAAGACCTCCTCATCGATGATCTGTTGGCGCAACAATCCCTTGGTGATATTGTCACGCAGTTTCTCCACTGTGACCCCTCTGGAATTCAGGGCTTGGTTGAAGGCCTCTTCAGAGGGGAAACGGTCCCGGATGTTCTTGAAGCGTTCATCGACCATTTCTGGGGTCACTCGCATCTTCTGTCTTTCCACTTCCCGCATCAACAATTCTTCGTCAATGATCTGTTCCAATATCTGTTTTCGGACTTTTTGTGCGTCGGGATCATCCTGGACCTTCTCAAATGGGACCCGGGTGCGAGCATGAAATTCGTTGTCCAGCTCCTGGTAGGTGATGGTTTTTCCGGTCACCTGAGCGGCAATTTTCTGCTCTGGGGAAGGGGGTGTTTGTGCCGACAGGGACCCCTGGAGGGAAAGTATCGTTGCGAATGGTATGGCAAGAAATAGAACAATAATCCAACGCCTCATTCTTTCCCTCCTTGTTGGGTGGTAATAACCGGTGATCCCAGAAAACACTTACCACCTTCTGCATATGTTCGTAAAGGGTGTTTGCAGAAGTCGCACTGTAAACATTTATGAGAGGGCTGCTGGTGATCTAATAATTATAGAGCAGATGGGTATGTATGTCATGTATCCGTTGCAAATCCAGGGCCAAACTACACCCTTGCCCAACCCCTCCGTCTCGGCCTGGCGCGATTTCTCTTTTGATTTCAAAAACAGGACGCCTTCCCAGGACGAAGGATGGCCCGGAAGGCGTCTACAGGAGAAGCCTTAAGTAGTGAGGATCTGCTTCCTAGGCAAAGGGTGGTAGGTCTGGCGACAGGCGCAGGTAGTCCCGAACTTTCCGCACGCCCGGGACAGCTTCGGCGGCGACGCGCAGGGCCCGCTGTTCCTCCTCGAACCGCACCAGACCCCAAAGGTGGACGATGCCGTGATCCACCATGACGGACAAGGACGCGGTGTCTGCCCACGGCTCACGATCGAGGACCTCCAGGAGCTGGGCCTGGATGGCCTCGTCATCCTGGGCCTCTGGAGCCGTGGGCTTTAGGCCTCGTGCAGCAAGTCCTCGTAGTAGGTCCGCGCGACTCACGATCCCAACGAGCCGGCCATCCCGGACCACCGGGACTCGCTTAATGCCTTTCTCCTCAAGTAGCTCCGCAATAGTGGCAACGGGTGTCTCCTCGGTGACGGTCACGACCTCTCGGGTCATCACATCCTTGGCATAGAGGCCGTGGGTCTTGAGGAACTCGCGCGCCAGGGACTCGGCATCCCCGAATGTGGCTAGCCACCAGGACCTGGGCTGCGCAGTCCTGCTCCGGCGTATCAGGTCTCCCTCGCTGACGATCCCCAGGATGCGGCGTCCCCCGCCGATGACCGGCACCGCGCTGATACGTCGTTCGAGAAGCAGGGTGGCAATGGCGCTGACCGACATCTCTGGAACCACGGCCACCACCTTTGTTGTCATGACGTCCTTTGCTTTCATCCGTATCCTGCTTGGAGGGGCCTGCCCGTGTACACCTGCATTACCTTTGGTCCGCTCGACACATCTTGCACGTCCCCTGGAGGAAAGTAACTGCTCGATGCCGAGCAAACGTGGCTGAAATCGGTCGCGTTTTGGCTAATCCGAGCGACGTCTAATGCGCCAGTGGTCACCGCCTTTCGGTCAGTTCCAGGCGGTACACCACCAGATCGTGGTACTTCCCCGTACGATCGAGGATGTTCCGCTCGAACATCGCTACCTGCGTGAACCCTCGTGCCCGGAACACCCCGATGGCACCCTGATCATCGGCCGGAATCTCTGCGTACAGACCCTCGAGACCTTCCTTCCTGGCGATGGCCGTCAAGTCGTCAATTAGGTGCGAGGCAAGCCCCTTATGCCGGAAGTCGGGATCCACGACCACGCGCACGCTACCCAGATGTCGCCGCCATCCCTCCCGTCGGCGGTGAAGTGATGCATCGGCGATTATTCGGCCATTCGCCTCAACGACGAGTGGCAACACCCGACCGTAGTTCAGGGTCTCAACCCAACTGTCGATGGTCCGGATATCGGTTACGTCGTCCTTCAGGAAGTACAGCTCTTCCTCAGGAATGTGATTGAAGAAAAGCGCCAGCTTATCTCGGTCCTGCTTTACCATGGGGCGTACGGTGACCTTGGTCCCATCCTCGAGGACCAAGCTCTTGGGGGAATCCGCTAATAACGCTTCTATCCGTAGCATGATACACCTCCTTCCTGCTACCGGAATGGCCTCCCCTTGGATCCCTGTAGACTCATCCAAATTACTTAAAATCAGCAAGGCGGGTGCCACTGGAAGGAGTTCTATCCTCCGAGAGATAACTCCCCGATTCTTCAGCTAAAGAGTGGAGAAAGATGGGGTGCGGAGGGGAAGATTTTTACGTCAACTGAGACACGGGTGCCCCAGGACGACCGGAGGCGACACGCGTAAGAGGCACCAAGAAGGCAGACACAATCACTCTACAATTAACTGGGACAGTCGTGCCCCACGTCTTGAAGTTGTCCCAGGTTACACACCTTCGTTGCTCAGGGCAGGGTAAGCCGGGAGAGAAGACTGATCAGCCATCCAAAGGCTGAGAAGTAGAGTTGGGGATCTCGAGAAGAGGCAGGAGAATGCGGAAGGTGCTCCCGCGACCGACTTCGCTTTTGACCTCGAGACTGCCTTCGTGATCCTGCACGATGCGTGAGGTGATCGTCAGGCCAAGCCCCATCCCCTCACCACTCGATTTGATCGTGAAAAAGGGCTCGAAGATCCGGCTGAGATGCTCCCGGGCAATGCCCACGCCGGTGTCCGAAACGGCAATTTCCACGGAGTCCTTCTGACGCAACCGGGCATTGACGGTGAGAACCCCTCCCTCTGGCATCGCCTCGGCTGCATTGGTGATGAGGTTAAGCAGCGCCTGGCCGAGGAGCCGGGGATCGGCCGAGAGGAGAGGGAGGTGTGGGTCCAGGATCACCTTGACGTGAACCTTCCGGGACGCCAGGTTGAGGTCAAGGGGCTTGAGTGTTTCCTCGATCAGGGGGTGGAGCTCGACGAGCTCCCGCTTCAGCGGCAATGGACGACCGAGCCGCCGGAGGTCCTGTGCGATCCGCCCGCACGTGTCGGCATACTTCTCAATCAGCTCGAGGTCGTGATACGCGTCGCTCTGGGGATCGGTCCGCTTGAGAAGGAGCTGGGCACAGGCTAGCACAACGCTGAGGGCATTATTCAGCTCATGGGCCACTCCGGCGGCCACGCGCCCTAACATGGCAAGCCGCTCCGTCTGCCGTTCGACGGTGATGTCTTTGAACGTAACGACCACACCCACGAGTTCGCCGTGTTCGCGAATGGGAGTGCTGATATACTCCACCGGAAAGCTCGTGCCGTCCTTTCGCCAGAATACTTCGGTGTCCATGCGATGGACGGCTCCATCCTTCAACGCAGCGTAAATTGGACACGCTGCCTCGGGGCAAGGGGTACCGTCGGGTTGCGAGTGGTGCAGAATCGCGTGCATGGAGCGGCCGATCAGTTCCTCGATCTCCCATCCAATCATTCTAGTGGCAGCCGGATTTACAAAAGTGGCGTTCCCTTCTGCATCGAGTCCATAGATACCTTCGCCCGCCGAAGTTAAGATCAGCTCGGACTGACGACTGAGCCGTTGTAGCTCTGCCTCGGCCCGCTTGAGTTCGGTGACATCGCGAAGAACTGCCAACGTGGCTGTTTGTCCGTGGTAGCTGATGGGCACAGAAGAAGTTTGGACCGTCCGCACTTCTCCGTCGAGCCTGGTGATCCGGTATTCGTAGACGCTGGGCGCAGGACGGCCCTGTTGTCGCGCTAATGTTCGCTCGGTCACGAGCTGCCTGTCCCCGGGTACGATGAATTGGTCGAGGGATGTTCCCAGAACCTGGACCGGGCTGGAAAGTCCGTGGAGCTCCAGAAAGGCTTTGTTCACGAAGACTCGCCTTGTTTCCACGTTAATCACGATCGCGTCGGCCACGTTCTCAACTACTGCCCTGTAATGCTCCTCGCTCTCGCGCAGCGCCTCTTCGGCTTCTTTGCGCTTGGTGATATCGATGAAGGTCGCGATGATGCTTTTCAATTTTCCATTGGCCGAGAACAGAGGTGCCCCGGAGACGACAACATTGCACCTCCCGCCATGCTTTCCCTCGATTTCGACTTCGTAGACTGAGGCGATGCCCAGCCGGTGCTTGGCATGTTCATCCGCAATCCGGTCGAGGCTCGTGTGAGTGAAGAAGGAGTGATAGGTTCTGCCCGCGAGCTCCTCGGGCCCCCGAATCTCGAGCATGGCGCACATGGCGGGGTTCAGATAGATCGTATAGCCGTCCACAGAAATATGCCAGATGCCTACTGCGCTATTCTCCGCGAGCATCCGGTAACGCTCCTGACTTTCCCGCAGCGCCCCTTCTGCCCGCTTGCGCTCACCTTCTATGGCTTCCAATACTGCAATCCGTTGGCGGATTTCCACCAATTCCCTTAAGAGGTCATCAGTTGTCCTCGTTTCATTTTTTTTCACATTGGCCTCCCCAGAGGGGCATAGATTTCATCTACTGATTCCTGACAAGGTGACTATCATAGCCGGCGTGATGTCAGAAAACCGAACGCCCTCCCAGGCCGTAAACACCGGAAGAGCGTTTCGTTCTCTGCTGCATCGACGCTTCAGTCGGGGGTGGGCGAGGAACATCTGGGCCAACCCCGATTCTACCCCTCCGCCTTTTGGGGGGACATAAGTATCCCTTACTCGTTCGGCGGTGTCAAGACCAACGCAGCGGCCTACAGAATGCTAGCGTGAGCTAAGTTTTCCTTGGCAGGAAGTGCGAGGAAGTGCTAGAAATGTCAGCGAATGGCCGTCGAAACTGAGCAAAAGGAGAATGGCGTGCGGAAACTCCTGTGTCTGTGTGGCCTGATCCTATGGATGGTAGGCTGTGCTTCTAAACCCGAGATTTTTATCACGAGTCTCCCGCCGGCTGGCGAGGCGCGAGGGGCGAGTGCGTCCATAACGGAGGCCTCACTGCAAGAGGCTGGCATTTCGAAGCGGGGTGACCGCATTGTTGTGGCGCGGGTCTCGCTCAGAAACCGTACGGGGAAAGCGGTCCTTTTTGGGCCAGAGTATGTGTATTTAGCCGATGCGACCGGGGAGCTGTTCCTCCCCATTTCCGAGAAGTGGCTGCGCGATTATTACAATGCGAGAATCCGTGGGCTTTCCGCCAAAACAGATCCCAAAGCGATCGCCCCCTATACGTCAGATTCTGATACGGTCAAGGTGGGAGATGCCGAGTTTAGGTCGCCCGCGTTGACCCCTGCCCAAAGGGAGGAGTTGGCAGAAGAGATGGCGGAGCTTGTGGAGGAAGTCTTTGTGCGTCCCCAGCGGGACGCACCGGGAACCTTCCTGGAAAAGGTGCCGGAGACCACCCTGGGAGTTCTCTTAAAAGAGATCACCCTCAAGCCAGATCGCGGATTTACCGGGTTTGTGTACTTTTACCATTCGGGAGCCACGCAGCCACAACACCCTCTGCGGCTCATAATTGATCTCGAGGGCGAGATTTCCGCTTTCCTCTTTCAGTGACCATAACAGGCTTGCCATCGGCAATACCGGACCCTCTCAAGATTTTCGAGAGACCTCCCCGATTTTACAGGCAGTTCCTTTGTGAGAAGTGTTGGTGGATGCTGCACGTGAGGTATCGAGATGACCGGGCCCCGGATCGCTAGTTTCTGCCTGGTTCTGCTTCTCTCCATTCGTGTTCAGCCCCTCGCTGCATGTGAAATCCCTCTAGGGCTGTTCATCGATCGGTTTTTTCCCCAGATGCGAATGATCCTGGAGGGTGAGGTCGTCTTTGTGGCCGATGCACGACTGCACGACTTCGAGGGCCAGACCACCGCGGTCTCGGGTGTCGTGATGACGAAGGGACTTCAGGATGCGGTCGGCTGCGTGGCGATTCAGGCGAAGGCCCTCGATACCGGGATTGGTCGACGCAATCGGCTCATGTGGGAGGATTACCTCGAGGTCGGAAAGTTTCCGGAGATCCGATTTATCCTGACCGGTCTTGCCGATCTGCGGAAGGACGCGGGCGTGGTTGGTGTTATACTGGAAGGGGAAATTGCCCTTCACGGCGTGACCAAAGACCTCCGTATTCCCGCGACGCTCATTTTGGGTGACCGAGGTCTCGAGGTGAAGGGGAAAACTACTCTCAAGATGAGTGACTATGCCATCGAGCGCCCATCTTTCCTCTTTATCACGGTCAAGGACGAGGTCGATGTGCGGTTCCGGGTAGTGGTGGGAGAAACCGAATGAAACGCACTGCAGATGTTTTGGTTGTGGGGGGAGGGCCGGCGGGGAGTGCGGTCGCCATCCTGCTGGCCAGAGCTGGGTTTCAGGTGTGTCTGTTGGACAAGAGACACTTCCCTCGGGAGAAGCCGTGTGGCGAGTATCTCAGCCCGGGGTGTGTCCCGTTGCTCAAGCGCCTCGGGGTGCTTCACATCCTGGAGGAGATCGGTTCTCAGCCGATCTGGGGGATGCGGGTCGAGACCTCCGCAGGAACTTTTTTTACGGGGACGTATCCCGGTGAAGCGGTTCCACCACACGGGTACGCCCTTCCCCGGGAGCGTTTTGACACCCTCCTCTTCGAGGCGGCCCGCTGTGCCGGGGTCGAGTGCCTCGAGGGGTGGCGGGTGGTGGATCTCATCCGCGCGGGGCACAGAGTTGCCGGTGTGATCGGTGCATCCAATGGGCGGACGCGTCACTTCACCGCCGCCCTCACCATCGGGGCCGACGGTCGTAACTCTGTGGTGGCCCGCCGCCTTGGGCTTTTTGCCTCGCACCCGTCCCACCGGAAGGTGGCCTTCGTCCAGCGCTTTCAGATGCCCGCGGAGCTGGGCGGTCTCGGAGAGGTGTACCTAGGAAGAGCGGGATATTGCATCCTGAATCCGCAGAGAGCTGCAACGGCGAATGTCGCTGCGGTTGTGGACCAGCGGGATCTGCCGCTGCGCCGGCCTTGGGAGGAGGTCTTTCGCGAGCTCCTCGCGGCCTATCCGTCAGTGCGGAGGAAGCTCATTGGGGCTGCCCCCCTGAATTCCCTTCAAATCCTGGGTCCGCTCGCGTGTCGAGTAAAGCGGATAGTGGGGGACGGGTTCCTTCTCGTTGGTGATGCCGCGGGCTACTACGATCCGATGACGGGAGAAGGGATCTATCAGGCGCTCAAGGGGGCAGAACTGGCGGCAGACACTGTCGCCGAGGGGCCTCGGCAGAAAGAGGCTCCCTTTGCGGCCCTCGAACCTTACGCCGTTGCGTACCGGCGGGAGTTCGATCCCAAGGAGCGGGTTTGCCAGCTACTTCAGCAAATCGTCCGCCGTCCTCTCCTCTGCCAGGTTCTGGTACGGAATCTTCAGGGTCGGAGGGAGCAAACCCAGGAACTGATGGGGGTGGTGGGCGACCTCTTACCGGCTCACCGACTGCTGCGGCCCGGCTTTTTGGCTTCGTTGCTTGTCGCGGGAGTCCCTTCCTTGACTCGCCTGGTCCGCTGTGCTAGGTAACACTTCGGGCCGGCGTAGCTCAGTGGTAGAGCAGCTGATTCGTAATCAGCAGGTCGTTCTCAGCAACCGGTCCGTCCGGATCGGTTGCACGGTGAAATGGGTGGATGATTGCTCGGTCGGGGTGGAGTTCGCTCACCTGAACCTCCAGGACCAGGGAGAGCTCTGGAAGTTCCACGCGAAGGAGTCGGCCCGGCAGCGGAAATCGCCTGCCTAGTCCACGCGGGTCCTCGTTTCGAGTCCCCCCCCGATAACCGCTTTGGCCTGGGGAGATAACCAAAATGCGATGGAGACTGTGCCAAAACATGAATCACAGGCGCTCTGACGCCCCCGTCCGGTACTGCCCGAGCTGCGGCGAAGTGGTAAACGAGAACATTATCCTCAAGAAATGCAGCGACGCAGAACATGCGGTGAGCCGAAAGGACAGGTACAAGCATTGCGTGCATTGTGGTTTGCAGCTTATCAAGTAGTGCGACCGATCCTCAAAGAGCGGGGTGAGGTCATCGCCACTGTCTGAACGGCAGACAGGCCCTTTAGCACCCGATGTTTCCTTCTTTGAGGGGCGCTTCAGCGAATCCGCTTGATTTCTTGGACTTCCTTTCCCAGAAAACGATACCAGAAGAAATAGAGTCCACTAGAAAGAACGGCGAAAACAAGAAGAAGGACTCCAAATGTCTTCCACTGGCGCATGACAAGCATGATCCACATGAGGAACAACGCGAGTTGCCAAGGGACTGCCATCAAGACCGATATGGCGTCTCGCCGATTTTCGCGGTGAATTCTCTCTAAGTCAGTGGGAGAAAACATTTTGCGAATGGGTCCCCACATTCCGAATGGCCGGGTTCTGCTATAGAATTCAACCAAAACGCTTTCATCCGGAGGTCTAGTGACATAGGTGCCGAGAACAAGACCGAAAGTAGCCATGAGGGCCACGAAACAGAATGAGACATATTCAGGCCAACCCGGAAATTGCCATCGCTGCACAAACGCAGACAGCATACCGACCCCAGCGCCCATCCCGAAACCAGCGCCATTCATGCGCCACCAATACCACCTCACGACCATGGGGATGAGCATACCAATCCCAATACCCATTGTGATCCACCCCCAGATGTCGTTGATATTTTTGACGGTCAGGCCGAACACCAATCCTGTTCCTGCGATCACAACAGTGACCCACCGCCCTTGCCACACCAGTTGTTTTTCGGTGGCCCGAGGATTGAGGTAGGCTTGGTAAATATCCCTCACCCAATACGCTGCTCCAGCGTTCACCGTCGAATCAAACGTTGACATCGCTGCCGCCATCAAGGCTGCTACTACAAGGCCTTTCATGCCTGTTGGAATCATGTGACCGACGACGACAGGTAACACATGTTCTGGATCAGCAATCACACCATGGGTTTGACCGTACACGATCCCCATGATGGCAACGGAGACGATAAAGGGCCAGCGAAATGAAAGAAGAATGATCCACAGGAGCGAGAGCTTTCCGGCTTCGCGGTCACTTCTCGCAGCAAAGTACCGTTGAGCCATATATCCGGTTGCGCCGCCATATCCTTCAATGATGGTCCTGACAAAATAAAACAGAATGGCGATGCCCAATAAATTGTAAATGGCATAGCCCGAATCGGGATGGAAGTGCATCTTCCATGGAGGAACAATCTGAGTCCACGCGTCTCGGGTCATCTGGAGAGCCCGGAATGTTCCGTCGTTCATTGGGATCGACACAGAGAACACGTCTGGGAGTGAATATTGGGTGATCGCCACATAACACAGATAGATCATGGATGCAAAGATCAACACGCCCTGAATCATGTCGGTGAAAACCACCCCATATAACCCGCTGGAAACCGTGTAGATCGTTGCGAATATAATTATTAACAACGCGGCCCAAAACGTCGCAGGTAATCCCCAAAAGGGTGGAATACCAAGGAACTCGGAAAAAAACTTTCCGACACCCGTTGAAAAATACGCTACCATCGCGATGGTGAGCAGAATGGAACCAATGGCAGCCGTCAAGCGTGCCACATCCCCTTGCCAACCCGTTCCAAATCGAAAGTACATCCATTCAGCGACAGTCATGACCTGGGACCGACGATACCACTTGCCCATGAAAATCATTAACATGGCCATCACTAACACAACGCCGCCTCGAATCTCGATAAAAAAGCCGCTTACTCCCAGCGCAAAGATTAACGCGGTATTGATCATGGTTCCGGTCACATCGAGATTCGAGGCCATTCCTGAGCATCCTAACATCCACCATGGCATGGCCCGATTGCCTAGGAAGTACGCATCAATCCCCCCCGATGCTTTTCGGTGCATCATTACACCCACAACCATCATGGCACCCAAGTAAAGGAGGACTATGGCATAATCGATGAATTGCATGATTCCTCCACCTGGGTAGGCCGTATCAGCATATGGGGTGTTGATGCGCCGCCGAAATCATGATAGAAAAGAACCGTTGACCTTCAAATCCCATCGACTGCCAGTTCGCGTCTTTCAAGGATAGTCTGGGGGGCTTCTCGGTGCTGGTTGACCGCTCGATCAAGGCTCTCATCTGGGACTGTGGTGGTGTGCTTGTGCGGACTGAGGATTCCAGCGGACGGCGGGAGTGGGAGCAGAAGCTTGGACTTCCCCCTTACGACATCGACCGAGTCGTGCTCGGTAGCAAGGCGTGGATTCAGGCACAGTGCGGCGAGATACCGGAGGAAGCGTACTGGACCGAGGTCCGCGTGCATCTTGGTCTCGACGAGAGAGCCATCCAGGACTTACGCCGTGATTTCTACGCAGGGGACCGTATCAATCCGGTCGTGCTCGATGTAATCACGCGCCTCCGCCCACACTATAAGCAAGCCATCTTGAGTAACGCCGTGCCGTCCTTGCTCGAGATGCTGCGTGACCGTTTCCAAATTGTTCACCTATTTGATGTCATTATCACATCCGCATCGATCAGAGTGATGAAGCCAGACCCGCAGGCCTATCGGGCTGCTCTAGACGCCTTACGGTTACGGGCTGAGGAGACGGTCTTCATCGATGATCTCCGCGAGAATATTCAGGGAGCGAACCAGCTCGGCATGCACGCCATCCATTTCGAAACAGACCAGGACGATATTCGACCGTTGCTATCGGCCCTGCTCGGCAGGGCCGATCTTTGAAGGACACCCGCTTTACAAAGATCAGTGATGAGATGACGCCGCCTCGGTTACCAGGCGGGCAAAGACGCGCTGATAGACTGCAAACGTCGCCTCGGCAGTTCTGTCCCAGGAAAAGTCTCTTGCTCGGAGCAGTCCCTGGGCTCGCAGGCGTGCGCTGCATGTTGGGTCAAGGATCACACCGCGTATGGCTTCCACAAGTGTTGCGCAGTTCCGAGGATCAACCAGGAGCGCCGCAGATCCCGCGACCTCTGGCAATGAAGAAACACTGGAGGTGATCACGGGGCAGCCACAGGCCATCGCTTCCACAACGGGCAACCCAAACCCTTCGTACAACGAGGGAAGCACGAGGGCAAGCGCGTTCGAATAGATGACAGCCAGCTCCTGATCCGAGATGTGCTCTACGAATTGGACGTCGCTCTCGATCCCAAGACGACGCATTTCATCCAGCGTGGCCTTCCGGAAAGCATGCGACCGTCCGGGAACCCCAACCTTCAGCAACGTCAACGAGCTGAAGGAATGCCCTTGTTGTTTGATGATGGCAAAAGCGCGAAGCAACATGCTGAAGTTCTTCCGAGGCCTTTCGGAACCGACATACAGAAGATATGGTGAACGGGAATCGGGACCGTTTTGTTTCTGGCAGGGCTTGAACACATGGTGATCGATCCCATTATGGATGACCGTGATTTTCTCTTCCGGGACATCCAGATGGCACATGAGGTCTCTCTTTGTTGCCGCCGATACGGAGATCACATGTGCTGCTTTTCGGATGCCTCTTCTGTCGAGCGCCAGACCCATAGCGCTGATCGGGCCTTCTTTGGCAAACGGGAACGTGAGTCGGACGAGATCGTGGACGGTCACGATGCTCCGATGGTTCAACCATGGAACCCAGCGTGCAAGATGCTGGTTTGGCAGGTGCACGGGCTGCCTGAGGAGCGCGAGGTGCTTCGCAAGCAGGATACTCTGCCGAATCGATTGGTATCTACGCGTTGAAATTGCGGAAACGGGCAACCTCTTCGCCAATTCTTGAGAGTAGCGGTCAATGCCAGAGCCTTCTGTAGACACGATCAAGTTTACCTGGATGTGATCATATGGCAAGCGCCGCATTGCTATTAGTGGCCCTTTCCGAGATTGTCCCGGCACCTCCTGCCCCCCTGCGATAGCCTCTCGCCCTGTAGCGTAGCGGTCGAACAATCCCTAAAGTCGAGCCGGGGAAATTTCTAGTTCTGTTCGGTCTTAAGATCTTTTAATGTAACCAAACTGTTTGACATAATATCTATTACCTTCAAATCTCCCATCACATCGAATCTATCCTGGCCAGATATATACGTTCGATTTCCAGGAATATCTTGAGATTCTCGTACGTGACTTAGTACATACCCCTCTTTTGCCGTAAGCGTATTGATATTATGCGAGACATCTTTTCTTACAAAAAATGCATTTATGCCTGCGCTATTAGAGCCACAAAAATCGTAACCTTTTTTTTCGGCGAGAATGCATAAGGCAGGCAATGAAGCCCCAAAATACAGATTTGAATAATGGGCTTTAGTCCTTTGGAAATCTGCATCATAGGGAATAGTAATGGCATGGTCTGAACCAAAAACGCTGTTGTATTCACATACGACAATTCGAGGATTGACTACATCGATAGCTTCCCACACCCAATAATCATTACCATCGATATCTATGCTCAAGAGACCAATGTCACCTGTGATGCCGGCACTTGAAATAATCTGACAAATATTGTCTCTAGTGATAAAGTGACAGACTGCTGTGAGGGCATACCTCCAGTAAATGTCGTCATTTTTTATATATTCAATGTGATGATTATTTCCATCAATTACTAATCCTTTCCAATTGTCATTAGTGAGAAGCAACCTCGTATTTGATTCTGTATAATCTTGAACTCCAAACTCTACAAAAGTGGTATTGGCGATTGGAACATTGTTGATAAGATACTGTATTATTCCATCTTCTCCCCATTGCGAAAAAACCTGAAATTCCACCTCGTGCAGTGAATGTATTTGTTTGAGCTCACGTATTCTATGAATATGAAGCTTTGCTAATAAAATTGCATTACGCGCAATGTCAGGAAGAATAGCTTTGCGAGTTTCCTCTAATAACTGTTTGTGGGGTGTTTCCATTCTATCTGATCGTACTGTCATTCGGCTGCACCTGTTGTTTGGGATGAGATGTGGCGTACGTGTGCCATGATTGGTTGAAAATGGACGAAAGGGACTCCGATATAGCGGGGTGATGGTTGTCCAGGCAGCGAGGGCCGGACAAGCCAGAAGGGAGCCCGGTCGCTGAAGAGAATAATGGGGATTGAAGAGAGAAGCAAGGAGAAAGCATGCTGGGGGTCGTGGGTTGAAGAAACGTTTAGAATCAACGGAGTGTGAGGAGTCGAGCGATGCCCTTCTCTTTAGTGGGGGATGACGTCATCGGAGAAGATTTCTCCTAGACGAACCTTCCATGAGGAAAGAGTAAGTGGTGGAGCCGGATTAAAAGTCTCTGTGCCATCCTTGCTAGCCCCAAGGTCCAAGAATACATCGAAAGGGCCGAAGAGATTGCTAAGTTCTGCCTAGGAGGGCATCTGCGCCGTCGATTGTGCCAGGGGTGGGCTAGGACTTATCCTCACCCCGGTTTCATCCCTGAACCTCCCTACAGAGAGGCTGAGAGGATCCCTTGCGGTGCAAGGAGTGTCAAGATGCAAGGTTTTTCTTGCAGGAAAGCGTGCTTATGAGAGAAGTTCTATAGGGTTGAGAGGTTGCGAATAGGTTGCGTTTTTCGGTCACGAAAGGGCACGTTTTGCCGCGTCCTGCACACCCAAGTGCTTGAACTTATTTATTCTACTGGCCCTTGCGCAGGTTTCGTAATCAGCAGGTCAGGAGTTCAACCCTCCTCGCTGGCTCCAGGCGATCCTTCCCAGTTAGCCCCTACAACCTATCCTACCAGTTAGCTCATTTGA
>JAAXQN010000134.1 GCA_012974305.1 Candidatus Methylomirabilis sp. | reverse complement strand
GCTCCACCGACGTGAGATAATCTTTCTTATCAGCATAGAGACTCGCGATGCTCGGACGCGGATCGGAAGCTTCTCGGCGTTCCGCCTCTGTTTTCGGCAATGGGATGTAGGTACCGAGGAAGTCCGTGAGTTCGTCCGTTGCTCCCGGAAAACCCGTCCGGAGACTCCACGGAGTGTATGTGGCAAGCGGTACAAGAATCTCAACACTCCGCACGCCTCCGAGCTCATTTCCAAATGTATTGACCTGGGGGACCAGAATCGGAAATGGCTTGCCAAGTTCAGGTGGTTGACGATCAATGATCCCCTCCTGCCAGCGGGGACCGTAGTTCACTCGGTAGGCTTCATGGGCCACCTGTGGAAACGTGACATCCGGCAACTTCGGGAACGCGACCTTGTCGATCGGGACCAAGGTTCCAGCATCGATTCGTGGATATGCGCTGGGCGGGGGCTCGGTATGGTCCCGCACCCACGCTACCATCCTCGCAAGGAGCGCCCGCATCGTGTATAGGAAGTTCAGTGGGGTGCCACGGTATGCCCGAGAGCCTGGCAGCTTGCTGTCGGGTGGAAATCGCCCGACAAAATGCTGACCGCTCGCAAGGTGGTACATACGCTCGTTGGGATAGGGCTCGATATCTCGCGCCCCATCGGTCGTCGTATGAATCAGGGACGCCGCCCTTCCCCAGTACTCATACCCGGTGTTCGTATAAAAGATTTTCGGAAGGTGATCCCAGTTGTCCATGTGCGTGAAGAGGCCGGTTTTCAGGCCAGTTTCTGGATCGGCCTGGGTCCGGCTGGTGAACGGAAAGATATCGGTAGGATAGAAAAAGGATGAGTATCGATGAGCATCCCGTGAAGGCTGTGCAAATCGGTGATTGAAGCTCCCCCGCCCGGCACCCGCCGTGTGAATGATCAGGCCGTCAAAGACCTTCCGCCCGTGCTCGTCCGTATTGAACCCCTGATAGAGGAACTGGCGGAGGAATCGTCCGGATTGTGAGATGCCGACGGCAATCCCATTTTTTACTGGGAACAAACTGGCGGGATCGTACTTGGCATACGACATCATGTCACGAACCGCCGCCAATCCGAGACCAACCACTTTCGGATCCTGGGCGCGGTACACCAGCTCGTAGATCTTTCCCGCCTCGAAACTCGATTCCTTATATATGGTGTTCCGACTTTCGACGACGCGTCCGTTTTCCTCGCGCGCAAAGCGCCACTCATGCCTCGGTACGGTTCGACGAGGTGTCAGTCGACCGTCCCGGACCGTCAACACGTTGTCTGCGTGGTTCGGGTCAGAGACGGGATAGGCGATATGGTTTCGGTGGCCGAGGGCGAGCGTCTTAGTTGGTCGATCGACGGTCCAGTCACTTCGGACAAGACCTTGAATTGGGCGGTTTCCCTCTCGCGCCACCGGCACATGGAGTCGGAGCAAGCATTTGCACGGCGGCACATCATGTTGCCAGCCGACCCAGATGATGGTGAGACCGAGCCGCATCAGGAATCCATCCCCGAAGTGCGGCTCGAGCCTCGGATCGCGTGTCCAGGTGCCGCCATTAAAGTACGGAAGCAAGGTCTTACCTCCACGGTTGCTCACCTCGAGTAATGCCGTCCCACCACCGTGCACGGGATTTTTGGGCCGCAGCACCATGAAGTTCGCCCTTGCCTCCACGAGTCCGTCGGCATTGCGCGGAGCTTTGTTGAGGTCGACGATCCTGGTGTTTTTGGGATTGGTAGGGTCGAAGGAGAAGGAGATCTTGCCGACGATCTTTTCATAAGGCCCGGCGGTGCCGAAGGTGCGACCGTTTAGGATGGTTTCTCGCCTGTCGACGACGACGCGGGCAACACGGGCGGCGGTAAGCGTAGGGTTCAGCGTAACCGCTGCAAGGATAAGGAAAAAGTGAAGCCGCTTAGCCATAAAGACCCTTCTCCTTCTCTGGCGATTTCAACGCTGTTACAATAAAAGGAGGGCTCCGTGAGAAGATTGGTGAAAAAGAGTCATGCCATTGTGTTGCTGGTGGGTGTCATCTGCTTCAGTATCGCCGCCGCTCAAGCCCCGGATGCGTCTCAGGGCGTGGTCAAATATCGGCAAAGCGTGATGAAGTCCCACGCGGCACACATGAGTGCCATGGGTCGCATCGTCCAAGGGCAGGTTCCTTTTGCGGAGCATGTGGCCGATCATGCCGCCGCCATTCGCAGCACGAGCAAGATGATCCCCCAGATTTTCCCCGAGGGGAGCGGTACGGGTGAGACCCGGGCGAAGCCCGACATCTGGCAGAAGCGGAGTCAGTTCGAGCAGGCAGCACTAACGCTTCAGCAGGAAAGCGCCAAGCTTGTCGAGGTCGCCCAGGGCGGGGACATGAAGGAGATTACCGTGCAATACCTGGCGGTTGCAAAGGCATGCAAGGGGTGTCATAAACCCTTCCGCAAGCGGAAATGAAGCACAGCAGCGGGTTCCTAGCCCTCATCCTACCCCTCTTCTTTGCTGTCCAGGCCTTGTCCGCCGAGGCTGATGGGGTGAAGCGCGGCGAGTACATCTTCCGTGCGACTGGCGGCTGCACGTGCCACACCGAAGAGGAGGTGGGTGCGTTCTTGAGCGGGGGACGGGCGATTCAAACCCCCTTCGGCACCTTTTATGGCACGAATATCACACCGGATGAAGAGACAGGAATCGGGGACTGGGGGGAACCAGACTTCGTGCGCGCTATGCGCGAGGGCGTGTCACCTCGGGGTGCCCACTATTTTCCAGTCTTCCCTTACACGTCCTTCACGCGGATTCGACATCAGGATCTGCTGGACCTCAGGGCCTATCTCTTGACTGTCACGCCGGTACGGAAGGAAAACCGCGCTCACGATGTACAGCCCCGCTTCAAGTGGCGCCCGCTTTTGTGGGGCTGGAAGCTTCTTTTCTTTACGCCCGGAGAGTTTCAGGAGGACTCGGTGCGCTCTGCCGAATGGAATCGGGGCGCGTATCTAGCACAAGCGCTCGGTCATTGTAAAGAGTGCCACACGCCGCGCAACCTCCTCGGGGGACCTAAAGAGAATATGGCATATGCCGGGACCCGGCAGGGCCCGGAGGGGGAGGCGGTCCCCAATATCACCCCCGACGTCGGATGGCCGAGATGATCGACAACGGCTTCAAGCATCTCAGCGATGACGATCTGCGCGCCATCGCGGTCTATCTCCGCTCTTTACCGCCTGTTCGAAACGAGGTGCCGCATCGTCACGGAGAGGAGGCAGGGAATATCTCAGAGGAGAAGGCATCGGGGATGAAGAGCGAGAACGGTCAGGACTGAAGGGCGTTTGTCGGGGCGACTCCACGGAGGTCAATGCGGGTCCAGGTGTGCAAGAGACGAGAGGGGGCGAGGAGTATCCTGAGCTCCTTGGTCTCTTCCTGCCAGGTCTCGGAAGGGAGCTTTTGTAGGATGGCCTCGGGATCCTCGTAGAGTCGTGTCATGAGTTGGTTGGCCTTTCCCAAGAACCAGGTAACCCGCTTATCCATCCTGCGCCTTACCGCGGGTCGGAAGAGGCGGGCTAAGGCATCGAACAGACCGGAGTCCAACCGGACATAACCCGTAACGGTGTTCTGCACATAAGGGGAGCGACTATCTTTTCCCGCGGAATACTGCATCACAATTGCGATGCGGCCAGGGATACGGAAGATCCCCTTCTTATACTTCCCTTTCGCATACACGACCATTCGTCCCGGTTCTGCGCGTAGGATCGCGAAATGGGCCGTGAGTCCGTCATGGTCATTCACCCAGTACTCCGCCTCTCCCCGACGCTCCACTGTATATTTCAGCAGACCTGCAGCCCGCGCGAGGCTCGCGGCAAAATCGGGGTGTGTTGAAAGATACTCAAAAACCGCCTGTTCACCGTACAGACGGAGGCCGCTTATCTGTCGGTGGAGAGTGGAGTCTTCCACGACCTCCCTCAGAGACGGCCCTTGCTCGCCTCGGAGCAGATCTTCGGGAAAGGACTGGGTTGTCCCCCCCGAAGCAACCGCCGTGAAAAGGACCAGGATGAGGACGCATCCGCTCTTTTTGGCCCGCATTGTGCACCTCTTGAGCCTGGATCATATCAGAGATGGATCGGGGCACCAATCTTAGGACGGGTTTGACAGGGGTAGGTATTCATGTTAGCTTGAAAAAACTTGGACTTAGGCTGGGTGCAATGGCGCAAGAGCGCGCGAAGATCGGCGGATAATGCGACGGGAAAAGGGCACACGGGAGGTCGGGGATATTAAGGCCTTTTTGGGCGAGGGAACCGAATTCAAGGGGGTCCTGAGCTTTCAGGGGACTGTGCGAATCGATGGTCGTGTGCAGGGTGAGGTGTTGGGGGAAGAACTGCTCATCGTGGGGGAAGATGGAGTCATTCAAGCGGAAGTCGAGGTGGGGAGTCTGATCGCTAGCGGCAGGATCGAGGGAAACATTCGAGCCAAGCGGCGCGTCGAGCTGCTGGCTTCGAGCACGGTCACCGGAAATATCATCACCCCGTGCCTGATCGTGATGGAGGGAGCTACCCTGAATGCCAGTTGCGATATGGGCGACTTGGACCAGGCGGAATCGCTCTCACCTGTCGCGGAGGCTGGGACAGGGGCGTAGTCAGCTCTGCCGGAGAGGAGACGGCGCCAGGACTCGGGATGGATACGCGGGTTGTTGTGGCGATGAGTGGCGGGGTGGATAGTGCCGTCACCGCCGCCTTGCTTCAAGAGGAGGGGTATGAGGTTGTCGGAGTCACGTTGAAAGTGTGGGGCCACGTGGCCGAGACTCCCGTACCGCACCCTCCTCAGAGCTGCTGCACGCCGGAAGCCTTCGAAGATGCCCGCCTGATGGCGGCCCACCTGGGAATCCCGCACTATCTCCTGAATGTTGAACGGGAATTCGAGACGCATGTCATCACCCCCTTCTGCCAGGAGTACGCTGTCGGCCGCACCCCCCTTCCCTGTGCGGCGTGCAATACTGAGGTCAAGTTCGGATCTCTCCTCCGGCGGGCCCTCGCCTGGGGAGCCGAGTTTGTCGCCACCGGACACTATGCACGGACAGGCGTGGACCAGACCACCGGAAGGATCCTGCTAAAGCGCGGAATCGATCCGGACAAGGATCAGAGCTATTTCCTCTACGGCCTCTCCCAGTCGCAGCTTCGGCGAATTCGTTTTCCTCTCGGCACCATGCGTAAAGGTGACGTGCGGGCATTGGCCGCGCAGAAAGGCCTTCGCGTGGCGACCAAGCCAGATAGTCAGGAGCTTTGTTTCCTTCCTGAAGGAGATTACCGGGCACTCCTCCGAGAGCGACATCCTGGAGCCATCCGACCCGGCATCATCCGTGATCAAACGGGACAAGTCCTGGGAACGCACGAAGGGATTCCCCTGTATACGATCGGACAGCGGCGAGGCCTCAAGATTGGGGGTCGCGGCCCGTACTACGTGGTCGCTCTCGCACCCGGGCGGAACGAGGTTGTTGTGGGCCGCGAGGAGGACCTTCAGGCCGACACCCTGGTAGCAGATCGAGTGAATTTTATCCCATTCGACCGGCTAAACGGGGAACGCTCTGTTTTGGCGACCATTCGGTACCGACATCCCTCTGCAGAAGCAGTGATAAGCCCCATGGCAGATGGGAGGGTCCTCGTGCAATTTGCGCGACCCCTGCGCGCCATCACCCCTGGCCAGGCGGTGGTCTTCTACGATGGGAAAGACCCAGATCTGGTGGTGGGTGGCGGAACGATCCAGGAGGTCCTCCGCCGGACGCCCCCCAACTCCCTCATGTAATCGGATAGCAGGGATCGCTTGTGCAGTCGGTCCTCTCGATTCGATCCCGGATTGCTTCTCTAGGCTGGAGGGTTCGATGGCACCGTGGTGTCTACTGGGGCACCCGGTGGCTTCACTATGGCCTGCTGGCGGCTCTCCCCCTTCTCTTGGTCAAGTCGATTTTGCCAGGGCCGACGGCTCTGCGGGTCCTTCTCTGTTGCCATCGTCGGGGCCGGTGGTGGGCTCCTGTATGGGCTCTCCCGGCCAATCGCTCTCTCAGACCTCGCGCGGCTCATCGAGGAACGACTTGCCCTTCAAGCCCGGCTGAGCACCGCCCTCGAATATTATGACCGGCAGGACCGGTCCCCCTTTGCCTTGGGTTTGTATCGGGACGCCTTCAGGGTCCTTCCCCTTTTCAAGGGAAAGGAAATACTCCCCGTTTGCCTCCCCCGCGGACGACCTGGCAGAGGAAGTGCTCCGGACCGTGAGAGAGACGATGGAGCTGAAAGCCCTGACCTAATGCACAGAGGGGCCTTTCCTGCCCACGACTCGCGTTGAATCTCGGGGAGAGTCTTGACATAAAATGAGACGCCGTGCTAGTCTATGCCGCTTTTGGTCGCGGGAAGCCCCCAATGGGATGGGTGGAGAGGGTCATCCTGAGACGCTCGGTCGCAGAGTCCGCCGAACCGCCCTTATCCTCATCGGGGGCGGTTTCCTTTTTTGTCTGTTGCTCGGTGGGTGGAGCTGGGCGCTCGGCTATGCGATCGGCGGTGGGATCGCGTCAAGTCACTTAGAGTTTTTGCGCCAGGGGGTCACCGGGACCCTCGCCTCGGATACGAGAAAAGTCCTCCCTCGCATGGTCGCCGGTTCGCTCCTCAGGTTGCTCGGGATCGGGATTCTGCTCTTCCTGGTCCTGAAGTTTCTCCCTGTGAAGGTCATCGCCCTCGCCATTGGGCTATTGGTGGGACCGGTTGCCATCCTGGGGGGAGGGTTCCCCAGGAAGGATGACGATGACCTGGGGCAAGGTCCGACAAGCCCGGATTAATCGTTTCGGATGTGATGTGCTGATGTAAGGGGGAAGACGGTGAACTGGATCAGATCTTCTCGGATCGGGGGCGGGATCGGGGGCCTCGTGCTCATCGCCCTTCCTGTGGTGAGCCTGGCCGCAAAGGCAGAGGCGGAACATGCCCCGGGGATCATCAATCTGAATCTCACGCTGCTGCTCCAAACGATTAACTTCATCATCCTCGCCATAGTGCTCTACAAGTTCCTCTTCAAGCCCCTGGGCAGCTTCATGGAGAAGCGGGCGGAAGGGATTCGTCACTCCTTGGAGGAAGCCAAGCAGGCCCGGGACGAGGTGGTCCGGACGCGCTCGGAGTATGAGGAGTCGTTGCGGGCGGCTCGCCAGGAGGCGGCGGCCCTCCGGCAACGGATGGATCGGGAGATTACCGAAGAACGGGAGAGGTTGATCCAGCAGTCGCGGGAGGAAGCCCATCGTATGATTAGCCAGGCCCGAGCCGAGATCCAACAAGAGGTGAGGCGGGCCAAGGCTGAACTCCGCGACGAGACGGTCACCCTCTCACTGACGGCGGCTGAGCGGCTCTTGCGGCGAAATCTGGCGGAGGAGGATCACCGGCGGCTTGCGGAGCAGTACATCGAGGAGCTGGGGAGGACCCCGTGATCACGGGTGCGTTGGCAAAGCGCTATGCCAAAGCGCTGGCGGAGGTGGCGGCCGAGACGGATGCCCTAGAGTCGGTCGGCGCGGAGCTTGACCGTGTGGCAACACTCTGGGACTCGGAACCGGCAATGGCTGGATTTTTCACCAATCCCGGAGTCCTCGTGAGGAACAAGACCCAGATCCTCACGACTCTCTCTCAGCAGATGCAGCTCTCTCCGCTTCTCACCAAATTTCTGGACCTACTCCTCACCCGGGACCGGCTGCAGGCCGTCTCGAGCGTCGCGCGCGTCTACCGGGACCTCATGAACAGACGTTTGGGACGAGTCCAGGCAGCGGTCACGACAGCGGTTCCTCTCACGCCCGATCTCATGGAGAGCCTTCGCCGCCGGATGGCCGAGGTGCTGGGGAAGACCGTACTTCTGGAGTCCCGGGTCGATCCGGCGATCTTGGGGGGGGTCGTGGTCCAAGTGGATAGCACGGTCTACGACGGCAGCATCCGGACGCAACTCAGGCAGCTTCGGGAACATCTGCTCAGGGAGTGAGATGCCATGGCAGAGATTCGCGCCGACGAGATCAGCCAACTGATTAAAGAACAGCTCAAGGGCTACGAGGCCGCCGTGGAGGTGGCCGAGGTCGGGACCGTCACCGAGGTGGGAGATGGGATCGCCCGGATCTACGGATTGGAAAAGGCGATGGCCTCTGAGCTTCTGGAGCTTCCCCACGACGTGATCGGAATGGTCCTCAATCTGGAAGAGGATAACGTGGGAGCGGTTCTCCTCGGAGAGGACTTCCTCATTAAAGAGGGGGACCTGGTCAAGCGGACCGGTCGAATCGCGCAGGTCCCGGTGGGGGAGGCGATGGTCGGTCGCACCGTCAACGCCCTGGGCCAGCCCATCGACGGCAAGGGACCCATCGAGGCCACGGAGCATCGCCCCATCGAACGGTTGGCGCCCGGGGTGGTGGACCGCCAGCCGGTCAAGGAGCCGCTCCAGACTGGCATCAAGGCTATCGACTCCATGATCCCCATCGGGCGGGGACAGCGGGAGCTCATCATTGGCGACCGCCAGACCGGCAAGACGGCCCTAGTGGTGGACACCATTCTGAACCAGAAGGGGCAGGGCGTCTTCTGCATCTACGTAGCGGTGGGGCAGAAACGTTCCACCGTGGCCCAAGTCGTGAAGATCTTCGAAGACCACGGCGCGATGGAGTACACCACCGTGGTCTCGGCCACCGCCTCGGAGCCCGCGCCGCTGCAATACATTGCCCCGTATGCGGGCTGCGCGATGGGGGAGTATTTCCGCGACAACGGGAAGCACGCCCTGATCATATACGATGATCTCTCCAAACATGCGGTGGCCTACCGCCAGCTCTCTCTGCTGCTCCGACGGCCGCCCGGCCGAGAGGCGTATCCCGGGGACGTCTTTTACCTGCACTCTCGACTCTTGGAGCGGGCAGCCAAGCTCAACGATGAGCTGGCTGGGGGTTCCCTCACCGCCCTCCCGATCATCGAGACCCAGCTCGGAGATGTGGCCGCCTACATCCCCACCAATGTGATCTCCATCACCGATGGCCAGATCTACCTCGAGACCGATCTTTTCTACGCGGGCGTCCGACCGGCGGTGAACGTGGGGCTGTCGGTCTCGCGGGTAGGGGGGAGCGCGCAGATCAGGGCCATGCGGCAGGTGGCCGGGCGCCTCCGCCTCGACCTGGCTCAGTACCGGGAACTGGCCGCCTTTGCCCAGTTCGGGTCTGAGCTGGATAAGGCGACGCAGGCGCAACTCAAGCGGGGCGCGCGAATGGTAGAGATCCTGAAACAGGATCAGTTTGTTCCGCTCCCCGTGGAGCGGCAAATCCTGATCGTTTTCGCCGGAGTCAACGGGCATGTCGATGATCTCCCGATCGAGGCAATGCGACCCTTTGAACAAGGCCTTTCCCGGTTCGTCGAGGCGAGCTATCCGGAGATCTACAAGGAACTAAACGAGAAGAAGGTGATCGGCGAAGATCTTAGCCAAAAGATGGAGCAGGCCATCCGAGAGTACAGGGAAGAGTTCAAGGCCCAAAAGCCGGCCGCCTAAGCTAGTTCAGAGTTCAGGGGTGGTTGGTGGTCAGTGATTGGTGATTAGTGAAAACCACCAGCCACCAGTCACCTTTCTCGTTCGGTTGTCGGTCATCGGATAGCGGGACTAAGGATGGCGACGCTACGGGACATCCGCCGACGCATTAATAGTGTCAAGAGCACGCAGCAGATCACCAAGGCCATGAAGATGGTGGCCGCGGCGAAGCTGCGCCGTGCCCAGCAACGGATCGTGGAGGCCCGTCCTTACGCGTACAAGCTTCAGGAGGTCATCGGTTCCTTGGCCCTGCGGACCGATCCGGAACAGCACCCGCTCCTCCTGAGGCCGGAGACGGGACGGAAGGGACTGGTGATCATCGCCGCCGACAAGGGGCTCTGTGGGGCCTTCAATACCAACATCCTGCGAAAGGCGTTTGAGTATCTTCGGCAGGCCGAAGACGCTGAGGTGCAGATCACCATACTGGTGGTGGGCCGGAAGACCCGGGATTTCTTTCGCCGGCGGCAAATTGAGCGGGAGGGGGAGTGGATCAACATTTTTGATCAGCTGGCGTACGAGCACGCTGCCGAGATCGGGAACCAGGTGGCCAAGGGCTACATCGACGGCGAGCTGGACGAGGTGCATTTGCTGTATAACGAGTTTAAGTCGGCCGGCATCCAGCGGCCGGTGATGGAGCAGCTGCTCCCCATGGCGCCCCTCGCCGTTGAGACCGATGAGTTGCAGCCGACAGAGTATATCTTCGAGCCCTCGGCGGAGGTCATCCTGCATGAGCTGCTGCCTCGTCATGTAAAGATCCAGGTCTATCGAGTCCTGCTGGAATCGGCCGCGGCGGAACAGGGGGCGCGTATGACCGCCATGGAGGCGGCGACGAAGAGCGCAGCGGAGATGATCGAGCGGCTGACCCTGGTGTACAACAAGGCTCGGCAAGAGCGAATCACCGAGGAGCTACTCGATATTGTCGGTGGGGCTGAGGCCCTCCGTAAGGCTGGCACCGCGTAAAGAACAGCTAGGATGCTAGAAGGCTGGCACGCTGGGATGCTCGAATCGCCGGAAGACTGTGCCACCTTTTGCTTTGGAGCCTACTAGCCTTCTAGCGTTCCAGTGGCGGACAGTAACTGCTGACTGCTGAACAGGGGAGAGTGCCGATGAACGAGGGATGGATCACTCAGGTGATTGGGCCGGTGGTGGACTGTGAGTTTGCTCCCGGGCATCTGCCGGCGATTTACAATGCCATCAAGGTGCCGGGGATGGAGTACACCGACATCTTCTCTTACACCAAGGAGTTGACGCTGGAAGTGGCCCTGCATCTGGGGGAGAACAAGGTTCGGTGCATCGCCCTTGCCGGGACTGATGGACTCGTCCGGGGACAAAAGGTCATCGACACTGGTGCAGGCATTAAGGTCCCCGTCGGTCCGCCCACGTTGGGCCGGATCTTGAACGTCATCGGGGAGCCGGTGGACAAGCTCGGGGAGATACACGCGGAAAAGTTTTATGCCATTCATCGAGAGCCCCCCTCCTTTGAAGAGCAGGCAACCGAGGCGGCCATGATGGAGACGGGGATCAAGGTGGTCGATCTGCTCGAACCCTACACGCGGGGAGGCAAGACTGGCCTCTTCGGGGGTGCAGGAGTGGGCAAGACCGTCCTCATCATGGAGCTGATCCGCAACATCGCCATGGAGCATGGGGGCATTTCGGTCTTTGCTGGCGTCGGAGAGCGGACCCGAGAGGGGAATGACCTGTGGCTCGAGATGAAGGCCAGCAAGGTCATCGACAAAACCGCCCTGATCTATGGTCAGATGACCGAGCCACCGGGAGCCCGGCTTCGGGTAGGCCTCACGGGCCTCACCGCGGCCGAATACTTCCGAGATGAAGAGGGACAAGACGTCCTGTTGTTCATTGATAATATCTTTCGCTTCACCCAGGCGGGCTCCGAGGTCTCGGCCCTCCTGGGCCGGATGCCCTCGGCCGTGGGCTACCAACCGACCCTGGGGACAGAGATGGGGGAGCTGCAGGAGCGGATCACCTCCACCAAGCGAGGATCCATCACCTCGGTGCAGGCCATCTACGTCCCGGCGGATGACATCACGGACCCCGCACCGGCTACCACCTTTGCGCATCTCGATGCGACCACCGTGCTCTCCCGTCAGATCGTCGAGCTGGGGATCTATCCTGCGGTGGATCCGCTCGCCTCTACGTCCCGGATTCTCGATCCTCGGGTCTTAGGCGACGAACATTATCAGGT
>JAAXQN010000099.1 GCA_012974305.1 Candidatus Methylomirabilis sp. | reverse complement strand
CCTGAATCTTCTCGCGCAGGATCTGCATGGTATCGGCCGGCTTGTCCTGGGCCAGGACCGGCAGGGCCACCGAACAGAGGAGTACAGCGAGAACAAGGGGGCGAGTACGCATCAACCTTCCTCCTTTGTGGAATCGTGATCGCCACGGGTCAGCGAAAGAGTCGAGCGGCGGCTTCCAGGTGCCGTCAATGATCGAAGGCGGCGTGTCCTTCGGCCAGTAGAGTCGCAGGAAAGGGAAAAGGGGTCAGCCCCGGAGGGCTGACCCTTCTCTGTGCACTCGAAGCTACCGCCTACGGCTGTTCTGTCGCAATGGTAACCGCATCAACGAGCCCCTTTGCGCCTTTATTGCTGACAGACCGAAGCACGATGATGTCGAGCGGCAGTACCCGTCTGCCATAATACGCGTTGTTCCACTTGTCCCGGGTCGAGAGGACCGCCCCGTTGACCGTGACTCCGCCAAAGATCCCTTTCGCCCGCGCGAAGGCGAGGATGGATGCGGTCTTGACCTTGGCACCCATACCGATCGGTCCAAGGGCGATGTCGATGTCGGCACCGAGCTTGAGGGACGAACTGAGCAACGAGCTCACGCCCCTCTTGCTCCTGACCATGAGGATGATCTCCGCCCCCTGGGCACCGATCTGTAAGCCGAAGGATCCGGAGGCCATGGTGTAGAAGGCGGGGTCGCTCCACGCGCCCGGTATCTCTTTCCGCGCCACCAGGACGCCGCTTCCACCTTCGAGGCCAAAGATAAAACCGGCCCTCAACACGAGAGGGAAGATCACGAGACCATAGGAGTCCGCCAGGTGATCGCGAAACCAGCCCATCTCTGGGGCCTTGAGGAAGGTCTCGAAAGTGGCTTTCGCCTTCTCGACGAGCGCCTGCTGGTCGGAGTCAGCAGCAGGCGCCGGCCCAGGGGCCACGGCGAGGAGGGCGACGGCCAGGACGGTAGCACACGTCGTCAATCTCATGCGGAAACCAGGGAGAGACATTCTTCGTTGCATTCGTATCCCTCCGTTGGTTGATGATTGTAAGATGTCGAGCACCTCAGGGGAGTCGTCTCAACCAGGAAACATCCTCGAACCAGCGCTTTCTCAACACCTCGAGCCTGCCGCTGCCCTTGAGGACGTCGAGAAAGTTCTCTGTCCAGTTGAGCAGAAGGGGATCGTCGCCGGACATGGCAATCCCTAAGGGTTCATACGTCAAGGGCGTGATGACAGAGACCAATCCCTTGTTCGGGAAGCGATAGACAGATATCACACAGATCGGATAGTCGGCAATCATGGCATCGACCTTGTCATCGATCACCATCTGCACGGCTTCATCATAATTGTCGGTGGTCACCAGCTTGGCCTTGGGGATGACCGCCTCGACGAAGTACTGGCTGGTGGACCCTTTGATTGTGGCCAGGGACACGCGGGGATTATCGACTTCAGAGGCCTCCTCCGCCCTCGCGATCGTTTCCCGTTTCGTCAGAAATGCCTTGCCGGAAATAAAATACGGGCCGACGAAGGCTACCTTCAAATTGCGCCTGGGCGTGATGGTCATCTGGGACATGATCATGTCTACCTTCCCGGCCTCCAACGCCGGGAGCAGCTTTGCAAAGGACATGATCTTCAGTCTGAGTTTTACGCCCATGGCGCCGGCCATGAGTTTGGCCAGGTCGGCGTCCAAGCCGATAAGTTTCCCGTCTGTGGTCTTCATGTTGAAGGGGGGCATGTTTCCGGCTGTCCCGACCACCAGTTCCCCCTTCTGCAAGATACCACTGAGCCCGGCGGCAGCCAGTGATGGGACACCGGCGGATACCAGGGCCAGCGTCAAGAGTGAAACAATAATTGTTCTTGCCCGCTTCATCCTAAGGCTCCTTTCCTATACATGTGGTTGAGGCGCATTGACTGTAGACGCGAAATCACGCGGCTTCGCTCGCCACGCGACGCGCCGCCGATCCGAGTGCAATCAGGGACCAGCCGCTGAAGCAAATGTTGATGCCGACCAACAGCCCGATCGCCCAAGCGCCGGAGAGGGGCCACTGCCGCCAGATCAGAATGCCGAGCAGCAGCGAAACAATACCGCTGATGAGCGTCCACCCCCAGCCGGTCAGCGGCTTGAGCTTGAAGGCGAAGGCGATCTCGAAGATGCCGTCGACGATGAAGTAGACCGCCAAGACAAGCGACACGACAGCCAGGCCGAGGAGGGGATGGGCGAGCATCAGCACGCCACACAGGATTGCGAGTGCGCCAAGCAAGAGGCTGAGAGTCCCGGCCCCCCAGGTTTTGGCCCTGGAGGCGAAAACAGCTTGGGCGAGCCCCCCTGCGATAATGAATGCGCCGACGAGGAGCCCCACGGCTACACCGGTGATGAGGGGAGCCCCCATGGCCAGAATCCCCAGGATGACCATGCCGATGCCGAGGACGATGAGTAACAGCGCGCTGTCCTTCACCTCCTTGGCCGCTGAAGTCGCGGTGGC
>JAAXQN010000232.1 GCA_012974305.1 Candidatus Methylomirabilis sp. | reverse complement strand
AGATGTGTATAAGAGACAGTGTCACTGTTGTACACGTTCCCCTGGATGTCCTTGCCCAAAGGCGGCGGACCCTCATTCTCTGCCTTGGCCCCAGCCTCTGTGTGAAAGAAGTGGGCCCACAGGTCCTTCAGGCTTTTGATGCCGCCCTTCTGCTGTTCCCGAAGCTTCTCCTCCATGGCTTTCATTTCTTGTTCTTGCTGGGCCTGGCGCTCCGTCTCCTTCTGTTGGATGCGCTGTTCCAGAGCTTTGATCTGCTGGTTCATGGTTCGCTCCAGCTCAGTTAGCCGCTGCTCCAGTTCTTCTACAGTCTCCGCCCAGACCATAGGGGGGAGCAGGAGGAGTACGAAAGCAAGGACCCCGACCACCATGCTAGATCGCTTTCCGAAATTGACCATTGTCTTTCCCTCCTGAAACGGTTTCGGAACCCACAACTGCCTTAAGGTCTTCTGCTTTTTTTCCGGATCACCTCCTTCGGCGGGATTTTTGTTGGAAAGATCGGGGGGGGAAACAGGGGTTGTGTGCTGCCTGTGCTGGTGCTATAAAAGAAAATGCTCGACCCAGGGACCGAGTGCAACCTCAGTCCTTGAGGAGGAGCCCGCGGCTTCACCGTCCTCGCCCGCCAGCCTGGTCGGTGAAGTCGCTTTTTCTTTTCTAAGTCCTACCTTTTCCTAGTTTTTCTCTTGCTCACCCTTCTCCGCAGAGACGATCTCAGAGCCACGGTTTGGTTGCCCGAAAAGCCACCACGTGGGCAGGTTTCGCCACTACCTTTGCCCGATCCCTTGGATGGAGGGTGAAGGTCGATGGATGGTGACTGTGAATGGTGGCTCCCGAGGGAAGCTGGACCACGACGAGATTGTCCGGTCCTCGAAACTGTCGCGAGAGGACCATGGCGTTACCGGCGGGGTCGGGAAGCAGCTCAATGTGGTCAGGACGGATCATTACGTCAACCTGGGTCCCTCCCGGAAAGCCCGGGCTGTTGGGCAGGGTACCGATCTCGGTCAGAATCCCCTCTTCGGTGACGCGACCGGGCAGGAAGTCGGCCTTTCCCACAAAGTGGGCCACGAATCGGGTCACCGGCTGGTGATAGATCTCCTCAGGCCTGCCGATCTGCTCCAATCGCCCCTGGTTCAAGATGCCGACCCGATCCGCGATCATGAACGCTTCCTTTTGATCATGGGTCACGAAGATCGCGGTGGTCCCCAGCTCCCGGAGGATCGTATACACCTCGAGGTGCATCTGGGACATCAAGTCCGCATCTAAGTTGCTGAAGGGTTCGTCGAGGAGCAAGACGGATGGGCGGGGGGCCAGGGCCCGCGCCAATGCCACGCGCTGCTGCTGGCCCCCGGACAGTTCGTGGGGATAGCGGTGGGTAAAGGGGACAAGACCCACCGTCTCGAGGATTCCCTGGACGCGCTGGGCTCGGGTCGTGGCGTCCAGCTTCCTCAGGCCGAACGCGACATTTGCCTCCACGGTCAGATGTGGGAATAGGGCGTATTCCTGAAAAACCATACCCACACCCCGCTCCTCTGGAGGAACAAAGAACTGTTTGTCAGCCATAATTTTCCCGCCAATTCGCACCACGCCGGCATCCGGCGTTTCAAAGCCGGCGATGAGACGCAGCGCGGTGGTCTTCCCACTGCCGCTCGGCCCCAGGAGAGCAATGATCTCGCCAGGCTCCGCATTCAGGGAGAAGGTGTCCAGCGCGGGCAGATCCTGGAGAGAAAATCGCTTCGTCAATTCTTCAAGACACAGAAGTCTCATCGTGACGCACGCTCGTCCGCGCAAGAATCAGGACCGGGAGAATCCCGACGGCTACAATGGTCAGTGCCGGCAGCGCCGCCGCTTGCCAAAGGGATTCAGAGGTGAGCTCCCAGACTCTGAGCGCAAGGGTTTCATAGCCAAAAGGTCTCAGAAGCAGGGTGGCCGGCATTTCCTTGATCACGTCCACGAACACGAGGATCGCTGCGGTACACAGGCCACCCCGGATCAGCGGGAGATGGATGCGCCATAGCACTCCCCCTTGGCTGACTCCAAGCGAGCGGCCCGCCATGTCCATGTTTGGCGTGATCTTGACCAAGCTTGCCTCGACCGTCTGACAACTCACCGCCAGGAAGCGGACTAGATAGGCGAATACCAGGCCCACCATCGAACCGGTGAGAAGCAGGCCGCTGCCGGTACCCCAGAAGGCGAGCAAAAGGGCATCCAGGCTGTGATCTATGAAGGCGAGGGGTACCAGGACTCCGACCGCGATCACCGAGCCCGGCAGGGCATATCCCATACTGGCGATGCGGCCAAAAGCGGCCACAAGCCGGCTCCGGCTCAGGCGGAGGCCGTAGCCCACCACGACAGCGGCAGCAACCGCCACAGCAGCGGTGATCACTCCCAGGGTCAACGTATTGAGCATATAAACCGGATACCTGGAGTCATAATCCGGCCCCCCAAAGGCGGTCACACTCCACAGGATGAGCTGGGCGACCGGCAACAGAAAAGCCACGCCGACGACGAGGCCAGCCATGCCGCTCGCGGTCCAGGCTTTCCAGCCGGTGAGCTTTTTGGGGATAGCAGGTCGGGCCTTTCCATCGATCTGGTAAAAGCGCGCGCGGCCTCGTAGCGATCGCTCGAGCAGGTACAGGGTGAGGGTGAAAAGGAGGAGCAGACTCGCCAGCTCGGTCGCGGCTCCCCGGTCAAAAAGGCCGAACCACACCCGATAGATGGCGACCGTAAACGTATCGAATCCGTAGATGGCGACCGTTCCGAAGTCCGCCAACGCTTCCATCAGAGCCAGCGCGAGTCCAGCCACGATGGATGGTCGGGCAAGAGGGAGCGCGACCTTCCAGAAGACCTTCCGGCGGTTCGCTCCGAGGGCGTGGGCGGCCTCGAGGGTGGCTTCCGATTGCTCGAGGAACGCGGCACGCGCGAGCAGGTACACGTAAGGATAAAGGACGAGCGTCATCACGAGCACTACGCCGCCAGGGGAGGCGACGTCCGGAAACCAGATCCCCGGCCCGAAGGCGTGGCGCAGCCAGCTCTGGACTGGTCCGGCATAGTCGAAGATGGCCAGAAAGACAAAGCCGATGACATACGCAGGCATGGCCAGGGGGAGGATGAGGAGCCATTCGAATGCTGCTCGGCCCGGAAAGCGGTACATCGTCACCAACCAGGCAAGGCCAGTTCCGAGCACGGCCACACCGAGCCCCACTCCGGCGATCAAGATAAGTGTGTTCCATATGAGTTCCGTGAGCTGCGTCTCCCAGAGGTGCTTCCAGACGTCCAGGCTGGGCGTCGCAATGGACGAGACCACGATCAATATCGGCGTGGCGACGAGGAGTGCCACGGCGCCGGCGGCCAGCGGCCAGGGGTCGCGCGGGCGCCAAGGCTTGGGATGCCGGAGGCCGAATGCGACCGATTTCACCTCGCTTGTTGCCATGCCAAGGATGTCTCCTGTCTTACTTGTAACCTGCTCGGTCGCACAACTTGACCGCGGCCACCTGCAGGGCGCCGGCCGCAGCGACGTCCACCGTATCCGCTTTGAACTCCCCCCAGTCGAGGAGCAGGGTATTCGGCTTGACTGCTGGGTTGGCGGGATACTCGTAGTTGGCGTCGGCGTACAGGTTCTGCGCCTCGGCTGAGCTCAGGAACTCAATCAGCTGAATTGCCTTGGTGCGGTGTTTGGCGTGCTTCGTCACCCCGGCGCCGGAGATGTTCACATGAACACCCCGGCCATTTTGATTCGGCCAGAACACCGTCACCGGAAATCCAGGGTCCTTCACCGTGAGCCGCGCGAGGTAGTACGTGTTGGCGATGGTTACGTCACACTGTCCCGCGGCGACGGCCTTGAGCATCTGGGTGTCGCTGTTGAAGATCCGCCGCATGTTGGCGATCCATCCACGTACGACCTCCTCGGTTCGCTGCTCGCCAAGGGTTTTGATCATCGTCGCGACGAGCGATTGGGTATACACTTTCCGCGAGGTGCGAAGGCACAGCCGTCCCCGCCATCGGGGAGCCCCCAGCGCCTCGTAAGTGGAGAGGGCGGAGGGCGTGACCCGCTCGGTGCTGTACATGATCGGCCGCGCACGCACCGAAAGTCCGACCCAGGCGTTATCCTTGGCCCTCAGATGCGCCGGGATATTTTTCGTGATGACGGGAGAGTCGAAACCCTGGAGCAGACCCGCCTGTTCCGCAAGCCAGAGGTTCCCGGCATCCACAGTGATGAAGATGTCGGCCGGGGTGTGAGATCCCTCCGCCTTCAGGCGCTCGAAGAGTTCAGCCTCCTTCGCGGTAAAGTATTTCACCTCGATGCCTGTCTTTTCCGTAAAGGCGTCGAACATCGGCTTGATTAGCTTCTCGATCCGAGCCGAGTAGACCAGGACTTCACGAGGCTTGGGGGCCCCTAGGGCCGTTATTGAGTGGGTCAGTAGGGGAGTGGTCGCCAAGGTCAAGGCCGTAACTATTCGGAATGCAAAGCTTCTCATGTCCGTTTCCTCTACTTGCTTACCTGATTGCGACCCTTTCACGCGGTGCGAACAACGAGGAGCGTTCCAAGAATAAGCTCAAAAATATAGCAAATTCGGAGGCATACGGAGACTATACATCATTTGTTAAGATAGGCTTACCGCTATGTCCTGTCAACCCTTTTTTGTGATCTTATGCTCACCTGTGTCAGAATGTCTTGACAGCCGTTCCTGCCTAGATTACGATGACTTACTGGCAACGAGCCAATGGGGGAGACGATGACTCACGATATTGGCCTGATGGAAAAAACAGAGATGTATCTCAAGGCGATGGTCGTTATCCAGCAATCCGTGCCTCCTGTCACGACCTCCAAGGTCGCGGATTTTTTGAAGATCAGCGTTCCGGCTGCCTCTGACATGATCAAGCGATTGATGCAGAAGGGTCTCGTGTTAACCGAGGCTGATGGGGGGATTGGAGTCACTGCAGAGGGGTTGCAGATCGCGCTTCGTGTTATTCGCCGGCTCCGGGTGGCCGAGCGCTTTCTCGCCGATGTGCTGGGGTTGTCTCTGGAAAAGGTCTATGAAGAAGCATGCAAGTTCGAACACATCTTGAGCGGCGAGGTGGAAGAGCGGCTGGTCCAGTTCCTCAAAGATCCGATGAGTTGCCCGCACGGGCACCCAATCCCCTGTGTCAACGGTCGGCTTCCCTTTGAGTACCCGGCAACCACACTCGCTGAGCTGAAGGAAGGGGAAAACGCGACCGTCTTCAGTGTTCCCGAGGAGGATGCGGATTTGCTGGTCTATCTCACGGAGCTAGGACTTTTGCCTCATGTGAATCTTCAGGTCAAACGGATTGCCCCGTACCAGGGACCGATTTTTTTACTTATCGGAGATACGCAGCAGGCGGTCGGACGCGATGTCGCCGCCCGGATTTACGTTACGCCCACCTAGCCTCGATTCCGTGTCTGTCCCCCCTTGAACAAGGCAAGCCCGAGAATTTGCTTGACAGTAGGGTGGAGCTGATATACCCTACCGGGGTATAGTGTATGTGAAATCTTTTCGAGGGGGTCAGGGATGATCAACGAGGAGACGAAACGGGAGGTCTTGAACCGGCTGAAGCGGATCGAGGGACAGGTCCAGGGGATTCAGCGGATGGTGGGGGAGCAGAAGTACTGTGTCGACATCCTCCTCCAGGTGTCGGCGGTTCAGGGGGCGCTGGATCAGGTGAGCAAGCGGCTCCTCGGTCGGCATATCGAGAGCTGTGTCGCCGCCGCTTTTGCCTCAGGCAACGATCGGCAGCGGGAGCGAAAGATCGAGGAGCTCCTGGAAGTCTTTTCCCGTTTTGGCCGGCCGAGTCGGTAAGGGCCCCGATTGATGGCGATGTAGTGGAGCTTTCTGCTATGAGTACAAAGCAGATGATACATGAACAAGACGTGCAGGAAATGACGATCGCTTTTCCGATCCGGGGGATGCACTGTGCGAGTTGCGCAAGCCGGATCGAGAAGGCCCTGCAGGCGGTTCCGGGCGTTCGGGACTCGGCAGTCAACTTCGGGGCCGAGCGGGCCGAGGTGCACATCGTTCCGGGACGGACGTCGCCCGAGGCCCTCCACCGCGTTGTTCAGGATCTGGGATACGAGGTGCCACAGGAAGAGGTCGTGATCCCCGTTGAAGGGATGCACTGTGCCTCCTGCGTCAGTCGAATTGAGAAGGGACTCGCGTCGGTCCCCGGGGTCATCCGGGCGAGCGTGAATCTCGCCACCGGGCAGGCGGTCGTCTCTTACATCCCCCGGCCCACGATGCTCACGGATCTGAGACGGGCAGTCCAGGAATCGGGGTATACCCCCCTTGAGATGGCGGTGCCTGAGGATGCGGCCGATCGGGAGAAGGTGCTCAGGGAGCGGGAGTCACGGGAACTCAAGAAAAAATTTGTGGTGGGGGCCGTGCTCAGCACCTTGGTCGTTATCGGGGCCCTCCCCCATATGGGGCTCGAATTCTTGAGCGCCTGGATCCCGCCTTTCCTTTCGAGCCCATGGACACAGTTCCTCCTGGCTACACCGGTCCACTTCTGGGTCGGATGGCAGTTTCACCGCGGTTTTTTCATCACGCTCCGACACCGAACCGCTGACATGAACACGCTGGTCTCCCTCGGGACAAACGCGGGTTACCTCTACAGCGTGATAGCCACCGTCTCCCCGTCCTTCTTTGCGGTCGAAGGGCAGGTGGCCGTCTACTTTGAAACAGTCGCGGTCCTCCATACGTTAATTATCCTCGGCCGCTGGCTCGAGACGAGGGCGCGCGGTCGGACTAGCGAGGCGATTAAAAAGCTCATGGGGCTTCAGGCCAAGACCGCCCGCGTGCTTCGCCCGATCGGGCCTGGCGATGAGTCAGAGATAGCCGAAAGGGCTGCCGGGGTTGGGGCCGATGTAGAGGAGAGGGACATTCCCATTGAGGAGGTTCAGATCGGGGATCGAATCCTCGTCCGCCCGGGAGAGAAGATTCCGGTGGATGGCGTTGTCGTGCAGGGAGCCTCAGCGGTGGACGAGTCGATGCTTACCGGCGAGAGTCTTCCGGTCGAGAAGCGGGCCGGGAACGAGGTCTTCGGGGCCACCCTGAATAAGACCGGCTCCTTCGTCTTTGAGGCGACCAAGGTGGGAAGGGAGACCGCCCTGGCCCAGATCATCAAGCTGGTAGAGCAAGCCCAGGCCTCAAAGCCGCCGATCCAGCAACTGGCCGACCGCATTGCTGCGGTGTTTGTCCCCACGGTCGTGAGCATCGCGGTGCTTACCTTCGGGGTCTGGCTCATCTGGGGGCCGGCGCCAGCCTTTATCTTCGGGCTGAGTAACTTCATGGCCGTTCTCCTGATCGCCTGTCCGTGTGCAATAGGCCTCGCCGCTCCGACGGCGGTCATGGTGGGGGTCGGCAAGGGGGCGGAGTACGGGATTCTTTTCCGGGGGGCCGAGCCCCTGGAGATGAGCTCGAAGCTCAGTGCGGTCGTGCTGGACAAGACCGGGACCCTCACCCGAGGGGAACCATCGGTCACCGACATCGTGGTAGGTTCAGAGTTCAGAGTTCAGGGATCAGAGTTTAGAATTCAGAGTTCAGAGACGGGTCGTGCCCTCAACCCTCAACCCTCAACTCTGAACGCTGAGCAGCGCGAGCTGCTCCGATTAGCCGCGAGCGCAGAGCGGACTTCAGAGCACCCTTTAGGAGAATCCATCGTGGCGCGAGCAAAGGCAGAGGGCCTGGCGCTTTCCATCCCTGAGGCCTTTGAGGCCATACCAGGTCACGGTATCCGAGCCACCGTGGAGGGGCGGCGCGTCCTCCTCGGGAATCTGAAGTTGATGCAGGAGCAAGGGCTTGCCCTCGACGGTCTGGCCCAGGAGGCACAGCGGTTGGCCGGCGAAGGGAAAACGCCGATTTTCCTGGCGATAGACGAGACGCTGACCGGGATGGTTGCGGTGGCTGACACGCTGAAGCCCCATGCCCAGGAGGCGGTAGCTGCCTTTCATCGCCTGGGACTTGAGGTGGTGATGATCACCGGTGATACCCGCAGGACCGCAGAGGCCATCGCGAAGCAGGTAGGGATTGATCGGGTGGTGGCCGAGGTGTTGCCGGACGAGAAGGCCAGTGAAGTGCGGAAACTGCAGGCCGAGGGAAAAGTGGTGGCCATGATCGGAGATGGCCTTAACGATGCCCCCGCACTTGCCCAGGCGGATGTCGGCATCGCTATCGGGACTGGTACCGACGTGGCGATGGAGGCATCAGATGTCACACTGATTACTGATGACCTTAGGGGGGTCGTGACCGCCATTGCTCTTGGCAAACGCACCATGCGGACCATGAAACAGAACTTCTTTTGGGCGCTTGCCTACAATACGATCCTGATCCCGGTGGCCGCGGGGGTTCTCTACCCCGTGGTCGGGCTGCTCATGAGTCCTGTCCTCGCCGGCGGGGCCATGGCGCTCTCCTCGGTGTCGGTTGTCTCAAACTCCTTGCGGCTCAGGGCATTCCGCCCAACACTCTAACATGCGTTGAAAGGAGGAGGAGTCGTGCCGGTGGTGAACGAAGTCTATGTCTGCGAACGATGTGGCCTGGAAGTGCAGGTGCTCAAGGCAGGCCACTGCATCCCCCAATGTTGTGGGCAGGAGATGCGGCGTAAGGCGTGACGCGATCGAAAAAGGGACCGTCCTTCTGGTGGCGGTCCCTTTTTGCGTTTACTAGTGCCGTTCCAACGAACTCCTTCTAAGCACCCCAGGGTTCCGCCAGCCCGGATTATTCACATAGAAGTGAATAATCTGCCCTCCGGGCTTCGACTCCGCCCCGCGTTTGCGGGGCGTCGCTCAGGGCTAGCCTTGAG
>JAAXQN010000147.1 GCA_012974305.1 Candidatus Methylomirabilis sp. | reverse complement strand
CACGAAGACCATATCCGCCCCCTCCAAGAGGCTCAAGATCTTGTCGGTATCTTCGATGGCTGCCTTGCGCCCGATATCGGGATTCGACCCCGCCCCCAATCCCTTGGTGAGCTTCTCGCCGATCTGCACCTTCCTTTCGACAGGCGAGGACTCCAGGGCTTGGGCGTCGGTATTGACGACGATGAACTCTACCCCCATCATCGAGGACATTGCCATACGGTTGACCGCATTCGAGCCTCCCCCTCCCACACCGACGACTTTAATTTTGGCTGTCTTCCGAGGCGCCTCTTCTAAATGAAACGGCATCGCATACCCTCCTCTGTGTTGACCGTTAACCGACGACCGTTATCCGACGACCGACCGATGTGAGGTGTTGGGTGTTGGCTTTTAGGTATTGATTCCCAGCTCCCTTTGAATCGAGAAGCCGTATCCAAATCCCAACACCCAAAACCTGGACTTCGGACTATGGACATTGGACTTTCCCTAAAAGAATTCCCCGAACCACTCCCGCATCCGCTCTGTCACCCGACCGAACAATGCCCCCTCTGTCACGCGTCTGAACTTACGCTGATGTCTATGCTGGGCCCCGTACTGGACAAGGCCCACCGCTGTCGCATAAATGGGGCTCGCCACGACGTCGACGAGACCCGTCACCCCTGTGGGAATTCCCCGCCTTACCGGGACCTTGAGAATTTCCTCGGCGAGCTCCGGGACCCCCGGGAGGATAGAAGAACCCCCCGTGACGACCATCCCTGCGACGGTCGCGTCTTCAAAACCGACCCGCCGGACCTCCAGGTCGACGAGGGAGAAAATCTCTTCCAGGCGAGGCTGAATGATCTCACAAAGCATGTGCCGGCTCACGATGCGGGGGCGCCGACCACCGAGACCGCCCACTTCGATCTTTTCCTCTCTGTCGATCAGTGCGGCGAATGCACATCCATATTTCTTCTTGATCTCTTCCGCTTCGTGGACCGGCGCGCGCAGGCCGATGGCGATATCGTTGGTGACGTGATCTCCCCCAACCGATAAGACTGCGGTATGGTAGATACTGCCATCTGCAAAGACGGCAATGTCCGACGTACCACCCCCAATATCCACCAGAATCACGCCAAGGTCCTTCTCATCGGCGGTGAGGGTCGAGAGACTCGAGGCCAGCTGCTGGAGTACGATATCTTGGACTTCCAGCCCCGCCCGGTTGCAACATTTAATGATGTTCTGCGCTGAGGTGACGGCACCGGTCACAATATGCACCTCTGACTCCAGTCGCACCCCGGTCATCCCCAGCGGCTCTTTAATCCCCCCCTGGCCGTCCACAACAAATTCCTGAGGCAGCACATGGATCACCTCGCGATCCACCGGCAGTGCCACCGCCTTGGCGGCATCGATGACTCGCTCGATATCTCTCTGGGTAATCTCACGGCTTTTCCCCGAGACTGCAATCACCCCGCGGCTGTTGATCCCCTTGATGTGGCCGCCGGCAATCCCCACGAAGACCGAAAAGACATCCACCCCAGCCATCAGCTCGGCCTCTTCCAGGGCGCGCTTGATCGAGTCCACGGTGACATCAATGTTTATCACGACCCCTTTTCGGAGACCTTTGGACGGACTGGTCCCGATGCCGATGATATCGAGCGTCCCGTCCTCCTTCAGCTCAGCGATGACGGCACAGATCTTGGTGGTGCCGACATCTAATCCCACGATCAGGTTGTTCTGCCATCCCACTTCTCACCCTCCTTTCTCCAGGGCTTCAGAATCACCCACCCGGGAAATCTGAGATCCACATAGGCGAAACTCTCCAGCTTCTGGCCTCGATGGCGCAGGGCGATATCGAGACGCGTGAGCTGCCGGAGGGGATCTGCCGGCCCGAACCGGAGGATCGGTCGGGCCTTCGCCAGGCGCAGGGTATAGTTCCCATTTGCTTCCACGGCGACTTGTTCTACTTGTAGCTGTCGTAGCACTGGTGCCTCGCGGAGCGCCCCAAGCAGCTCAAGTCCCCCCAAAAGGTGCGGATCGTCGAGATGTTGCCCCACCCGGCACTTGACCCGCGCCACGGGCCGAATCCGAGGCAGGACTCGGGGGGGACGCCCCTTCACTTCCTCGAGGATGAGGCCATCAGCGCTCAAGAGACAAGTTTTCCCGGTGAGCAGAAAGCCCACCGGCTGTCGCTCCTCGACGGTAACGATCAAGCCAAGGGGGAGCCGCCGCTGGATTGATGCATTCCGGATCCACGGGTGCGCCATGATCCTGCCGGCGAGCTCCTCCAAATCCACTTGGAAAACGTTGACCGGCGCTTGAAGCCGAAGTTGGGAACGGACTTCCTCTGGTGTCACGTGACTATTCCCTCGCACCTGGATATCGTTCACCTGAAAATGAGAGAGCTCAAGGAGCGGCGGGTGAACCCACCACACACCCCCCACGACAAGCGTGCCCAGCACCAGGACCCCTGCGATCCGCCTCAGTATGCTCCAGGGA
>JAAXQN010000064.1 GCA_012974305.1 Candidatus Methylomirabilis sp. | reverse complement strand
GGCCATCCTGAACTATGAACTCTGAACCATGAACCCGCTGGACTGGCGCGCCTGAGAGGATTCGAACCTCCGTCCCACTGCTTAGAAGGCAGTTGCTCTGTCCGCTGAGCTACAGGCGCCCCGGGACTTTCCGCAGTCTGCTATCAGCAGCCAGCTGTCAGCTACGAGCCTGCCGAGAAACATAGCTCTCAGCGGTCCGCTTGCTGCCCCAAATGCGGCATCTTGGGCTGATTGCTGAAGGCTGATTGCTGACAGCTATTTGAGATGGCGCGCCCAGCAGGATTCGAACCTGCGACCTACGGATTCGAAGTCCGACGCTCTATCCATCTGAGCTATGGGCGCACATTCCACGCCGGAACGCTAGAAAGCTAGTAGGCCAGGATGCAAAGCTTAGCCTTTAAGCCTTCTGAGCTTTCCAGCGTCTTAGCATTCCAGCCTTCTAGCTGACAACTAGCCACGAGTCACCTCTCACCGGATTGTGGGGTGAGCGAAGGGATTTGAACCCTCAACCCCTGGAGCCACAGTCCAGTGCTCTGACCGTTGAGCTACGCTCACCATAGCGGTCTTCAGCTATTTCCGCCAGCGCACACCCACTTGCGGACTGCCGAAAACCACATGCAAACTTGCTTGGCGCGCCTGGGAGGATTTGAACCTCTGACACACGGCTTCGGAGGCCGTTGCTCTATCCGGGCTGAGCTACAGGCGCGAAAAACTTCGGACCAAGAATATTTGGTTCCCGGGAAACCATCGTCTTGGAGGTTGCGCCCCTCTGTCTCGAACGCGCCCCGCACATCGCTAGTCGGGGTGATCCCGCAATACCTTCCGTACGATTGGTCGGGGCGAGAGGATTTGAACCTCCGACTCCCTGCTCCCAAAGCAGGTGCGCTACCAGGCTGCGCCACGCCCCGACAACGTCCGTCTTCAAACCGACTGGAGATCCACCACCCTCTTCACGGACGTCCCTCACTCCTGATCCGTACCAAGATCTCTCGACACTCCTGTAGTGCATTGGCACGATGACTGATTTGGTTTTTCACGCTCGGTCCGATCTCGGCCAATGTCTTCCGGTATTCAGGGACAAAAAAAATGGGGTCGTAACCGAAGCCGGCCGTCCCCTTGGGCTCCCACGCAACATACCCTTCGCAAATCCCCTCGGCAAATGCGGTCTCTTCCCCCGGTTGGGCCAACGCAACCACACAGCGAAAGCGGGCCGTCCGTCCGTGCCAGGGGTAAGTCCGAAGTTGCCTGAGGATCTCCTGGATTCGATCGTGGTCGGTTGCCCCCTCTCCGAGGAACCGTGAAGTGTGAAGGCCCGGGGCTCCACCGAGGGCATCCACCTCCAAGGCGGAGTCTTCAGCAAGGGTAATGAGTCCGGTGTGTGTTACCCCCGCCGTTGCCTTTGCCGCGGCGTTTTCCCGCAGGCTCGACCCTTCCTCCCTGAGAGGGGGAGCATCCCGAAGAGTAGAATACGGAATCCACTCGACCCCAAGATCACAGAGAATCGCGGTGATCTCATGGACCTTGTGAGGATTCCGCGTCGCCAGGACAATTTTCATCGTAGACGCGGGGGTTAGCTCTTGTCAAGCGGCAATTTGGCCGTCTGGAGCCGCTCCGCGACCACTCGCTGCTGCAGCTGAACGAGTGCCCGGACTCCCTGGGCCGCCACGGCCAACATGGAGTCCAACTGCTCCTTGCTAAACGGGGACTCCTCGGCCGTCCCCTGAATTTCAACGAATCTCCCCGTCCCGGTCATCACCACGTTCATGTCTACCTCGGCGATGGAATCTTCGGCGTAAGAGAGATCCAGAAGGATGCGACCTTCCACGGTGCCAACGCTGATGGCGGCCACATAATCGAGCAGGGGATCCTCCTTAATCCTCCCCTCCTCTTTGAGGAGATCCAGACTCCCCGCTAAGGCGACAAAGCCGCCAGTGACAGCAGCGGCCCGCGTCCCCCCGTCGGCCTGAATCACATCACAGTCGATGACGATGGTCCGCTCCCCCAGCTTCTTGAGATCCGCGACCCCTCGAAGCGATCGGCCGACAAGCCGTTGGATTTCAGAGGTTCGGCCGCTCACGCGACCGGCGATCCCCTCCCTCGGGGTTCGGGTTGTGGTAGAACGCGGGAGTAACCCATATTCAGCGGTTATCCACCCCTGGCCAGAATCCCTGAGGAATTGAGGAACCCGCTCCTCCACCGAAGCAGCACACAGGACTTTCGTATCGCCGATCTCGATCAACGCTGATCCTTCGGCGTACTTAAGACATCCCCGGGTGATCGTGACCGGACGCATCTCCTCGTCTGTACGACCACCGGTTCGCATTTATCGGATCCTCTCGAGGGAATAGCGGGGCTTGAAAGGATGTCGGGCGTCAATGTGGCCGGCGAGCGTCAGGATCTCAGACCCTTCCACGAGGATCTTGACTCTCTGGATCTCATCAAAATTGGCGGTGAGCGTATCCACAATCGAGTAAATGGTTAGGAGTTCTCCGCCACTTCCGCCCGGGTGCGTGGTCTGAAGGTTCCGTGTAAAATCTACGTAGGCGATCCCACGGCCGTCAACATAGAGCTGGCGGAGCTTGACACCGGGTGGAATGGTCGGGTTGAGGCCGTTCTGGGGTCCCTTGATGAGTTCTTCCACCGCCCGCTTCGCCTCTTGCACGAAGGAAGCTGTCCGAGGAATCGTCCGCTCTTCCTCTTGAAGCTTATCCGCACTAGGTCCAGCGAAGAAGAGGCGAACCGGCCGGGTTGTTGTATCGACAGCATTGCCGTCTTCGACGGGAGGGATGTGAGGCACCGGAGCAGGAACATGAGGCGCCCAGGCTCGACCAAGGAGAAACCCGACCACCCCGGTCCCCAAGACCAGCAAGAGCAGGCCCAGGAAACGCCGCAGACCCGGACTGACCATGGTTTATCTCTCGGCCGCTTCGGCTGACCGACCGGGGAGAGGGGAAGGGGAAAGGCCCAGACGCCGCTCGTAGCGCGCCTTGAAGCGAGCGACACCAGTATACAGCGCCTCCGCCACCCGGTCTTTGTAGGCCTCTCCCTTTAGCTTTCTCTCCTCCTTCGCATTCGAGATGAACGCCACCTCCGCGAGCACCGCGGGCATGTTCGCGCCCATGAGGACGAAGAAGGGGGCCGACTTGACCCCTCTGTTGTCCACCTTCAGAATCTTGTCGAGTTCCCGGAGAAGGATCTGCGCCAGCTCGCTGGATTCCTTCAAGTAGAGCGTATTGGCCATGTCCCAGAGGATGGCTTTCAGGGCTTCCTGCTCCGTCGGCCTGAGCCCACCGAGATCCACCGGCAGGTTCTCCCGGATGGCGGAGGCTCTTGCGACGCTGTCCGAAGCTTTTTCACTCAGGAAGTAGGTCTCGAACCCCCTGGCCCGCGACTTCGGAGCGGCGTTGACGTGGACGCTGATGAAGAAATCAGCCTTGGCCCGATTGGCAATGGCGGTCCGCTCTTCTAACGGCACAAAGACGTCCTCCGTCCGGGTCATGACCACCCGGATGCCTAACCGCTCCTGGATGAGACGGCGAAGCCTGAGTGCGATATCTAGAACGACCTCCTTTTCTTTGAGTCCCTTACGCCCCAATGCTCCCGTATCCCGTCCGCCGTGGCCCGCATCGATGGCGATCGTCCTGATCGCAAGATGAACCGGAACCGCACGGGGGGCGGACCCCCGCCGCTCCGTTGGGTCAACAGGTTGAGGCCGAGGAGAAACCCCGGCGGTGCCTGCCTTGGCCCGGTAAAGATCCACCACAATCCGATCGGGATTGCTGAGGGCAAAAGCCCGGGTGAGACCGCCGAAGGCATCACGGTGGATGCGAAGGACCGCCTCCCCCTGCTCTTGGGCCGGCTCGACGGACTCGATCAATCCATCATTGATCCGGATCGTATCAGAGAGCATGGGAGAGAGGACCCCCCCTTCGATCCGGAGGCTGAGGCGAGCCTTACTCTCCTCATCAAGGCGAAAGCTGAGGGGTTTGAGCGCTCCAATGACGATCCGAGTGTAGTCGGTGTACGCGTGGTGCCGCAGCATGCGGAGGTTGTATTGTTCCTTTCCCAACCAGACCACCCGAGTGGCTTTATTCCAGTAAACCCACCCTTCGCCATAGCGTGCCTCGAGCGCCCGAAGGAGAAACTCGATAGGAACCCAAAAAATCCCCCGCCGCTTTACCGGAGGGGCGGAGAGGAGAAAGGTCGTATCGCCCACAATGACCCCTGCCTGATCTTCCACCAGGCGGAAGGTCACCTCTTTCACCTGGAGTCCATCCCTCAGGATCTTTCCTCGGGTGACCTGTGCCACCTGGACGAGAGGCACATACTCCCGCCCGTTGACGAGCTCGGTCTTGAGAACCTTCACGCGCCCTTCAAAGAGGACCTCGATCTCCCCCGCCCACGCGAACTTGGGAAGCAGAACGATTCCTACCATTGCTGTAAGGATCACGAACAGTCTACGCACGATACCCTGTTCCCTCACCAAGAAAACTTCATGTTCGGTATGAATAACACGGGGATAACGTCCTGTCAAGACAACAAACTTTTACTAAAGGAACATCCTGGGGTATAGTCGAGTATCCATCCCCATGGGGAGCTAGCCTTGGAAGCAGCAGCACCGGCACGCACCGCGAAGCTTTTTATTGCAATTCTCGCGCCTCAAAGCCTTCTGGGAGAGGCCGAGTCCTTCCTGGATGAGGCTTTCGGCACCCTCGATCTCAAGAGCCACATCTTCGCTTTTACATTCACAGATTATTACCAGGCGGAAATGGGATCCGACCTTTATCGGCGCTTCGTGGCGCCCCGAACTTCGATCTCCCAAGATGCATTGGTGGAGATTAAGCATCGCACCAATGAGATCGAGAGGCAATTCAGCCTCTCTGGGAACAGAACCCGCCGCCGTATTAACCTCGACCCGGGCTACCTCACTTCCGCAAAAATCGTCCTCGCGAGTACCAAGGACTATGCTCACCGGATTTATCTGGGCCGAGGGATTTTGGGCGACCTACATTTTAGATATGAGCAAGGGATGTACCAACCCCTCCCTTGGACCTACCCCGACTATCGTACTCAGGAGGCCCTCACGTTTTTCGCCGAACTGCGCCGCCTTTATCTCCGAGAGACAGCACTTCGATACACAACGCCCCGCTTCTGACGCCTCCTCGCTACAAGCCCTGGAGACCATCGTCCTTCTCCGCAGACGCATGTTAGCTGTTCGGCCGCGTGTCATCACGGCACGGGCCTTGCAAACCGGGCACAAATAGACGAATCAATCCACCTTACTGGCTTTTCAACAAGAGAACGATGGCGCCCGATGCTTTAAAGGCCTCGCAGCCTGCCTGGTTACTCCCCGGTGAGGGGCCTCAGGCGCCCGGAGGATGCGGCAGTGCCCCGCAAGGTCCTGGTTGCCGACGACGACCAGCTCTTGGTCGCGTTACTACAAGAGGCCCTGGAAGGAAGGGGATACCAGGTTTTCACCGCCTTTGATGGGATGCAGGCCTTTGATCAAATCCGCACACAAGCTCCGGATTATCTGGTGCTGGATCTCGTTATGCCGAAGGTGGACGGGATGCAGGTGTGTCAGCACCTCAAGGAAGATCCAAAACTCCGGTCGATCCCAATTATCGTGTTGACCGGGACGGCCCCCGAGTCCGCGGAGTGGCTGAGCCACGTGAGGGCCGACGCCTTCGTGGCCAAGCGAGCGGCAGAGGCAATACTCCAGGATCTGCTTGTGATCCTGAAAGCGTTTGAAGAGGGGACCGCTTCGCCCAGCTGGGCCCAGGAGATCCGAGGCCTCGAAGAGATCCATCCCCGCCGGATTGTCACCGAACTCCTTGCCCAGACCGCCCACCTGAACGCCCTTCTCCAGAATCTCGGCGAGGGGATTCTCTTCCTCGATCCCGCGCATCGCGTCCTATATGCGAACCCCGCAGGGGCCGCCCTCCTCCAGCGCCAGGAGCGAGACCTGGTGGGGGCGGCGCTCCCATCGATCCTGGAAGCTTCGGATGGCAACCCTTTAGTGCAGACGCTGAAGGCCCTCGCCGCTCGGGGGGGGTTAGCTACTGAACGGCTCGTCTATCCGTATCGGGGCCGCACCTTCCACCTCACCCTCACCAATCTCCTCGGGGAAGACCAGGACGCCGGGCAACTCGTCCTGATCCGGGATGTCAGCCATCTGGTGCGCCGAATCGAGGAGCTTGCGGCCCTGAACGAGCTGGGTACCCTGCTTGCCTCAACGCTGGACCTCAACGTACTGTTTCGCCTGACCATGGACCGGATCCAGGCCTTGATGGGTGTCGAGGCGAGCTCGCTCTTGCTCAAGGACGAGGAGACGGACGAGCTGGTGTTTCAGGTCGGGTTAGGCGAGCACGCGGCGGCGGTCAAAGATCGGCGCCTCAACGTGAGCGTGGGGATCGCGGGCTGGGTGCTCAATCATGGAACGCCACTCATCGTTCCGGATGTGCGCCAGGATCGCCGGTTTTTCCAGGGGATCGACGATGACACCGGGTTTACCACCAAGTCTGTCCTCTGCGTGCCGCTGAAGACCGGGGAAAAGGTCATTGGGGTTATCCAGGTACTGAACCGCCCGCACGACCGCGTCTTCACGCAAGACGACTTGAACCTCCTCTCCTCCATCGCCACCCATGCCGCCACCGCCATTGAAAATGCCCGGCTGTATGCCCAGGTAAGGTCCCATGCCGAAGACTTGGAGTGCAAGGTAGAAGAAAGGACTCGGGAAGTCGAGGAGGCCAATACACAGCTCGAAGCGGCTCTAGAGCGGGCTGAGCAGGCTTCCCACCACAAGTCGGCCTTCCTGGCAAACGTCAGCCATGAGCTTCGGACCCCGTTGAACACCATCATGGGTTTTTCAGAAGTGCTACAGGACCAGCTGTTCGGCCCTCTAACGGAGAAGCAGGCCCGGCATGTACAGAACATTCATAGGGCCGGTGATCAACTCCTCCAGCTCATCAACGATCTCTTGGACCTTTCCAAAGTCGAAGCTGGCCGGATTGAGCTTCACCGGCAAGAGATACGGATCGGAGACCTCATCACCGACGCCATCGCCATGACCAGGAACCAGGCCGACAAGAAAGACCTCACCGTGGAATTCCTGCCTGAAGAATCGCTTCCTCCCGTGTACGCCGATCCGTACCGGGTCACACAGATCCTGACCAACCTGCTGTCCAACGCCGTAAAGTTCACACCTGCTGGCGGAACCGTCACGGTTTCCGCCAGGGTCCAACGTCCGACGTCCGAACTCCAAAGTCCCCAAGGACCCGACGTTGGACCTTGGACTTTGGCCGCCAGGACTTTCGTAGAATTCCGCGTGACAGATACTGGCATCGGGATCCTCCCCGAAAATCAGGCAAAGCTGTTCCAACCCTTCGAGAGGCTCGAAACCTCACTCGGGAAACGATACGAGGGAACCGGTCTGGGCCTAGCCATCGCCAAGCGTCTCGTCGAGATGCACGAGGGACAGATCTGGGTTGAATCCCAAGGCGAAGAGAAAGGCAGCACCTTCACATTTACCCTCCCCGTTGCTAACCGGCCAAGGGCTGGGGAAACAACCAGTTAGAGGTCCACGGTAGAACCTAGGCCTTACAATTCAATAGGTTAAGTGCCGTTTAACCTTTCAATTCCTCCTCCGTCTAAACCGATGTACGCCCAGATGGCCATCACGCTCGAGAAAACGGTTACTCCGGAAATATGCGGAGTTACGAGATGAGAGGAGGAAGACAAGATGCGAAAGCAAACCTTAATTTTGACCCTGGCGTTGCTGGTTGCATTCAGCAGCGCACTGAACGTACCACAGTCCTCGGCGCAGGAAGGTCCGCCCCAGGTAACCCCAAGCGGAACACAACCCGCGGTTCCCGGCCGGTTTCGGGAACCAGAAGTGACTCCCGAGAATGTGGCGAAAAATCCGAGGCTGGCCGCATGGGTTGCGAAACACAAGCGGCTTGCCCACCTTCTGAAAAAGCACCCTGGTCTGGCGGAGAAAATCGCTGAGCACCCTCGGGCGGCCGCCCACCTGGCCAAGCATCCTCGGATTGCCCAATTCATGAAGAACCATCCGGGGCTCGCCCATAAGCTCGCCAAGCATCCCCGGGCCGCCCACTACCTCATGAACCATCCGGGTGCCGCTCGCTTCCTGAAGAATCACCCGAAGGTTCGACAGCAGCTCAAGGAAATCGCTCGGGATCGCAAAGAAATCCGCCCAGATCGGCGGGAACTCCGAGCGGATCGCCGCGAGCTCAAAGGCGATGTACGAGAACTACGGAGGGACATTCGCGAAGGAGCTTCACGACAGGAGATCCGGCAGGATAAGCGGGAGATTCGCGCGGACAAGCGGGAACTGCGAAGGGACCGTCGGGAGCTTCGCCGAGATAAGCATCACCTGCGGCATAAGGTCCGCCACCGGCATCCGCGTCCGCGCTCTCCGCGATAAGCTAGTCTTACGCGAAGCGTTCAAGACAGGAAAAGAAAAGCCCGCCGTTTTCACGGCGGGCTTTTTTTATCCCGGCAACGACCTACTCTCCCACCCCGTCTCCAGGGCAGTACCATCGGCGCAGGAGGGCTTAACTTCCGTGTTCGGAATGGGAACGGGTGTATCCCCTCCGCCATGGTCACCGGAAATAACTGTAATAGAGAAGACAGCTGGGAACCGGAATCAAAATGAACAGGTGGGATATATGGTCAAGCCGCACGGCCGATTAGTACCGGTAAGCTGAACCCATTCCTGGGCTTACACCTCCGGCCTATCAACCTCGTGATCTTCGAGGGGCCTTCAGTCCCGTTTACACGGGAGGGAGACCTTATCTTGAGGTGGGCTTCCCGCTTAGATGCTTTCAGCGGTTATCCCGACCGAACATAGCTACCCAGCAGTGCCCCTGGCGGGACAACTGGTACACTAGAGGTTCGTCCATCCCGGTCCTCTCGTACTAGGGACAGCTCCTCTCAAGTCTCCTGCGCCCACGGCAGATAGGGACCGAACTGTCTCACGACGTTCTAAACCCAGCTCACGTACCGCTTTAATGGGCGAACAGCCCAACCCTTGGGACCTGCTTCAGCCCCAGGATGCGATGAGCCGACATCAAGGTGCCAAACCTCCCCGTCGATGTGGACTCTTGGGGGAGATAAGCCTGTTATCCCCGGGGTACCTTTTATCCGATGAGCGACGGCCCTTCCACTCGGAACCGCCGGATCACTAAGCCCTGCTTTCGCACCTGCTTGACTTGTAGGTCTCGCAGTTAAGCTCCCTTGTGCCTTTACACTCGACGCACGATTGCCGACCGTGCTGAGGGAACCTTTGGGCGCCTCCGTTACCTTTTAGGAGGCGACCGCCCCAGTCAAACTACCCGCCTGGCATGGTCCCCGACCCGGATCACGGGCCTAGGTTAGAATCCCAGAATAATAAGGGTGGTATTTCAAGGTTGGCTCCACGAGAGCTGGCGCCCCCGCTTCAATGCCTCCCACCTATCCTACACAAATCACACCAGAATCCAATGCCAGGTTGCAGTAAAGGTCCACGGGGTCTTTCCGTCTAGCCGCGGGTAACCGGCATCTCCAAGTCGTTACGCCATTCGTGCAGGTCGGAACTTACCCGACAAGGAATTTCGCTACCTTAGGACCGTTATAGTTACGGCCGCCGTTTACCGGGGCTTCCATTCAGAGCTTCTCCCGATTGCTCGAGATGACCCCTCCTGTTAACCTTCCGGCACCGGGCAGGCGTCAGTCCCTATACATCGTCTTGCGACTTTGCAGAGACCTGTGTTTTTAGTAAACAGTCGCTTGGCCCTATTCACTGCGGCCTTCCAGGGCTTGGAATGCGAGATCCCTCACCCTGGCATGGCACCCCTTCTCCCGAAGTTACGGGGCCATTTTGCCGAGTTCCTTAGCGAGTGTTCTCTCGCGCGCCTTGGGATATTCTCCCTGCCTACCTGTGTCGGTTTGCGGTACGAGCACCGGACGACGACTCCCTAGAGGATTTTCTTGGCAGCATGGTTGGACCAGTTCCCCTCTCCTTTCGAAGAAGGTACCCATCACCTCTCGGAGGTAGCGGCCCCGCGGATTTGCCTACGGAGCCCTCCTACCGGCTTAGACCCGCACTTCCGGTCGCGGGCTGGCTTACCCTCCTGCGTCTCCCCATTGGGACTTTAGCGCCGCCAGGTGGTACGGGAATATTAACCCGTTACCCATCACCTACGCCTTTCGGCCTCGGCTTAGGACCCGACTAACCCTGAGCGGACGACCCTTCCTCAGGAAACCTTAGGCTTTCGGCGGGCAGGATTCTCACCTGCCTTATCGCTACTCGGGCCGGCATGATCACTTCAGCACCGTCCAGCGGTCCTTACGGTCCACCTTCACTCGGTGCAGAACGCTCCCCTACCACTTGCTGGACCCGCAGGCCCAACAAATCCGCAGCTTCGGCAAGAGGCTTGAGCCCCGTTACATTTTCGGCGCACGGTCACTCGACCAGTGAGCTATTACGCACTCTTTAAAGGATTGCTGCCTCTAAGCCAACCTCCTGGCTGTCTGAGCAACCACACATCCTTTCCCACTTAGCCTCTATTTCGGGGCCTTAGCTGGCGGTCTGGGCTGTTTCCCTCTCGACCATGAACCTTATCGCTCACAGTCTGACTCCCGCACTGCAGTTGATGGCATTCGGAGTTTGGTTGGGATCGGCACCCGGGTAAGGGCCCTAGCCCATCCAGTGCTCTACCGCCACTACTGACCATGCGAGGCTAGCCCTCAAGCTATTTCGGGGAGAACCAGCTATCACCAGGTTTGATAGGCCTTTCACTCCTACCCCCAGCTCATCCGAGCTGTTTTCAACCAACACCGGTTCGGCCCTCCATGTGGTTTTACCCACGTTTCAGCCTGGCCAGGGGTAGCTCACCTGGATTCGGGTCTACTCCGTACGACTGAACGCCCTATTCGGACTCGCTTTCGCTACGGCTCCGCCTCACGGCTTAACCTTGCCGCACAGAGTAAGTCGCCGGCTCATTATGCAAAAGGCACGCCGTCAGGCGTTGTTCCGACCGAAATCGGAACCATAGCCCTCCGACTGCTTGTAAGTAGGCGGTTTCAGGTTCTATTTCACTCCCCTCACTGGGGTTCTTTTCACCTTTCCCTCGCGGTACTAGTGCACTATCGGTCACCAGCGAATATTTAGCCTTGGAGGGTGGTCCCCCCAAATTCCCACAGGATTTCACGGGTCCCGTGGTACTTGGGAAATCCCGCCCCGGGAGCCTTCCTCCTTTACCCTACAGGGCTCTCACCCTCTGCGGCCAGCCTTTCCAGGCTGTTCGGTTAGGAGAAAGGTTGGTAACTCCCTGGGTCCGCCGTACCGGACCCTAGCAGGACCCCACGACCCCGCTCCGACAACGGATACGGCCTTTAACATCGGAACGGTTTGGGCTGTTCCCTTTTCGCTCGCCGCTACTGGGGGAATCTCGGTTGATTTCTCTTCCTCGGGGTACTTAGATGTTTCAGTTCCCCCGGTTCGCCTCCCGGCCCTATGGATTCAGGCCGGGATGATGCCGGATAAACGGCATCGGGTTTCCCCATTCGGGAATCCCCGGATCAACGCCTGTGTGCGGCTACCCGAGGCTTATCGCAGCTTACCGCGCCCTTCATCGCCTGCTGGTGCCAAGGCATCCACCGCCTACCCTTAGTAGCTTGACCCCGTCCCACCTGTCCAATTACGAACATGGCACGGGATCGCCGGTTTCTGCCAGTTCTTTACAGTTGCCTTCTCTATTCAGTTGTCAAAGAGCTACGGCGTGTTGCCGCCACTAGTTTGGGAGGTAATTCGGCCATCTTGTGGCTTTCACGGGCCTGGTGGAGATGAGCGGATTCGAACCGCCGACCCCCTGCTTGCAAAGCAGGTGCTCTCCCAGCTGAGCTACATCCCCCCGGCTAGCTCGGAGAGGGGATCGCCCCCTTCCGCCGGTCGCTCTGCTCTTTGTCTCCCCCAAAGCTGAATGTCCTATGGCATTTCCTAGCCACTCCGGTATTCCAGCACTTGGAAAGAGACAGCGCGCATTGGTGGTGGGCCTTCCTGGCCTCGAACCAGGGACCTCACGCTTATCAAGCGTGCGCTCTAACCAGCTGAGCTAAAGGCCCGTGGAAGCAAAAAGGAGTATCCAGACCGCACTTGTCCCTTGCACCGTAACGGCCTGGATGAATAATACCGCGCTACCAACCTACGGGTGAATTGACCTGCAACTCGACGCCGAGCGTTACTCGGCGGAAAGTCGCTCCTTAGAAAGGAGGTGATCCAGCCGCACCTTCCGATACGGCTACCTTGTTACGACTTCACCCCAATCACCAACCATACCTTCGGCACCTGCCTCCCTTGCGGGTTAGCTCAGTGACTTCGAGTACAGCCGACTTTCGTGGTGTGACGGGCGGTGTGTACAAGGCCCGGGAACGTATTCACCGCGCCGTGCTGATGCGCGATTACTAGCGATTCCTCCTTCATGCAGGCGAATTGCAGCCTGCAATCTGAACTTAGGCCGGCTTTGTGGGATTAGCTCCCCCTCGCGGGTTTGCAGCCCTCTGTACCGGCCATTGTAGCACGTGTGTAGCCCAGGACGTAAGGGGCATGATGACTTGACGTCGTCCCCGCCTTCCTCCCCGTTGACCGGGGCAGTTCCCTCAGAGTGCCCGGCATAACCCGCTGGTAACAGAGGGTGAGGGTTGCGCTCGTTGCGGGACTTAACCCAACATCTCACGACACGAGCTGACGACAGCCATGCACCACCTGTGCCGGCTTCCCTTGCGGGATCCCTTCCCTTTCAGGTTGGTACTACCGGCATGTCAAGCCCTGGTAAGGTTCTTCGCGTTGCGTCGAATTAAACCACATGCTCCACCGCTTGTGCGGGCCCCCGTCAATTCCTTTGAGTTTCAACCTTGCGGCCGTACTCCCCAGGCGGGGCACTTAATGCGTTAACTGCGGCACGGAAGGGGTCAATACCTCCCACACCTAGTGCCCATCGTTTACGGCTGGGACTACCGGGGTATCTAATCCCGTTCGCTCCCCCAGCTTTCGCGCCTCAGCGTCAGTACCATTCCAGAGGGCCGCCTTCGCCACTGGTGTTCCTCCCGATATCTACGCATTTCACCGCTACACCGGGAATTCCACCCTCCTCTCCTGGACTCAAGCCAAGTAGTTTCCGATGCGGGCCCTCGGTTGAGCCGAGGAATTTCACACCGGACTTACCTGGCCGCCTACGCGCTCTTTACGCCCAGTAAATCCGAGCAACGCTTGCCCCCTACGTATTACCGCGGCTGCTGGCACGTAGTTAGCCGGGGCTTCCTCTGGCGGTACCGTCAACCCCAAGGATTATTCGTCCTCAGGGGATTCGTTCCGCCTGACAGGGGTTTACAACCCGAAGGCCTTCGTCCCCCACGCGGCGTCGCTGCGTCAGGCTTTCGCCCATTGCGCAAGATTCCCCACTGCTGCCTCCCGTAGGAGTCTGGGCCGTATCTCAGTCCCAGTGTGGCCGGTCACCCTCTCAGGCCGGCTACCGATCGTCGCCTTGGTGAGCCGTTACCTCACCAACTAGCTAATCGGACGCAGGTTCCTCCTCCAGCGAGAGCCCCTTGCGGGCGCCCCCTTTGCTCTTCTTGGGATGCCCCAAGAAGACATCATCCGGTATTAGCCCCCCTTTCGGAAGGTTATCCCAGACTAGAGGGTAGATAACCCACGCGTTACTCACCCGTTCGCCGCTTTACTCATCCCGTTGCCGGGACTTTCTCGCTCGACTTGCATGTGTTAGGCACGCCGCCAGCGTTCGCTCTGAGCCAGGATCAAACTCTCCAGATTGAACGGCTTTGCCCTTACGGGCAAATTCGACCGGTCCGATATACGGACCACCCGCCCGTAAGTCAGTAACGCGATATTTTGTTGTCAAAGAGCAAAGGGAAAACAAACCAGGCTGGAGTCTTACGAGGCCTAGATGAAATTCTCTCTATTAAAGTATGGGAAGCCTGGTGTCCCCTGTCAAGGGGGGTCCCTGGTGGGATCTCCCACCCGGAACAGACTTTATACCAACCCCTCCCTGCCTTGTCAAGCCCTTTTTTCCATTATTTATACCCTATTTTCTTAAAGCGCCGCTTCCCCACCCGGACCTTATACTTCCGGTCAGGCTCAGGCTTGAGCGCTTGGTTCACGTCGAGGACCCTTTCGTCATCCACCTCGACCGCTCCCTGCTGGATCAGGCGCCGCGCCTCGGAGTTCGAACTGGTCAGACCAGATGCTGTGAGGACCTGGGGAAGCAAGAAGATCCCGCTTGCAGAGGGAATCTCGAAAGTCTCAATCTCTGCCGGGTCCTGGCGGTCTCGAAAGACCCGATCAAACTCCTGCGCGGCCGCCTCCGCCACCTCTGGCGAGTGGTAGAGACTCACCAGGATCTTGCCCAGGTTCGCTTTCGCATCCCGCGGGTGGAGAGTCCCTTGCTCGAGGCCCTCTCGGATCTCGGCAAGCTCGGCAGAGGACAGGGGAGTGGTCAGCTCGTAGTACCGAAGGAGCAGGCTATCCGGGATCGACATCACCTGACCGAACATCTCCTTGGGGGGGTCTTCCAGGCCGATTGAGTTCCCTAAGCTTTTGGACATCTTCTGGACCCCGTCCAATCCTTCCAGGATCGGCAGCGTCATAATGACCTGGGGCTCCTGGCCAAAGTCCCTCTGGAGTTCCCGGCCGACAAGCAGATTGAATTTCTGATCGGTTCCACCCAACTCCACGTCCGCCTCGAGCACTACCGAGTCGTACCCTTGGATCAGAGGGTACAGAAATTCATGGATGCTGATGGGAAGCCCCTCGCGATACCGTTTCTGGAAGTCATCCCGTTCGAGCATGCGAGCGACCGTGTACCTCGACGCGAGACTTATCAACGCCTCACCTGACATCGCTCCCAGCCACTTGCTATTGAACTCGATCCGCGTCTTCACCGGGTCCAGGATCTTGAAGATCTGGCTCTTGTAGGTTTCGGCATTGCGCGCAACCTCCTCAGCCGTTAAAGGCTTGCGCGTGTCGGAGCGGCCCGATGGATCCCCGATCATTCCGGTAAAGTCACCGATTAAGAAAATAATCTCGTGGCCCAGCTCCTGGAACTGGCGAAGCTTGTAAAGAACCACGGTGTGGCCCAAGTGCAGATCTGGAGCCGTCGGATCCATCCCCAGTTTTACCCGCAAGGGACGTCCACGCTTCTCTAGCTTTCGGAGCAGCTCCTCCCGGCTGATCACTTCCACGGCCCGGGACGTGAGAACGGCCAGTTGTTCCCCCGGTGTCGCCTTGGCTGTCATGACCCACTCCTCATGGCTTTCCTCTCCCACCAGGCCCTTGCGCTCTGTTATAATACCTTCGAATCCCCTCCTTTCCAAGGGTGACAATGACATTGACACGCCGAGGTATGCTGAAAGGGTCCCTGTGGGCAGTTCTCCTGTTCTTCGTCATGGGAGCGGGAGTCGCCGGAGGGGTTGTGGCTGCCTACGTTCGAGACCTCCCACCCCTTGACATCCTCGAGGAGTACCAACCGAGCCTCGTCACCACCCTTTACGACGATCAGGGAAAGCCTTTCGCCTCCTTTTACGAACAGAGGCGTATCCTCGTCCCTTTGGACAAGATTCCCCGCTTCCTCCACGAGGCCATCATTGCGGTGGAGGATAGTCGATTCTATCAGCACTACGGACTCGATCCCGTCGGGATCACCCGGGCGCTCTGGACCAATCTCAACTGCCTCTGTCTGGCCGAGGGGGGGAGTACAATTACGCAACAACTGGCCAAGGTCCTCTTCTTCACCCCTAAGAAGAGCCTCGGCCGGAAGTTTAAAGAGGCCATGCTCGTCATGCGGATCGAGCGCGATCTCCCGAAGGACAGAATCTTGGAGCTCTATTTCAACCAGATCTATTTCGGGCATGGGGCCTACGGAATAGAGGCAGCGGCGCAAACCCATTTCAATAAGTTGGTTCGTGATTTGAACCTTGCCGAAGCTGCCATGCTGGCCGGCCTCCCCAGGGCACCGAACTCCTACTCCCCCATCCTCCATCCCGAACGGGCTCGGAGGCGGCGCCACCACGCATTGCAGCGCATGGTCCAAGAAAGATTCATCACGGCCGAGCAGGCTGAGGCCGCCACGAAACTCCCCTTCACCACTGCAACCTTCGCCAAGGGCAACAATCTCGCTCCCTATTTTGTCGAATACGTTCGTCAATATCTAGAGGACAAATTCGGAACCTACGCGGTGTACCACAGTGGGCTCCAGGTCTACACGACCATCAAGTTGAAAACGCAAGAGGCTGCGGCGCTGGCGTTGAGGAACGGACTCCAAAAGCTCAAAAAGCGGAAGCGTGTTCGACTGCAGACCTGGCTCTCCTTCGAAGAAGCACCCACCGAACCGCCGAAGGTGGGAGAAACCCTCGAGGCCACCGTGACGGGTGTGACCGATGACGTGCTTGAGTTACAGGCCGGCGAGTATCGAGGAGCGGTCCCCCTGAAGGAGTTCACCCGAGCGGGCCTGCCCGAGTTTCACACCAGGCTCGAACCGGGAGATCAGATTCCGGTCCGGGTGGTGAAGCGGGATGAGAATCAGATCGAGGTGGCCCTCGAACTCGAACCTGAAATCGAAGGGGCCTTCCTCGTTCTTGATCCCCGTGATGGAGCGATCAAGGCCATGGTGGGGGGGTACGACTTCCAGCGAAGCGAGTTCAATCGGGCGACCCAGGCCCGGCGGCAGCCCGGGTCAGCTTTCAAGCCCTTTGTCTATGCGACCGCCTTCGACATGGGCATGACACCGGCCAGTATCTTCGAGGATAGCCCGGTCAGCTACCCCATGGTCATCGAGGATGAGATATTCGAATGGACCCCCGAAAATTACGATCGGAAATTCCGAGGGCCCGTGACCCTGCGTCAGGGCTTGGAGAAATCGATCAACATCGTAGCCGTCAAGCTGATCGAACAGATGGGGGTAGAACCAGTCATCCAGATGGCCAGGCGTCTCGGGATCAAAAGTCACCTCCGCCCGGAGTTCGGTTTAGCACTGGGCGCCTCTGAAGTAAGTCTTCTTGAGATGGTCTCGGCCTATGGAATCTTCGCCACCGGTGGCCATCGGGCTGAACCCTATGCTATCAAGAAGATTCTGGATAGTAAGGGCGTAATATTGGAGGAATGGTTCGCGGAACCTCAGTTGGTTCTCAGGCCGGAGGTTGCTTTTGTCCTAACCCACGTCTTACAGGGGGTTGTGGAACGGGGGACGGGGAAGCAAGTGAAGGTACTGGAGAGGCCAATCGCCGCCAAAACAGGGACGACCGACAAGGCGAGTGATGTCTGGTTCATCGGCTACACTCCGAGTCTGGTGGCAGGGGTGTGGATTGGCTATGATATTAAACGCTCCCTGGGGCCGTACGCGACCAGCTCCCAGCTGGCCGTTCCTATTTGGATAGACTTCGCGCAGGCAACCCTGCAAGGGGCACCCCTCGAATATTTTCAGGTCCCGGAAGGGGTCGTCCCGATACTTGCAAATTACCGGACGGGAGATCCCACCACTCCTGACGATCCCGATGCGATCCAGGAGTACTTCATCCAAGGGACCGAACCACAGCCCACCCCGATCCCAGTATACCAACCTCTGGAGTTCGAAACTCGGCGCGACGAGCCCTCGCGTCCCACCAAAATTGCCCGGCCCACGAAGCCCTCACGAGAAAGGCCATCCCGCACAACGCCCCAGCCCACGACGATCCACCGGTCCCGATAATCCTTCACTGCCGGGACGACAAGAGAAAAATCATCCGGGGGGGATGTCTCGAGGATCGGGCTCCGCCTCCAAGATTTCCCTTGCCTGTTCTAGATCGCCCGCCTTTACAAAGATTTGATGTTTCGCGAGCGGTCCAATGGTATACCGTGCATTGACGGCGCACGGGTTCTCACGCTTGACCAGATACAGAATCCCGTAGGCCTCGAGCAGAGAGACGATAAAGTCAGCCTCGATGAAGCCTTCCGCATCGGCCAACAGGGCGAGGTCTTCGGTCACTCTATCACCTTCCGGAGATTACCGGTCTTGACATCGTAAATGAGACCGTGGACGGCAATATCTTGCGGGATGAAGGGTGATTCCCTGATCTTCTGGACCTGACGTTTGACGTTGCTCTCGAGGTCCCGAAAGCCAAAAAACTCCAGACCAACCGTGTCTTTTCCGGTCTCCATGGCGAGCTCCTTGCGGAGCTGGTCATCGTACAGACCCAAGAGACCACACCCCGTGTGGTTGATCACGAAAATCTCCCGTGTACCAAGGAAGCGGTACGAAAGGATCAGCGACCGGATCACGTCGTCAGTGACAATCCCTCCCGCGTTCCGGAGTATGTGCGCATCCCCCACCTTCAGCCCGAGGATTTCCTTGACGTAGATGCGACAATCCATGCAGGTCAACACCACTAATTGCTTCGCTGGATGCTTGTCCAGCTGAGGCCGCTCCCCGAAGGTCCCTGCAACCTCTTGATTGGCCCGCATGCAGTCTTCTAAGAGGCCCATTCCCCTCTCCACGGTTCACTTCTTTGGGGCATTCCTCGCCTTATAGGCCATCAGGGTGCTCTTGAGAAGCATGGCGACGGTGAGGGGTCCGACGCCGCCGGGGACCGGGGTGATGACAGACGCCTTGGGAGAGACCGAGGCAAAGTCCACATCTCCCACGAGCCTCCCCTCGACCCGGTTGATCCCCACGTCAATCACCACGGCTCCTTCCTTGACCATGTCTTCCCTCACGAGGCCAGGCTTTCCCGCGGCCACGATGAGAATATCAGCCTGCTGAGTATGTTGCGCGAGGGTCCGGGTCCATTCTTGGCAGACGGTGACGGTGGCCCTGCGCTCAAGGAGGAGAAAGGCCGTCGGCTTGCCCACGATTGTACTCCAGCCGACGATCACGGCATGTTTCCCCTCGACGACAACCCCGAATCGGTCGAGGACCTCCATGATCCCGAGTGGCGTGGACGCAACGAAAAAGGGATTGCCGGTGAGAAGCCCACCCAGGTTCGACGGGTGGAAGCCGTCCACATCCTTGGCGGGGTCCACCGCCTCCAGAATCGATCGCTCCCCGATGTGCAGGGGGAGGGGGAGCTGAACCAAGATTCCATCGATTGTCTCATCCTTATTGAGGCCATGAATGATATCGAGCAGTTCCTCGCGAGCGACGGTGGCGGGACGATGAATCTGCACCGATTTGATTCCCACCTCTTCGCACGCCTTCACCTTATTTCGCACATAGGTTACCGAGGCCGGATCCTCTCCCACCAGGATTACGGCCAAGCCTGGTCGTCGCCCCCTTTTCGCGGCAAGGGTTTGCGTCTCCGCCTGTACCTCACGGCGGATCGCTCCAGCGATTGCTTTTCCATCCACCACCTGGGCGGCCATCCGTCCCCCTACACCAAGCCGCCACCCTCTTCACGAAGCTGGAGACGGGTGATGGCTTTCGCTCTGCCGCTCTCCTCTTCCAGGTCTAGGACAACAGCCGAGAGGACTGGGGTCCCCTTTGCCACCCGGAACTTCGTGGGGATCTGGGTCAGGAAGCGACCGATGACGTCAGAAAACTCCATCCCGATAACAGAATCGCTAGGCCCGGTCATCCCCACATCGGAGATAAAGGCGGTTCCACCGGGGAGGATCTGCTCGTCCGCGGTCTGGACGTGGGTGTGGGTTCCGATCACGGCTGAGACCCGACCGTCGACGAAGCGGGCAAAGGCCTGTTTCTCGGACGTGGCCTCGGCGTGAAAATCGATGAGGATCAGGTCAGTGGCCTGCTTGAGAAGGTCAATCTCGTGCTCTGCGACCTTAAAGGGGCAGTCAATGGTCGGCATGAAGACCCGGCCCTGCACATTGATTACGCCGACTCGGGTCCCTTCTCGCTCCCAGAGTGTCACTCCAGAACCCGGGGCGTGCCCCGGATAGTTGGCGGGACGCAGGAGTCGCCGTTCGGTGGCGATGTAGATCTCGGCCTCTTTCTTATCCCAGATATGGTTACCCGAGGTCAAAAGATCGACACCGACCCGAAAGAGCTCCTCCGCCACCGAAGGGGTGATGCCGAAGCCGCCTGCCGCATTCTCGGCATTCGCAATGGTTAGGAAAGTCCCGTACTTCCTCTGAAGGCCCGGCAGGAGGGCGGTCACGACCTGCCGCCCCGGCTTTCCGACGATGTCGCCAATGAACAGGATGCGCATGGAGGCTCCGAGCGCGGAGTGCGGAAGGCTTTCTCTTCCCGCGGTAGTCGTCACCCCACGCTACTTGGCGTACTCGACGGCCCGGGTTTCTCGCATTACCGTGACCTTGATGTGGCCAGGGTACTGCAACTCCTCCTCGATCCGCTTGGCGATGTCCCGGGCCATCTGCTGGGCATCGGTATCGGAGACCTGGCCGCTTTCCACGATGATGCGAATCTCTCGTCCAGCCTGGATCGCGTAAGATTTGGAGACTCCATTAAAGGAATCAGCAATCTTCTCCAGCTTTTCCAGCCGCTTCACGTAGGACTCCAGGATCTCCCGGCGGGCCCCAGGTCGGGCAGCGGAAAGGGAATCCGCCGCCTGAAGGATTATGGCTTCGAGGCAGTTTGGCTCTTCATCCTCATGATGGGCGGCGATGGCATTGACGACATGGGCATGTTCGCCGTGCTTTCTTGCGAGCCCCGCGGCGATCTCGGTGTGCGTCCCTTCATGGTAGCCATCCACCGACTTGCCGACGTCATGGAGCAGCGCGGCCCGCTTGACCAGCGTAGGATCCACTCCCATCTCGGTGGCGATCATGGCCGACAGCTGAGCCACCTCCTTCGTGTGTTGCAGCTGGTTTTGGGAGTAGCTCGTACGGTACCGGAGGCGTCCGACCAGTCGGACCAGATCCGGATGAAGCCCCGTCACCCCCAGCTCCAAGGTAGCTTGCTCGCCCGCTTCCCGAATTTTCTCGTCGACTTCCTTTTTCACCTTTTCCACCACTTCTTCAATCCGGGCCGGGTGGATACGGCCATCGACAATGAGTCGCTCCATGGCGACCCGGGCTACTTCTCGACGGACCGAATCGAAACCTGAAAGGATGACCGCCTCCGGCGTATCGTCGACGATCACATCAATTCCAGTGACCTTCTCGAATGCCCGAATGTTTCGCCCCTCCCGGCCGATGATCCTCCCCTTCATGTCATCACTCGGCAGGTCCACCACCGAGACGGTAGCCTCAGCGACAAAGTCGGAAGCACACCGATCGATGGCGATGGCCAAGATCTCTTTCGCCTTTCGGTCTGCCGTCTCCTTCGCATCATCCTCGATGCGCTTGACGGAGACCATCGCTTCCAGTCGGGCCTCGCTCTCCATATGCCGTACCAGAACCCGCTTGGCCTCTTCTGCGGTCATCCCCGAAATGCGTTCGAGGTTCTGTCGCTCTTCCACCAACAGCGCTTGGTACTTGTTTTCACTTTCCCGCAGCAATTGATCACGAAGACCCAGTTCCGACTCCTTTGAACTGATCTGCTGCTCCCGACGATCCAAGAGCTCGATTTTCCGCTCCTGTGACTCCTCCCGTTGAAGGATACGGCGTTCCAATACCTGCAGTTCGTTACGACGTTGCCGGGCCTCCTCGTCTAGGTCCGCCTTGGCCCGAAAGATCATATCCTTCGCCTCGAATTCTGCCTCTTTCCGCCTCCGCTCCGCCTCTCTCACCGCATCCGCCTCGCTCGCTCGCGCTCGCTCCTCGGCTTGCGCGATCCGGTGGCGTGCCAGGATGTTCCGGGCAACAAAGCCCACGGTGAAGGAGAGGATGGCGACACCGATCAGAACTAGCCAGATTGCTTCCGGTATCTCCACGGTTCTTTCACCTCCTCGGGGGTCCGGCCCTCGGACCCTCTTGGTTTTCCACTCGTATCATCCGGATATCGGTCAGCACCAGATCGATCTGGCCTCTGCGGGAAGAGGTTCGATCCCACGCTCACCCAAGGGGAACGTCTCCCCTTAGCGTCGCAAAAGAGGCCATGGTCCACGGTCAAAAGCTTCAGAGTTCAAGGGCTGCCGTGGAATCCGACGACTTCACTCCTGTCGATCGAGAGAGGCAAGCCCTTGCCTCCGCGCGTTCATCTCTGTACGCACAGCAACTTTTGAAGTGAGAGGTCGGGCCCTAGCCCGATAGGTGGGTAGAGAGGAGAAAGGGAACGGAACCGGAGACGGCGGCGGGCAAAGAGAATAATAAAACCCCCCCACCTCGGTGCCGTGTGATGGTTTCCTCGTGAACCTGCCCTTGCAGGTGGGCGCCCTGCATGCGCTTTAGGCTTCCCTTCGACGGGCTCAGGGTATACCCCTTTGCCAGGCTCGGGGCGTGCACACCACGCAAGTATAAGGGCTCCCGTTCATTCTCTGTTGGTTCAAGGAAACCAACCCCATCACGGACACGGCAGGGGGTTTCGTATGTCACTGCTCAGCCCCTCCTGTTGAGGGCTTCCGCTCGATCACGCTATCCAGTTCCGTTTCCAGTGCTTGGATCTTCGCCGCCGCCGCGGTCTTCTCCTTTTTCACCCACTCCTCCAACTTCATCAAGGCGTCCGCAATATTTAGGGAGGCAAGGACCGCTACCTGAACCGAAAGGGTGGCTATCCCGCCTGCCACTTCGTGGATCTGTTGATCGACAAAATGGGCGACCCGTTTGGTATACGCCACGTCTTCCCCGCCGAGCCCCCGCAAGGTGTACCGCTCGCCAAAAATCTCTACCTGTGTAAGATCGCCCTTATCGGTCATCGCCGTTCTTGCAGCGCGGCCTCCACCCGCGAGACCTCTCCGAGCAGCTCATCCACCCGAGCCCGAACCTCCTGCCGTTCGGCTTCGAGCCGCTCCACAGCCTTTTTCAACGTGGTCTTCTCGTCGTGCGCCCGTCTGAGTTCCTCTTCCATGCCGCTCACTTGCTTGCCCAAGGTTTCCTTCTCCGATTCGCACTGACGGAGCAAAGAGACCACTTCCCGAAGTTTCTTTTCCAGGTCTTGAAGTTTTTCCAGGATCATCGCAAGATGGCTCCCAGTTCCTTCTCTAACGCCTGCAGGATCTCTCCGTGAATCGTCGCCACTTCCCCATCGGTCAGGGTCCGATCCGGCGACCGGTACTGGATCGAAAATGCCAAGCTCTTTTTTCCTTCAGGGACCTGATCCCCCTGATACACATCAAAGAGGCGCACCGCCTCGACGAGGACCTTCCCAGTCCGGCGAATGATGGCCTCCACCTCTCCGGCCGGCATACTTTCCGGCACAAGCACCGCCACGTCCCGCAAGACCGCGGGATACTTCGGCAGGAGATGGAAGGTTGGGGCCGGGCCCCGGTGCCGATCTATGAGATCCAGATTGATCTCCATTCCAACGGCACCCGTGCCGAGACCGAAGCTTCGGAGCACCTCTGGATGCAGCTCGCCGATCCAGCCCAACACCTGTCGGTCCAGCTGAATCTCTGCCTGCCGGCCGGGGTGCAAGAAGGGGATTCTCTTTTCTGCCTTGAGATCAACGGAAAGCCCGAAGAGCCGCCCGATGGCCTCGAGGATCCCCTTGAGATCGTAGAAATCAACGCCACCCCACTCAGTACCCCACCACACGGGGAGCCGCTCACCAGCTGCAACAATCCCTGCTACCCGACCTTCGACGGGTTGCACTGCTCCAGGCTGGTCACGAAAGATCCGAGCGATTTCAAAGAGCCTGACCTCCCGAATCCCCCGGCTTTCGTTCAAAACCAAATTCTCAAGGAGAGAGGGAAGGAGAAAACTCCGCAAGACTGCCTCCCCTCCCAGGGGATTTCGAATGCGCACGACAAGGCGCCGGAGGTCCGTTTCAGGTAAGCGTAACTTATCAAAAGCCTCTTCGTGTGTAAAGCTAAAATTGACCGCTTCCTGGAAACCCCAAGCAGATAGAATCCGCCGCATCCGCGCCTCAATCCCCAGAAACGCGCTCGCCGCCGCCGATCGGACCATGCCCAGAGGCAGCGTCGAAGGGATCTGATCGAAACCTCTCAGGCGCGCCACCTCCTCGACCAGGTCAATTTCACGGCTCAGATCCAGTCGGTGACTCGGAGGCGAGACGGAGAGCCCCTTTGCCTTGCGTCGCGTCACCCCGCATTGGACTCGCCGAAGTATCTTCGTGACCTCCGCCTGAGAGATGGAGATACCCAAAATCTGACGCATTCGCTCGGTTCGGAGCACGACAGGTGCAGGTCTCGGCCGCTTGAACCGCAGGTCGAAACGACCCCGGGCCACGCGGCCTCCAGCGACCTCCGCAATGAGCCCGGCCACCCGGTCGAGCGCACAAACGATCCCCTCCGGATCTACTCCCCGCTCAAAGCGATAGGAGGAGTCGGTGGCAAGCCCCAATGTCTTTGCGGTCCGACGGACGTTTAATGGCTGAAAGAGGGCACTCTCCAGCAGGAGGTCCCGGGTGTTTTCTGTCACCTCTGTGGCAGTACCTCCCATCACCCCCGCAATGGCGACCGGGTTTACCGCATCGGCAATGACCAGCATCTCCGTGTCGAGGCGGCGCTCTACGCCGTCCAGCGTCACGATCCGTTCGCCTGCCTTCGCCTTTCGTACGACGATCCTTCCCTCTTCAAGTCTCGCATAATCGAAGACATGAAGGGGCTGGCCCATCTCCAACAGGACATAGTTCGTGGCATCGACCACGTTGTTGATCGGCCTGAGTCCCGAAAGTGCGATCCGTCGCCTTATCCAGAACGGAGAGGGACCGATAGTGACTCCCTGGATCACGCGGGCGGCATATCGGGGGCAGAGATCGCTCTCATCCACGGCGACCGAGGTGAGCTCTCGGATCGGTGCTCCGCCTTCTCGCGGCCTCGCCGCTTTGAGACGAAGCGTCGCCCCGGTCACGGCAGCCACTTCCCTCGCGATCCCCCAGTGAGACAGACAGTCTCCTCGATTGGGAGTGACGGCTACCTCGAGGATGTGGTCTCGCAGTTTCAAGGCCTGCGTGAGATTGACCCCAGGAGTTGTCCCGTCGTCCAGAATGAGAACACCGGTCCTATCCTCCCCGAAGCCTAACTCCATTTCCGAGCTGAGCATTCCAACCGATCGCTCGCCATGGATGGTCGCTTCTTGGACATGCCGGCCGTCGGCAAGCCGGGCCCCCGGAAGGGCGACCGGGACCAGATTACCGACAGAGATGTTTTGGGCACCGCACACGATGGGGACGATCGGTCCTCCCAGATCGATCTGACACAGGCTGAGTCCATCCTTCTGCGGGTGAGGACGGATGTCCGCGATGCGGCCGACCACCACTTTTTCAGATTCAAAGGGGGGTTGAATCTCTTCAACCCCTTCGACCTCAAGGCCAGCCATGGTGAGGCGCTCGGCCAGCTCGCGCGGGCCCAAGCCGATCCTTACAAGCTCCTGCAGCCAATTGAAGCTTACTTTCACCGCGTCAGACCTCCGTACGGTGCAGAAAATGGCATGTGGCAAGCCACCGTGTCAAGTTGATAGTAACTCATTCATGCTTGTACTTTTGACAAACTTCTCTTATGTTCAAAACGCTCACGAAGTGCCTGGGTCAAAAAGTGAAGGGGTGCGTCGACTGGAATCCGGCATGCGAACGCCATGGACCTCGAGGGGAAAAATGTGCCCAGTCCGCAAAGCATCGATACAATACCTTACCTGGTCTGAGTAAGACACCGCCGGTCCACCCCCAGTGTTTTCCTCGCTCTAAGTGCTTGAAAATACTGGGCTTGATAAGCCAGGCACCCTTATCTGACGAGTCAGGGTACGCCCAACTCTAGCCAAGGCTCTGGACCGACTCTTGCAAACCGGGAGGGGGATGATCAGGGCAGGACAGACAAAGTCGCCCTGGGGGTGCTCATTCAGACGGAGGTGTCACAGATGAGTGGAGCCAAATGCCGTAAGTGCGGGTTGATGCAGATGCCCCGGCCGACCTGCAAATCCTGTGGCACTCCCCTTAACAGCACCGTGCCGCACTACGCCGCGGCACCGGCTTCCACGGCGACCTCTGCCGCACCGTCCCGAACCGGCCCGATGTACCTGAGGGAGGAACCACCCCCTCCATCTGTGACCGGCGAAGCCTCTCCCCATATAACCCCGCTAGCCGCGGACCTCACCCCATCCATGGCACAGGAGGCCCCCCCATATATACCCCAGGCGCCTCCACCATCGATGGCTCAGGAGGCAACCCTGTACCCGGCAGGAAGCGACGGTCACGTCCACGGACTCTTCTTCCATGGCACAGGAGGATCGCTCTTCGGCATTCATATCGTCAATATGTTCCTGACCGTCATCACTCTCGGGATCTATTATTTTTGGGGCAAGACCAAGGTTCGGAACTACTTGTGGAGTCAAGCCGATTTTGCGGGCGATCGGTTCGCGTACCACGGGACGGGAAAGGAGCTGCTGAAGGGTTTCCTTAAAGCGACGCTGGTGTTCTTCCTCCCCCTCATTGCGTTGATGGCCACACTGGATTACCTCGCGGCCGCAAACCCGATCCTTGAGATCGTGGGACCCATAGTCTACGGCATGGCTTTGATAGTGATCATTCCCGTCGCCATGGTGGGCGCCCGCCGCTACCGGTACAGCCGAACGTCGTGGCGAGGGATCTTCTTCTCATTCCGGGGCTCGGTAAAGGAGTTCATTAAGGTCTTTATCAGCGGCTCGCTGCTCAGCGTGATCACGTTTGGGCTGTACTACCCGTTCTTCGAAACCAAGAAACACGGCTTCATGGTGTCCCACTCCTTCTTCGGCAACCAGAAATTTGAATTCGATGGACGCGGGCGCGACCTCTTCAGAAGCTTTCTCCTTATTATCCCAACCCTGGGCTTCTACTGGTTCTGGTTCCAGGCCAAGATGCAACGCTATTTCTGGGCCAACACGACCATTGGCCGTGCCCGTTTCTGCTCAACGGTCACAGGTGGTGCCCTGCTCATGCTGACAATGGGGAATTTCCTGCTGATGGTTTTCACCTTGGGCCTCGGCCTGCCATGGGTGGCAGTGCGAAACGCGCGGTTTGCCTGCCGATACTTGACTCTTGAAGGCCCACTGGATCTGACAGCCATCGAGCAAGAAGCCCAGGTCGCCACCGCCACCGGGGAAGGGCTCTCCAGCTTCCTCGACATGGACTCGGGATTCGACTTCGGCTAGAGCCCCAGGCGTCTCTATGCTGACGCCTGCGTGGCGAGCAACCATTCGCTGTGCCCCAGCCTCCGATTCGGATGCATTCCTGAGAAAACCACACGGGGAAACCAGAGGATGAAGACCGACTGGGAAGGCTACTACCTGGACGGCCGGACCGCTGTGCGCCAGCGTGTAACGATCCGCCTGATGCGGACCGGCCTTGAGATCACCACCGAGAGTGGCACGAGGCTCTGGTGGCCCTATAAAGAGGTCCGCCAAACTCAGGGTTTCTACGCCGGGGAAGAGGTGCGCCTCGAGAAGGGTGACGAGATTCCGGAGGCACTCCAGATTTCGGAGTCGGCATTTCTTACTGCACTCCATCGAATCACACCGGAGCTGGCAACCCGGTTCCACGATCCCGCCCGCCGCCGGGTCCGGGCCAAGCTCACCCTCATCGCGGCCATCGCCGTCATCGGAATTACGATCGGCCTTTATTTTTGGGGTATCCCCGCCATGGCGGGCCTCGTGGCGTCCCGCGTCCCTGTCACGTGGGAAGAACACCTCGGTGAGGCCGTGGTCGAACAGCTCGCCCCGCCCCCGAGGCGATGTACCGACCCGATCCGCACACGGACCATCGAAGAGATCATGACCGTCCTCACCCGCACGCTTCCAAATTCCCCCTACACGTTTCGCGTGATGGTGGTCAACAACCCCGCCGTGAACGCCTTCGCGGCCCCCGGAGGATACATCGTGGTGTTCCAAGGGTTACTCGAGCAAACCCAAGCTGCCGAAGAGCTGGCGGCCGTTCTTGCCCACGAGGTCCAGCACGTTGTGAAGCGCCATGCCACGCGCATGCTGATTCAGCACGCCTCGACCGGGCTCCTGCTGGCTGCCCTGACTGGAGGCGCAAGCGATCCGTCGGCGTTCGGACTAGAAGCGGCGCGCACCCTTGGCGTACTGCGATATACCCGTGGTCACGAGGAGGAGGCGGATGCGGAAGGTGTACGATTGCTCATTGCCGCCGGGATCGATGCCAACGGGATGATCACCTTCTTCGAGTCGCTCAGAGGTGAGGGAAAGGGCACACCGGAATTCCTCAAGTATGTGTCCACTCATCCGAGCCCCACGGACCGAATCAAGCGGCTGAAGTCACTGGTGGCACAGCAGGAAGGGAAGCCCGTCAAACTTCTGCCGGACTATGAATGGAAGGACATACATCAGATGTGCCAGGTCACCGACCTGAAAGGCCGCCCGCAACGCCCTTGACCCAATTCAGGTAACGTCAACAATCCGGCCCTGCGTGGCTTGTACGAGGTTATTCACTCGGAGGCGCAACATAACGTCGTTGCTCCCCCCGCCCGCATAGATCTCTTCGAGCGCCAGCACGGTTTGATCAATGAGGACCGGCAGCGGTCGTCGATGGCCGAACGGAGGTGTCCCACCCACAGGAAACCCGGTCATGTCCTCCACCTCCTCACGGGTCGCAATGCGGGCCTTCTTCCCGCCGACCCCATTGAGGAGCTTTTTAGTTTTCACACGAGTGGTCCCCCGGACAATCACCAGATATGGATCCCCGTCGACGAGAAAGAGGAGCGATTTCACCACTTGTTCGGGCGTCACCCCCAGTGCGGTGGCAGCGGTCTCGACCGTCGGAGTGGGCTCACCCGGACGGATGAGCTCTCCAGCGATCCCTCGCTCGGCCATCCACAGGGCGACGCGCTCCGCGCCCTCGCCCTGGTTCGTGGTTGACGGTTCAGGGTTCATAGCTCGATGACCGATCACCGATGACCGTCCTAAGCCAATCGTCTGCCGTCGGCACCCGGTCGACGGTTGGCGCTACTCGCGAATTGGCGAGAGAAGCAGATCCTGAGGAAGGCGGAAGCTGGCTTGCGGGCAGCCGGGGTCCCACCGCCGGAGCGCAGCGCAGGCGGGGGTGGCCGTCCTGATGCCACATGACTTGCTTGGCGCGGAACACAAGAGCTTCGACAAAGCAACCCATGGAATTTTCCGCCGACGAAGGATGCTTCCCGAGCCGGTGCGCTGAGAGGCGACCGGACCCGTTGGCCATTGTCCAGCACTACAGGGTGGGAAACTGCTGGAGGAACCGGAGGTCGTTTTCAAAGAAGAGACGGATATCGTCGATCCCATACCGCAGCATGGCGATTCGCTCTACCCCCAAGCCAAAGGCGAATCCCGTGATCTCGGGATCATAGCCCACCATCCGGAACACTTCCGGGTCCACCATGCCGGCGCCGAGGATTTCCAGAAAGCCGGACCCTTTGCAGACGCGGCACCCGGCACCCTTGCACATCACGCACGCAATATCCACCTCGGCGCTGGGCTCGGTGAAAGGGAAAAAGCTTGGCCGGAAACGGACACGAGTCCCGGTCCCGAAAAATTGATCGACAAAGGCCTGGAGGGTACCCTTGAGGTCGGCAAAGCTGACCCCATGATCCACCAAGAGTCCCTCCACCTGATGGAACATCGGGGAATGGGTCGGATCGGCGTCCCGACGGTAGACCCGTCCGGGCGCCACGATTTTGACCGGCGGCGGTTGCGTTTCCATCACGCGGATCTGGACCGGAGAGGTGTGAGTCCGGAGGAGGACGTCATCGGTCACATAGAAGGTATCCTGCATGTCCCTCGCCGGATGGTCCTTGGGGATGTTGAGGGCTTCGAAGTTATAATAATCGAGCTCCACCTCGGGTCCCTCTGCAACAGAGAAACCGAGATGCTGGAATACCTCGATAATTTCGTAGAGGGTCGCGGTCAGGGGATGGAGACTTCCTCGCGCAATCGGCCGCCCGGGTAAAGTGATATCGATCGCCTCGCGGAACGCCAGCCCTTCAAGGAGGGCCACCCGAAGCACCTGCTGCCGTTTCCCGAGTGCCGCTTCGATTCGGGTTTTCAGCGTGTTCGCCTGCTGACCGACCTCTCGCCGAATCTCGGGGGGAAAAGCACCAAGCCCTCGGAGGATCTCGGTCAGCTCTCCCTTTCGTCCGAGGACCCGGATCCGGATCTGCTCTACCGCCTCGGGTTCCTCGGCCCCCTCGATCGCCAGCAGAACCCAGGCCTCAAGTGCCTGAAGCTGTTTCTCGACGCGTGCGGTCTCCTCCATTGCCTCCCCAGGGAAGACAAAGCCCCGACGGCGATCGGGGCTCTGGTCGCACATCCTGGCTGTGGGTTATGCGCCCACCGCCTCCTTCGCCACGGCCGCCACCCGGCCGAAGGCAACATCATCAGTCACTGCCAAATCGGCAAGGGTCTTTCGGTCGAGAACAACCCCACCTTTCCGAAGTCCCCCCATCAACTGGCTGTAGGAGAGCCCGTGCGTACGCGCCGCAGCACCGATGCGGGTCACCCAGAGTCTCCGGAAATCCCGCTTGCGCGTCCGACGGTCCCGGTAGGCGTATCGCAGGGATCGGTCCACGGCCTCCTGGGCAGTGCGGTAATTGGACTTTCGCTTTCCCCAGAACCCCTCAGCCTGCTTCAGCACGCGATTGCGCCGGCGCCGGGTGACATATCCACCTTTGACCCTCGCCATGTTTTTTTCTCCTTGTCTCCTCTCGCCGCCGTGCTGTCCTTACAGGTAAGGGACCAGCTTTCGAGCCCGCTTGAGATTGGTCGGATGGACCAAATCCCCCTTGCGCAGCCGTCGGAGCCGACGCCTCCCCTTGCCGGTCAGCAGGTGGCTTTTGCCGGCCTTCCGCCGACGGATCTTCCCACTTCCGGTGACCTTGAGTCGCTTCGCCGCCCCTCGGTGGGTCTTGAGTTTCGGCATCCCTTACTCCTTCACGGCTTCCTGGACCTGTTTTCCTGTTCCCGTCTTGATGTCCGGCCTGGGGGCGAGCACCATGGTCATGTTCCGCCCCTCGAGTTTCGGCGGCTGCTCCACCTGCCCGATCTCTTTCAGGGCATCGGCGAGGCGGACTAACAGGCGCTTGCCCAATTCGGTGTGCACCATCTCCCGGCCCCGGAACATCATCGTGACCTTCGCCTTATTCCCGGACCGAAGGAACCGCTCCACGTGTCGCGCCTTGAACTGAAAGTCGTGCTCGTCGGTCTTGGGACGCAGTTTAATTTCTTTGAGCTGAATGACCGTCTGTTTCTTTTTGGCCTCCCTGGCCTTCTTCGACTGCTCGTACCGGTACTTGCCGTAGTCCATGATGCGGCAGACCGGCGGCTTCGCCTGGGGGGCAACCTCCACGAGATCCAGATCCATACTCCGGGCCTTTCCCAGCGCCTCCTCAGGCGACATGATTCCTAGCTGGGCCCCATCAGAGTCGATTACTCGGATCTCCCGGATCCGGATCCGTTCGTTAATACGCAGGCCCTTTTCGATCCCGCCTCACCTCCTCACAATGCGGGCCCGGGGACGGGGGGGTAGAGTGCCTCTGAAAGCTCACGGATGAGTTCTTCCAGTGGCATCGCCCCGCGTTCCCGGCGACCGCGTTCGCGGACAGAAATCAGTCCTTTTTCCACTTCTCGATCCCCCACCACTCCGATGTAAGGGACCTTGGTCACTTCCGCATGCCGGATCCGATACCCCACCTTCTCGTTCCGGTCATCGATCTCGACCCGGACCCCGGCGGCATCCAGGCGGTCCGCCACCTCCTGCGCGTACGGCTCGTGACGTTCGGACACGGGAAGGACCGCCACCTGCACAGGCGCCAACCAGAAGGGAAACGCCCCGCCGTGGTGCTCGATTAAGATGCCAAAGAATCGTTCCAGGGACCCCAGCAGGGCCCGGTGAACCATCAGGGGCCGATGAGACTTCCCATCCTCTCCGATGTACCCCAGATCGAACCGCTCTGGCATGTTAAAGTCGACCTGGATGGTTCCGCATTGCCACTGACGACCCAGCACATCGACGAGCGAGACGTCGATCTTGGGTCCGTAAAAGGCGGCTTCCCCCTTGACCCGATCGAACGTCATCCCGCTCTTCTCCAGGACTGTCTCGAGTGCCGACTCCGCCCGCTCCCACTGCTCGAGGCTTCCGGCATACTTTTCCATATGGTTCGGATCGCTCACCGAAAGGACCAGGTGGTATTCACTGAATCCGAAAGCCCGCAGCATGGGTAACGCCAGCTCGAGCACGTCGGCCACCTCACTCTCGAGCTGTTCCGGCCGGCAGAAGATGTGGGCATCATCCTGGGTGAAACCCCGGACCCGGAGCAGTCCATGAAGAACCCCGGAACGCTCGTAGCGGTAGACGGTCCCAAGCTCGCCCAAGCGCAGGGGCAGATCCCGGTAGCTCCTGGTCTGAGAGCGGTAGATCAGGATATGAAAGGGGCAGTTCATGGGTTTTACCAGGTACTCCTGCCCCTCGACCTCGACCCCTGAAAACATATAGTCCCGGTACCAGCTCAGATGCCCGCTCACGTCCCAGAGATGGGCCCGGGCGACATGCGGGGTGTAGACGAGCTGATATCCCCGGCGGCGGTGTTCTTTTCGCCAGAAGGTCTCGATCACATCTCGGATTATGGCGCCCTTGGGATGCCACAGGACTAAGCCGGGACCAATCTCTTCCTCGATGCTGAACAGTTCGAGTTCCCGGCCCAGCCGCCGGTGATCCCGACGCTTTGCCTCCTCCAGGCGATACAGGTGCTGCTCGAGCGCCTCCGCTGTGGGAAAGGCCGTCCCATAGATCCGCGTGAGCATAGGACGGTGCTCGTCCCCGCGCCAGTAGGCCCCCGCGATATGGGTCAATTTGAAGGCCCGCAGGAACGCGGTATCGGGGACGTGAGGACCCCGGCACAGGTCCAGAAAAGCGCCCGTCTGGTACAAGCTGACCGTCCCGCCCGTCTCGGCCTCGCCCTTGAGCTCTTCCACCGCATCCGGCCGCGAGGTGCCATAGCGGCGGATCGTCTCCAAGATCTCCACCTTGTACGTTTCCCCCCGGCCCTCCATTACTCTCAGGGCTTCCTCGAGCGGCATCTCCACCCGCTCAAAGGGGAGACTTTCGGCCTGAAGCTCTCGCATTTTGGCTTCAACCGCCGGAAGCTCTTCGGCGGGCAGAGGCTTGGGCAGGTCGATGTCGTAATAAAAGCCGTTCTCTACCGGCGGGCCAATGGCGAACTTGGCGTCCGGATACAGCGCTTGGACGGCGGCCGCCATGAGGTGTGCGGTACTATGGCGCAGGATATAGAGCCCATCAGGCGAGTCTGCCGGTAGCAACTCCACTCTCGACCCGGGGGGCGGCACCGTAGAGAGCCCCACCGCTTTTCCGTCCAGGCGAGCAGCCACCACCCGCCCTGCCAAGTCCGACCCTCCCTTGTGGAGTACGTCCGAAAGGGGACAACCAGAATGAAGCTGCTCGGTCCTCCCGTCAGGAAGGATCACTTCCACGTGCGCCATCCGTACCCCTACACAAGAAAAAGAGGCACCACGGAGTCCTCCGTGATACCTCTTCGATGATCAACGAAGGATGAAAACGGGGATGGTAGGCACGGGCGGTCTTGAACCGCCGACCTCTTGCGTGTCAAGCAAGCGCTCTCCCCCTGAGCTACGTGCCTACGCCGGTTCACCGTTCACTGCACACAGAGCGCCAACCACTGACCGTGGCACCACCAAAACTTCAACCTCCCCGTTACCGGTGAACCCTTCATAAAATGAAAATAGTACCGACGCGAGGCCATAAGCCCAGACGGCCCTCAGGCCCAGGGGGCTTTTGATTCCTCAGCTGGTGGCGGCACTATATAACGTCATTGGCAGACATTGTCAAGATATTCGGGACGTAAGCTCACTGAGGCGGGCTCACCCCTCTGATCGATCTCCCTCGTGGTAGATAGTACTGGCAAAGCTGCGGCAAAGTCAACCCTGTAGGCCAACGAGCTGTCGGCCGTCAGTAGTCCGCTGTCAGCAGGGGTATTTCGAATTTGCAATTGCGGATTTTGATTTTGCACGTGTGCAGCGGGCTTTCAATCCCAAATTGGAAATCCGCAATTCGAAATCCAAACTGCTGATACCTGATTGCTGACGGCTGATAGCTGTTGTTGTCGGTCGTCGGTCCGCGGTCTTCGCTATCCGCCTGCGGACCACTGCCCCCGGGTCTGGATGATCCCCATCGGTGTCCCCGGCGGAGGATTTGTGTCAAAGAGGGTATCGTAGGCCCAGTTCCGGATCGGGGGCACGTAGTAGTTATCCCCATCGTCCCCGCAGCACCGCCATGGCGCAGTGGCTTGCTGGCTGTGCCACAGGGCGATGACCGAGCCGTTGTAGTTGAAATTCACATTCTTCCAGTCCTCGAGAAACCGTATGAGGTTATTGAACTCACCATTGCCGGCCCCCGGCGCCGCCTCGGCGTGTGGTCCCATGGCGAACGCGGCGTTGACCGTGGTCTCCGCGGCCTGCCTGCTCGAGGTGGCTATGTCGCCTTTGGTGTCGTAATTCTTCGACTCCCAGTTGTTGGAGAGGACGGTGACGGCATCCCCGAGCACCGCGGCCGGGACCTTGTTCACCGTGTTGTAGTCCCCCTGGACGTAGATCGGATTCTCGGACACGACGGTGAGCCCCTGGCTGGGAAGCTCAGTGCCGTTGACCAGGCGGACGCCCCCACCGGCTCCGCTCTTGGAGACGTACAGGATCCCGTTGGCTGGCGCTTGACCGCAGGCCTTCAGCTTGCCCACGTCCACCTGGGTGACGGTCATGTCTGCCTGCTCGCGCTTATCGTGAAAGGTCTTGGTGCTCATGGTGGTTGGGTCACACCCCAACGCCGTCAGGTCCACGGGGTTCCCACCGTTATCCGTAGCCACGCCGTCTTCGATCCGGAGGCCCGCCTCGTAGTACATCTTGGCCTCCTGGAGCTCTGCAGAATCCCCAGCAGCGCCCTTCTCGATCAACAGGTGGGACGAGACATCCGGATTGCTGGGGTCGTAGATCGCATCCGGAATAGGAGGCTTGATCTTTTCCACCCCGTGGGCGCTGTCCTGCACCTTGCCCCCATAGCGATTGAGCGCCTCGGTGCGCCAGTAGTCCACATCACCGGCGTCCCAGGTGCTCCCATCAGCACTGATGTTCTTGACCTCGCGGTCAAAGTCGAGGCTCTGGTAGACCGCCCCGCCGTCCTTGACGTCGGGATTGCCGGCCCGGACGCAGCAGGCTTGGTCCTTGCGGCGGCGGTAAAAGTTACCGGCCGAAGTGACGTAGGAGTCAAAGAACATTCCGTTGCTGCCGGAGTCGGAAACGTAGATGTCGCTGTTGGCATGGACCCGGCCGGTGAAGGTGAAGGTCGGCCCTGCGTAGACTTCAAAGTCGACTCCCTCCCCGTAAAAGGCCCCGAACTGGAACAGCGGGATTTGCATGTTCTTCATGAGCTGGCTGAGCTGGGCCTGGCTCCCCCGGGGCCCGGTCACGACGGCGGTGATCCGGTAGTCCGTAGTCATGGCGTTCAGGCCAGCGTACGGGCCGCTGTCGACGACGCTTTGATAGTCATACGGCGGGGTCGTCCGGACCCGCCCCACCTGGAATGTGCTGAAGGTATAGTTCGGGTCGGTGAGCGCAGGGGGCGCGAGGGCGGCCAGTTGGGCATCAGTGGGGGTCCCGGTCGTCGACAGGAGTGTCCTCAGACTCACCAGGCCCAACTCGAGCCCGGCCTCGGACGCGTAGAAGGCCTGTGTGTGATTTCGGTAGTTGCTCGCAATCATGTCCTCGGTCTGGGCCGTCCCCAGAAAGGCGGCTGCGATTACCGAGAGAACGACCATGACGAGTAGCGCGATGACCAGGGCGAACCCTGTCTGGTCCTTGAGGCGTTGGATGCTCTGCTTCATTGCAAGACTCCTTTCGCCCTCACTTCCGCTTGCGAGTCCTCGGCCGCCCGGTTCGAATTGGGCCATCACACTGATCCCGATTCGCAGGATCTTGGCGAGTTTGGTCCTTGATACCGGCGCCGCGAATGGCACGCGTCTTTGAGCTTAATGTACTGAAACTAATAGGCCCACGAGCCATTATTCTCATCTCAGGTTTGCATCCTCCATGCCACTTGTTTCTTTTGCCGTGGGTCCCGCCTCTTCAGGACACCTATTGCCCTGTTTTCAGCAACATAGAACGTAACCACTCCACTTGTGCCAGGCCTTCTCCGATGCTTGACTGTTTCTTTCTGACCGGAAATCGGCCAAGTAAGCTGCCAGTCTGTCAGGGAGTCGAGAACGAAGAGACGACCGCGCGCGATACGCCAGGTGGGTAGGGAGGTCTTACCAAGAGGTTCGATCAGGAAAGCGAGGAAGGACCCTTACCTACGCTACTCAGCTACTGAACGGAACCAAGCAGGTCGCACACCTCGGCCTCCATTCCTCCGGGGAGAAACGCGCGGTACGAGGACGCCAGGCGCTGGAAGAAATGCCTTCTCTTTTCGGGCGAGGCGGAGGCCCCTTGAATATAGGGACCGATGCCCCTGGCGTGGCGGGCGAGGAAATGCATGTTCTTCTTCCGCGTGTTCCGGTAGATATCTTTCGGCGCATTGTACGCAATGACGGGGAGGTCATCCGTGTGAAGCGGCCCGGGGCCAACGAAGCGTCGCACCTCGCCCGGCCCCATCCGAATTCTGGCGGCGAGGTCGTAGATGTTTTTGATTCCCACCCTTTGATCCGCCAGGTCATCGCGAATCTCTCGTGCGGTCATCCGCCGATGCGCCCGGCCCAGGTCCAGAAAAAATGGGCGCTGAGAACCGAGCAGTACGATGTCGGTATTGGGGATGGTCGAGACTAGATAGACGTGCGGGAAGACGTGGGCAAAGGTGCGCACGATCGTTTTGACGTTCTCTGGCGCCATCTCGTAGATCTGCACCCACTGAGCGAATATCCCCCCGTCCCGGAGTGCCTTGGCCCCCAGCGTAAAGAACTCAACGGTAAAGAGATCCGAGACGCCCGCCAGCCATGGATTCGATGGCTCAGAGATCACCACATCAAAGGCACCGGGATGAAGCCGCAGAAAGAGCCGCCCATCTGTGATCCGGATGTCGACCTTGGGATTGTCGTGGACCGCGTGGTTGTGTTTCCGGAAAAATTGTGCACCCTCAACCATGGCGGATTCGATCTCGACCACCGTCACCCGTTGCACCGGGTGGAGGGATGCGGAACCAGCGGTGACGCCGGTCCCCATCCCGATGATGCTGACATCCCGGGGGTCGGGATGGAAGAGAAGAGGCATGTGGGCGAGGAGCCGTTGGTTAGGCATGTCGTAGTGCGAGGAACCATCGACCTTCCCGTTGGTGGCAATGTAGAGATCCCGATTCGTCGATCGGAGATCCCTCGTTACCGTGACAGTGGCTGAAAGACCATCCCGGTAGTAGAGAAGCTTTTCCTGCCGCGCAAGCTTTGCTTTTAACTCTTTCGTTCCCATCGCACCATAGCCGTTGGCGTAGTAAGCCATCGCGCTGGTCATGAGCTGCTGGTGCCAAGGCGGGCTCAGCAGAACGGTGAGAAGAAGAACACCCACCGCAACGCCCGCCAGCTTCGAGGAATGTCTCGTGTTCCCCCCGACCGTGCTGGCCACCGCCCCAAGGCACTGTGCCGCCACCGCGGCCATCAGCGTCCCCCGAATCCCCAAGAACGGGATGAGGACAAAACCAGCGGCGAACGATCCCACAATGGATCCCACGGTGTTCCACGCATACAGGCCTCCGACCATTTTGCCGGTCTGATTAGGATCTCGCACCACCACCCGTGCCGCGGCCGGGAAGAGTCCTCCCATGATGAGGGCCGGCACGAATATCACCGCGGCACACAACAGAAACTGCACCAGGAAGACCTTATCGAAGTGCTGTTTCAGGTCCCAGGTCCAATACAGTTTCAGGAAAAGGGAGGGCAGGTGCTGGAAGGCGGCGGAGCTCAGAGACACCATCACTGCGGCAGAGAGTGCCAAGCCGTAAAACACGATCCGGGCCTTGGAAGGGGCCGACCGGAGAAACGCCGCCACCCCCGCAGCTCCCAACCCCAGCCCGGCCAGAAAGGTGGACAGCACGACCGTAAAGGCGTAGACCGATGCCCCCAGCACCAGGATCAGGACACGGGTCCAGGCCACCTCGCAGACCATGGCCGCGAAACCAGTCAAGGCCACGGCCGTGAACACCGTTCGGGCCGAGCCGGCGGAGGATTGACCTTCGGAGGGTGGGGCGGGGAATGAAGAGATGGAAATGTCCGCAGGAGATTTCTCGACCATCTTTCCAACAAGGAACGCAACCATCCCGAGGATGAGATTGCACCCGGCGATGGACACGATGGTCCAATGGAGCCCTATCCGTGGTAAGAGGATGACCCCCGCCACCAGGGTCCCAACATACGCTCCCGCGGTATTCACCCCGTAGAGCAGGCCGGCCCCTCGCCCCCCATCACCTTTCCAGAGCACATAGAAGCGAGAGACGAGCGGAAGGGTCGCCCCCATGAGGACGGTGGGAGGGAGCAGGAGCACTGCCGTCACCAGGAACCGCACGAGGGACAGCGCCCAGATGCTGTCACCGACCTCTGCCCCCAACACCCCGAACAGGGGGAGGACATGCCGGAACAGGAGGGGTGTCAACAGTGCGTACGCCGCGAGGCTCAGCTCGATGACCCCGTACTGTGTGAGGGGATTGACGTATCGGTCTACCCATCGTCCGGCCAGCCACGACCCCAGGGCCAGCCCTCCCATGAAGACCGTCAGCACCGTGGACACCGCCAAGGTCGTGGACCCGAATTCCAGGGTCAGGGCTCGGACCCAGCTGACCTCGTACACCAGGGCAAAGGCCCCCGAGAGAAAGAAGAGCGCGAAGACCAGCGAAGTCAACGGCAGACTATTCCGCGGCGATGCATTTCTGTGCGGGGCACTGTGGAAGGGGGGCTGTGTCGGCATTGAATCCAAAGATCGTGGTCTCCCAGCCTGGGGCGATAGCCAATGATCGAGCGCGTCGGAGATCGCTCATTCGCTGCCGGGCCGCCGCATCGACCTGGGACCAGGTCCCATGAATCATTACATCCTGGACCCTCTGAATCGCTTCCGGGAGCTACTGACGTCCGATGGTGAGGGTAATTGGCTGGGCGACCTTGGAGCCTTCGGGGTCCTCGACAATGACTTGAAAAGCAAAGGTCCCGGATTGCGAGGCGTTCGGTTCCCATTCGACCAGGCCAGTCTCATCCTCTCCATCCGTGGCGACGATCTCGACAGAGAGCAGGTCTCTTCGCCGGTAGTGGCTCGGGTCAAGTGTCGGTTGGGTCGCGCCGGGGATGGGGGTTCCATTTCGGAGCCACTGGTACGAGAGGGTGACTTCATCCCCGTCCGGGTCGGCCACGTCCGCGATCACTCTCAACGGCTCTCGGCGCGTGGCAGGGGACGGCTGGATCCCGAGGCGACGCACGCGGGGTGGGCTGTTGCCGATCTCGACAGGAGAGGCCTCCCACACCGGGCCCGTCCGCCCGCCGGCGATCGGCGTGACCTTGACACTGACCGTCTGGCCCCGCTCGAACTCCCCGGGAGGCAAGCGAGGCCCGGTGCCATCGACAATGGGAAACCCATCGACGACCCACTGGTACTCAAGGGTGACTGCTTTCCCCATCGGATCCACCGCTCGCACGTCAATGGCCAGGGTGCTGGCAGAGCTGGGCAGGCTGGGAATGATGTGTCCCCGGAAAATTGTCGGGACACCGGTGACGTCCAGAGTGGCTTGTTCGGACGGGCCTGCGGCCTGGCTCGTTTCGGGCTGGGTGACGACCTGCTCCCCCTGAGTGCTTTCCGAGCCACCGCATCGGGCCAGGAAAAGGGCGAGGGTGATCATCCCCAGCGCCCGGCCCAGCCGGATCAGCTGTGATGACCACCCCCACCTGTCTTGTCGTCCCGTCGGCTGATCGACGGTCACAGATCTCTCCAGTAATCGATGCTTCGTAAACTACCCGGTTGCGGCGCCGGCGGGTTGCCGCACACCTTACCGCTTGTGCAGACGAACAACACGACGTCGCCGCCAGTCGAGGCGCCGGTACTGGTGCGGCCCGCCAGACTGATCTTGGGGCCCGAGGACAGACCGCCATACGACCCGGCGACCTTGGAGAGCCCATCGGTCCCTGCCTTGTACGCGTTGTAATCCGACGCCCCGCCGCCCGTCAGGTACGACACCGCGTAGAGCGTGGTGTTCCCGCCCTTGGTGCTGCACGTCCCCTGCGTGGGGTAGAAACTGGCAAACAGCAGCACCCCCGCGAAGACTTCAGAATCCGACAGCACCTTCTCACCGGCGGAAAAGCCCACGTACCACCCCACCTTTCCAGAAAATGCCGGGTCGTTGACGTTGAGTGTGTTGAGCCCCGTGGTGTCCGCCAGGTCTTTATCTTTGACGGTCTTCGGTACGCTTCCAGGACCGGGCAGGGTGCCGGTGGCTTTCGGATAGTGTTCCTGAACGGCGTAGAAGCGGTCCAGGGTGCTCACGCTCAGCACATCGTTGAGGTCTCCGGTCCCGCCGTACACCCAGATCTTGCCAACCAAGTCGGCGGCCACCGCCAACTTGTCGTAAAACGGCTGCCCGATTTCAGACTCGAAAAGCTGACTCCCAGTCCACCCGGTCACGAGCGTCCCGAGACCAAAGCTGGTTCCGACCGCCTGCAGATCGAACCGCCAGATGTTGCCGCTGAGATCGCCGACGTACACCCGATCCACAAAGCCGTCCCCGTCGGTGTCTACCGTCGTAGGGGAAGCCGCGATCCGGCCCATTTTGCCATCGTCAACCACCGTATACTCCCAGAGCTTAACGCCAGTGTTCATGTCGATCACGAAGAACGCCTTGCCGATCGAGCTGGTGTCGCTGGACGGCAGGTAGCCCCCGCCCACAAAGGCCACCCAGCGCTCGATGGTGGTGGCGCCGTTATCCAGGCTGAGCTTGACCTTCCCGATCACCGGCTTGGACCAGGTCGGGCCCAGGTTGATGTCGGTGAAGGTCCAGAGGTGGGTGGGAGGATTCGGGGTGGCTGCCGGCCCAGGGTCGGTCACGCTCAGGGCGAAGTAGGCGTCGCCTCCCCGTCGCTCGCCGGTGACCAGGACCGTGTGCCACTCCTTGCCAAAGGGGTTCTTGACATTGTTCAAGATGACCGGACTGCCATCGTTGCTCACCCCATCGAGCCAGACATCCGCGGCCGTCGGGGGACTGTCGACATAGTACGTGTGCTCACTCACCATATCCTGGAGTTTCGGGAGCAGGTTCGGGGGGATAAAGCCCCAGCGTTCTGCCCCAGTGCCGTTATCATAGTCAATAGCCGCACCTTTGCCCTTGCCTTTACCAGCGGCCCCGACCCAGGTCCCGGCATGGAAGGCGTGCAGCATGCCCGCGTTACTGCCGGTATAGATGACTTTGTCGCGGGTCTTGAACGCGTCCCGGAAGAGGGGGAATGAGGGGTCCACCGTCCGGTCAAGGTTCAGGTCCACGTAGCCACTCGCCGGGGGGCCGATCAAGATCGGCGAGGAATGGTAGATGTCCCCGAGCTTCCAGACGGGATTGGTGCCGTTATCCCCTCTGACGTAATCGACCAACCACTGGGCGTCCGCGCTGTCCACCGTGGCGTCACCATCGAGGTCCGTGGTGACGTTCAAGACAGTCTCCAGGGCGGCGTTGGGGTTCTGGAACGGCTCCACCGTCGTGCCCAAAAGCACCGTGTACAGGTCGCGATTAGCCGCGGCCCTCGCGTTCAGCAGGGTGTGCGCCTCCCAGAGGGGGGTGGCGGTGATCTCGCCTAATCCATTGGTCTTGATCGTGCCGTCAGCTTCCAAGGGATACGAGGTCAGCTCCCCGATCCAGAACGGGCCCTCCTGCGGGGTGAAGGAAGCGAGGTAGAGCGCATTGCCGCTGATATCGCGGGCCACCGGGACGGCCGGCGCGGCGATGGAGAGGGTCTCTGCCTGAATCTTGACGAACGTGCTCGCGATGGCATTGCTCAGCTCGGCGTAGGTACTGGAAAAGAAGCCTGTCCCTGACCCGCCAGAAGCGGCCACCCGGTCGATTTCGGCTGCATCGCCCCCGGAGAAGCCCACCGCATAGGTTTTGGCATACCACTTGGGGACGGGGTCGAGGTCTTGGCTCGAAACGAACGTCAGGTTCGTGAGCGTCTCCATGGGCCCATGGTTGAGCCCGCCGACGTATCCGAGTTGTTGGGGCGGGATCGTGGCCGGGTCCTTGCCCATCGCATCATAGGCGTAACACTCTCCTGGCAATGCGAGGCAGTCCGCGGGTGGCGTGGCACCGGGGATATCACTGGCCAATTTGACAATGGTGGTGACGGTACCACCCTTAAACTGTTTGGTGAATTCCCGCGTCAGGGACACGGGAACCTCATCATCAAATTGGTATGTGAAACTGCTTCCGGGTATTGGAATCAGGTTGCCATACCGGTCCTTGAACCCGTCGACCACGCCCAACTTATGTGGAAAGGGGTTGCCGCTCGCGTAGATGAGGCCGGAAACGGTCTCCGGGGGGGTAAATCCATCCGAGGCGCCATCGCTGATCAGGATGATGAAATTCTGCCGGCAGGCGGCATCCGGGTCCGGGAACAGTTGTTCGGGCCACCAATAGTGCTCGACGTACTCGAGCGCCTCCGCCGTGGGGGTATCGTCTAGTTGAAATCCAGCCCCGGAGCACTCGAGGGTTCCCGTCGCCCCGCATCCCCGCAGAGACCCCACCACGATGTTGATATCGGGCGTCCCCGCGATGATCGGGTCGATGATGGCCTTTTTGATATCGGCATACGGGGTACCGACGCCGGCGATCGTCTCGAACGAGTAGTCGATCTCCGTGCGGAGCCTGGCGTCAGAACCGTCTTTGTCGCCGCCCGCGGTGTAGTACATCAATCCCAACCGCATGACCAGCGCGTCCTCGTCGTCGGAATCCACCTTACCGTCCTTATTGGCGTCCAAGAGATCGAGGACCACCTGGAGCGCCACATCGTTCCGGGAACTGTCCACCCCGTCGACGTCGAGGTCGGCGACGCACTCGGTCCCCACCCCCATCAAACAGTCGACAGTGCCGTTTCCGTTCAGGTCGACGCCGTAGACCACGCTGTAAGCCCCAGTGTCAGTGTCGTCCATGCTGCCCGAGCCGTCGATCAGGATCAGCACGTTCGGTCTTACGCTCAATGCAAACAGGTCGTCCGTATCCGCCTGCGTCCCTCCAGCAGGTGCCAGGACGAGGAGCGAGACGACCAGGAATGTCAGTGTTTTTCGCATGATCCTTTCTCCCTTTTCGCTTTTTCTTTTTTTGCTTTCGCTTTTCATCATGGTCTATGTTCGTTCCTCATCGACCCGCGGCCGGCGGAAAAGCCCCGCCCCACGGGTCGGCTCATTCATATAATTAATAACTCGTCCCAGCGAGGGGGGTCCCGATGGTCGCCCCAACGCGCAACTGCATATCCGAGCGCGGCAGGAGGACCGTCCCGGAGACATCGATCTGATACATGTTGAACGCATAGTTCGCCAGATTGAACCCCGCAGGGGGACTCGGATTGGGTCCGAGTGCCACCAGAGGTGCCGGCGCCGCCGGCGGCGGTGGCCCGGTCTGGGACTGATTGATCGCGGTCGTATTGGGGAGTTGGTTGATGGCCGTGTCAATCCCCGCCTCGGCCGCGTAAAATGATTGGGTCACGACCTGACTGTTCCGGGAAATATTCACTTCGGTCCCCGACAGGAAGAGAAAGGATGTCGCCATCACAGAGAGGACCATGATCACCATCAGGACGAGGATCAACACGATCCCTCGATCGTCCCGGGGTAGCTCGAACCCGCGGGCGGGATCGCTCGTCGTTGAATTCTGTTTTCGCGTCGGTGCTTGGCTCCTCATCTGCTGCCTCTCTTCCCCGCTACAGGCCCAGGTTCCTCGGCCGGACATCGGTCCCCAGTTGGTAGTTCCGCACCCGGGTCGCAAACGGGCTCGGGGACCGGCCCCCGATGGGCGCCGACTGTGACACGGGTTCTGATCCGGTCATGGCGACGATTACCCGCCCGATATCACAGGGAGGGTTGATGTTGTCCCCACACGCCCCCGGCACCGGGTTGATCAGGGTGTTTGTCGGGTCGAGGTACGATAATTGAAACGCGCTGATGTTGAAGGCGATGACCTCCTGCGGCTGCAGACCGGTATCGTCCGTGACTTGTCGCCGAATCTCGTTTTCACCCGGATCCACGATGTTGTCGCCATCGGTGTCACCGAACCATGTATACACAACCATCTCGCTCGAGTTGTCGCCGTCGATGTCGCTACAGATCGTGATCGTGGTGGCCGCCGCAATGCTGATGCCGACAAACGGGGGACCCGCGCAGCCTGTCGGCGGTCCTGCGGGCATGATGAAGGGAAAGCTTTCCGGGAAGTAGCCGGCCAGACGGATCTCGCGCACCATGAGCTCCATGGACCCCCGGGTATTCTGGTGAATGTCCGCCTTCATATCCCCCTTGGCATACGTCCCCGCGCCGGACTCGAACGTCGAAAAGATGGCGAACACGACTAAAGTAAACACGGCCATGGATATCAGGACCTCCATCAGTGAAAAGCCCCGCTCCAAATTGAAATCCTGGTGTGTCACGTCTCGCTGTCTCATGGTCGCATAATCCTCGTCGCGAGGGTCACCGTCCGGTTCGGCTGACGCGCATCCGAGTAAGTTACCGTGACATTAACGGTGGCTATCCAGGTTGGTTGAGAGCCCCCAGTACAGTCGTCGTTGGGGGGCGGGAGCGGGACCCCGTTTCCGGCCCCATCCTGACAGGTCATCGTGACCGTTCCCGCCCCTTGCGGCAGTTGCCCGCCGTTGGCAAAATTCAAGGTGTTCCGCCACGCCGTACAAATTCCTGATGGCGCTCCAGCGACATTCCCCTGACAGTTGGCGGTGTTCATCCCGTTGAAGCCGCCGGCAGGAAAGGTACCGACCACCGCGTCAAAATTGGCTGGGTCGATCACCGCCAGCGTCCGGAGTTCCTCGATGAAGGATTGTGATAACGCCGAGGCCTCGGTCTGTTTCCCGCCGCTATCCACGTTCAGGTAGGCGACGGGAAAGATCGCCGCGATCCCCAAGAGTCCTACCGCAAGGATGGATGCACTGATCATGACCTCGATCAGTGAAAATCCGCCCTTGCCCCGGAGGACTCTGCTCCGCTCGCAACAGTCCCCTTTATTTTCAGCCGGATAACCGGCCCGGTGTCTGTTTGCTCGAAACCTCAAGTGGTGCCTCCTGTGTGAAATTAAACGAAGCTAACCAACGGTGTGCATCCCGCATGCCAAGGTGTCGGGTCGCTTACCATCGGCCCTGTCGTCCGAGGAATGAGAGCTTGAGGCCCCTATTTTTCGCCAGATAGAGGGCCAGCTGTCCTGTCCCGCCACGCCTTCCCGGATACATGATTCCTTCTCCTCTGGCCGGAAATCGGACAGGTGGAGCTCGAGAGAGCTGCTAACTGGTCAAGAATAAAAAGGTTGAGGAGCCAAAGGGGCGGCAAATGTTGCCGGATGGAATGGATCGGTCGAGCCTCACCTATGGGTGTACGTGTGGCGGCGCTGCCGCCCGGGATTTTGTGGGCGAGAGGGACACCAGGAGAGCCCTGAACGGGTGAGATGAGCATAGGTTCGGGCAACGTCCTCCGTTCAGTGACCCCTGTGAAGCCGATCATCCGGGGACCTACTCACCACTGTCCGTCAAAACACTAGCCCGCATTATTCACGAACCGGGGTCTTCGTGAATAATGCGCCTGCAGGTGCGGGCTCGACCGCACCGGCAGGTTTCGACTGGCCGCTCCCACGGCCTGCTCAAGGCTAGCCCTGAGCGACGCCC
>JAAXQN010000131.1 GCA_012974305.1 Candidatus Methylomirabilis sp. | reverse complement strand
CTCGTTAAACTATGGAACCTCGGAGACCGTGCACCTTCATTTTCGTTTGAAGGGTCGCTCGGCTGACGCCGAGGGATCGGGCTGTTTGAGTAACATTCCACCCGGTTGAGGCATCGTACCAGGGTTTCCATCGTTGGCTCACTCATGATTTCCTCCTTACCGCCCCCGTTTTCTTCCAGCTCCCTCCGCACCGCCTTGCGGTGTTTAGCATATTATACAGTTCTTGCCATATCATTTTAGGCCGCCTCTAAGTGTGGCGAGGATTGATCGGTGCGGGGTGACTGGCCTTGCAGCAAAAACCCAATTGCGAGTATCAGGAATGATAACCACCACAGGAAGTAGCCAATTCTGAGGTCCGCTACCTGATAGAGGACGCACCAAAACGAATTAATCCCCGTTGCAGACAGCAGAGCGAAACCAAGGCCCTGTCTCAGCCGTCCTGATCCGCGCAGGAAGACAAACGGCGAGGTAATGACCAGGAGGTTAGTCAGAGCACTTAATACGCTGATTACTCCAAGAAGCGAGACATCGTATCCCCGCTCGAACATAGGCGCGAGCGCAATCAAGATGGCCTCCAGACCAGGCAGGGTGCCATTGGCGACTGTGTGTCCGTCAACGTGGACCTGCACGAAGTAGGAGATCGAGTACGTCAACCAGCCAACGGTTATCAGCAGCCTAGAGGATTTCATGGTCGTTCGTCCGACGCAGAGGATGAGGAGGCTCAACAGTGCGAGGAGGAAACGTGGGAATTCACGGCGTCTCTTGGAGTTTCTCGTGGAAGCGTTCGACCTCCTCATTTTACCTGCCTGCATGTAACGCGCGGTACTCGTTCCGCAGTCTCTCTACCTCGGCGACCATCTCGGCAGGGACGACCTGCCCGATCAGCTTCGGGTAGCCGGCGCGGGCCCTACTCTCCCACAGGGTGGCCACATCAGGCGGAACTTGGTGTACCACGAGGCCGTGCTTCTTCATGACCTCGACCGCGTCGTCACTGAGCTGTCGCGTCTCATCCCGAATGCGTGCGCCGGCCTCGCGGGCGGCCTCGAGCAGAATCGACTTCCCGTCGTCGCTAATGTGCCGCCACTTATTCGTGGAAATTACCGTTGCCCCAAGCAGGGGAGCCCACTTGAGGTCGGTCATGTGGTTGGCCAGGCCGAACCACTGGAACGAGAGGGCGGCGATAGGCGTGGTGGGCACAACGTTGATGAGGCCGGACTGCAGCGCCGTGTGGATCTCGGTTGCGGCGAGGGGGACCGGATAGTATCCGGCATCTTTCCACGCCTCGACAATGGCCGGGGTGCCGGACCAGACAAAGAGCCGCAGAGGTCTGAGGTCCTCAGTGTGCACGACCGGTTTCTGCGTAAAGAAGTGGACCCAGCCAGCGTCCCCCCAGTTCAATACCTTGAAACCCTTTGCCTCGAGGATCGCCTCGAGCTTCGGGGTGATCCGGTCCATCACGTAGTCGAGCTCTTCATAGGAGTCCAGCATCATCGGCATCATGAGCGCCTGGATTTCGGGAGCGATTTGATTAAGGCCGGCGCCGGTGAGGGTCGCGGCATGAAGCTGTCCAACCCGCATCTTTCGGACCATGTCCGGGTCGTCGCCGGCGACGCCACCCGGGTAGATGCGAAAACGAATCTTTCCATTGGTTCTCGCCTGAGAGGCCTCTGTCATGTCGCGGATGATGTTGTACCAGGGAGATCCTTCCGGCGCGAGGGTCCCGAGCTTTATGGTCTGGGCCCACGTGGGGGTGCTGAGAGCGAAGAGGACATAAAGGCCGAAGAAGGCGATTAAGGTTCGTTTCACTTTAGTTCCTCCTTTTGATCCGCCTCCAAGAAGAGGTCGGGGATGTGTAACTGCAGCCATCGGGCTCGACGCCTGGCAATGATGTTGGCGAGCCGTAGCTGCGGCACCTTGTCGGGATCTACCGAGAGCGCGGCAGCGGTCAATGCTTTAAACTCGGTGAGGTTCTGTTCTCTGATTGACACAGCCTCGGCCAGCGCGACGTGCACCGAGGCACGCTGGCCTTGGGAGATCTCGAGCGCGTGCCGGTAGTGTTCGCGGGCCCGCTCGGCGCTGCCCCCCGGGCGGCTTCCCTCGTAGGAGATGAAGAACTCGTGGGGGGCGCCGAGGTCGTAGGTGTCGTCGAGTTCAAGGGCGCGCCCGACCAGCGCCCCGGCTGTGGGGAGATCTGCGATGAGGTTCAGGTCGTCCTTGACAGCGCTGAGGGCCCCGGCCCACGAGGCGCCGGCCCAGTACAGAAACGGAACGTCGTCCTTCGTTGTCATGGCCAGTGCGGATTTCCTGTCCGTGGCGAGAATGACGACGAAGTTGGGATGTTCAACCTCGAGTCCTCGAAGGGCGTAATCACGCCCTCGAAGGTAGAGCTTTCGGACCCTGCCGCGGAGTTTTCGGGCTTGGGTGAGGTCGGTCTCATCGAGTTGGTCCGCGTCGTCCTGAAGCATGTACGCATAC
>JAAXQN010000079.1 GCA_012974305.1 Candidatus Methylomirabilis sp. | reverse complement strand
GTTACTGGTCTTGACCGCCCCCATCCCCAGGGCCCCGATCACCACCAGGTCGTAGTCTGACTCCCGGATGTCCCGAACTAGCTCGGTGTAGTTCTTGCCGTCGATCATGACCATCTTGCAGGTGAGCCCCTCGGCGCGGGCCCTCTGGGCCATGACCTCAAGATAAGAGTCTGAGATGAGTTGCAGCCCCATCGTGATCAGGGAGTCATGAATCCTCCGCTGCTTCTCCAACTCTTCCTCGACCTGGTACTCCGGCGGCAGCGTGTACTCCATTTGCCGGAACCGGTAGTCGTGCATCTTGGCTGCGTACACATGGCTCCCCACCAGATCGCTCCCGAATGCCTTCCCCAGAGCGACGGCAAGGTCGATAGCCGTATTGGAATGCTCGGAGTTATCCACCGGGACATAGATTGTCTTATACATAGGTGATAGCTCCTTCTTGGCGTGAATCCACGTGACCCCCCGCCCTACGGCTGTGAGGGGAAGGTTCGGTGATTGGTAAGCATACGGCTGCGGGGACTGAGGTTCGGCCCCTTCTTGTATCCCGATTCACAATTCCTTGTCAAGACCAAGGACTCCCCATACGCAGAAAACGCCGCTCTCCTTCACGGAAAGCGGCGTGCACAGGCCGGGCGGCCAGTCAGACGCTGTTCCATCCGCGCAGGTCTACCAATTGACCAGACTGGGGTCGCCCTTATAGAGAGACCGGATGTAGGCGAGAATCTTCCAGGTCTCTTCCTCCGTCATCACCGCACCGAAAACCGCGGGCATGGTTTGCTCCGGAATCTGCCCTCGAATCAACTTGAAGAGGGTCTCGTCGTCGCTGCCAAAGGTCCACTCATCGTCAATAAGGGGCCGGCCCATCCCCCCTCCGCCTGTCCCTCCGTGGCACCCATTACAGCCATACAGGAAATACAGGTTCCTGCCTTCCTTGATCGCCTCGGGGTTCCCCGTGAAGGGGTTGAGCTTCTTCGGCTTTGCCTGATCTTGTGCCCCTACAAAGCCGAGATGCCCGCCAAGTGCAAGCCACAGCACGAGGACCAAGGCGCCGATGAACCAGATTCTTTGCATCCGTTCCTCCCTATCAAGGGAGCTCATCCGGCTCCCGTACCGGGGGCCAAGCGGGGCGTCCCTTGCGGTTTCTCTTTACCGGCGGCCTCCTCCTCCCCTCCCGTGAGTATGATGAGGACCATGTGAACGTGATCTCCTCACGCCCCGCTCGGAGTCTGGACGGCCAAGAGGGGCACGCCATACTCTTCCAGAATTTGCCTAATCTCGGTCTGTTTCTTGGTCAACACTTCTTCCAACTGGACCTTGAGGGCTTTATTGCCCTTTTTGACTCCCATGGAGATCTCGAAGGTCACGGGATTGCGGGGGTCATCCTCCGGGAGTGGCACCGTCTCCAGGGGGCAGCCAGCGTACTTTTTCACACAGTATCCGACAACCGGCCCCCAGAGCACGGCCACGTCGATCTCACCGGCAATTACATCCTTTATGGGCTTGGCGAGAAATTCTTCCGGGTGATCCCAGTCGTAAAAGAGGGAATATTTGATGACGTTATCGCCGAGAATACCCCTTTTCGCCAAGCCCTCCTCGGGAGGGGTACCGCGATGGACACCGACCCTGAGTGTCTTCAGGAGCGGATCATCCAGGGACTTGATCTGGAAGCCGCGCGTGTTTAAATAGGCGATAACATAGCCGGTGCGGTAATAGGGTTTGGTCCAGAGGACCCGCTTATACCCCATCGGAATCCCGATCAAAACATCACAGAGCCCTGCGCTGAGCGTCCGCCGGACCATCCCCCGCTGGTGGGGCCACCAATAATAGGTGAGCGTGGCGCCTAGTTCCTTGGCCATCAGTTCAGCAATCTTGTTCTCGAAGCCTTCCTGCTCCTTGTTCGAGAAGGGGAGGTTGTTCGGATCGGCACAGACCCGCAATTTCTTCACGTTGCCTTCGCCTGCGTCCACCCCAAAAGTAGAGGACAGCAGGATAAGGAGCAATCCCGCGACACATAGAAACCTACGGCTCATCGTCCTCTCTCCGGCTCCGGGGTTTTATTCGAGATGCTCCTGTTACGGTTAGACGTCGTAACCGCCCCCCCTATTCAGCACATGACATGCTATGAACTTCAGCTATGCCATGCAAGGACTCCCTGCCAAAAAAATCACCCCGCCGCAGCGGGGTGATTTCCTTCAAAGAGCAGGAAAGGAACCCGGCGCCGGGAAAGAGATCCCCGGCACCGGGTAGCCCGTGAGCTTACAGGCCAAACACGTACAGCATGCCGCCCTTGGTCGTAGCTTTATCCAGACCGGCCCCGAAGGCGACCCCAACTGCGCCGAGCGCACCGAAAGGATCGTCCGGGGGAAGGTCGAGCGACACCGGGGCGCCGACTTCTTGCGCTTCCTCAAGTCCTTGAACCAGCGCTACCAAGGACGAGAGTTGCACGTGGTTCTCGACAACTCGTCGACGCATTCGACTCCGGACCTGTCTC
>JAAXQN010000213.1 GCA_012974305.1 Candidatus Methylomirabilis sp. | reverse complement strand
CGGACGTGGAGCTCGGCGATGGTCTTCCCCGTGGTGGAGCCCCCCTCTCCGACAAGGTAGGTCTCCATCTCGACCTGGGCAAAGATCCGGGTCAATTCTGCCTGGGCAAGCCGAGGTCCCTCGAGCTGCCGGAGCATCTCGTATCTCTCTTGCCTGATCTTCTCTATCTGTTCGCCGATCACCGTCCGGGGGATATGATAACGGCGCAGGACGCGGGCAAAGAGCTCGATTGAGGTCTCGAACTCCTCCGAAATCACTTCATCGGCACCTAGACTGTATAGCTCGTCGATCTCGGCCATGTACCGGGTCCGGACGATGATGTAAAGACGCGGATTCAGGTCCCGGGCCACGCGAACTGCCCGACGGATCGATGCGGGATCGGAGACCGCCACCACCAGAGCCCGGGCATGATGAATCACGAGGTGCTTCAAGACCTCTGGGCTGGCAGCGTCCCCGTAATAGATAGGCTCCCCGTTCCGCCGCATCCGTCTGACGGTCTCGCCGTTGAGTTCTAGGATGCAATAGGGAACCTCAATTGCCTTCAGGACTCGGGAAAGGTTTCGGCCGCCGGGGCCATACCCCACGATAATGACGTGGTCTCGAATATCCACCTGCTCAGGCTTGAGTTCCTCGAACTTACGCCCCGGAAACCAACGCTCCACCCACCGCAGGCGGCCTATTCCACCTGCCAGCTTCGGGCTGATGTGAATTGCGAAAGGGGTGAGGAGAAGACTGATGACCGAGGCAGAGAGGAAATACTGGTTCAGCTGAGGGGTGATAAGCCCCCACTCCCACCCCACGCGGGAGAGGACAAAGGAGAATTCCCCAACTTGGGCTAACGCGCACCCCACCAAAACTGCCACGCGAAGCGGGTACCCGAGTACGAGAACACTCCCAACCACCACCACCGTCTTTACGATGAGAATTGCTGAAAGCGTTCCGGCCACCTCCAGGGGGTGGTTCAGGAGAGTACGAACATCCATCAGCATCCCCACCGAGATGAAGAAGAGACTGATGAAGCCGTCCCGCAGTGGAAGGATGTTTGTCAACACCTGATGGCTATACTCCGATTCTGCGATGACCATCCCCGCCAGGAAGGCCCCCAGGGCGAGAGAAAGGCCGATCTGGGAGGTGGCCCAGGCAGTTCCGAGGCAGATAAGAATAATAGAGATGATAAAGACTTCGGGACTTCTCATCTTCACCACCTCAAAGAGCAGCCGGGGGACGACGAGACGGGATAGGGAAAATATGAGGGTGACGGTTAGGGCAACCTTGCCCAGGACCAGGAGGATGGCAACGGCACTCGTGGCCTCCTTCCCGCTCAGGACGGGTGTCAGGAGCATCAGGGGAACGACACACAGATCCTGGAAGATCAGGATGCCGACGGCAAAACGTCCCTGGGGGGAATCAATCTCCCCCCGGTCCATCAGAATCTTGAGGACGATGGCGGTACTCGACAAGGCCAGGAGGAATCCAAAGAAGACCGCTTGTGCCGGCGGCAGGCCCAAAAGCCAGGCTCCTCCGCCAATAAGCAGAATGGTCCCCAGTACTTGAAGGCTCCCGCCCCCCAGAACCAGCTGTCGCATTTGGTTCAGCTTGGAGATCGAGAATTCCAGACCGATGGTGAAGAGGAGGAGCACGACGCCGATCTCGGCCAACAGCTCCACCTGATGCACGTCTGCGATGAGACTCAATCCGTGGGGTCCCATAAGGACTCCCGATGCCAAGAACCCCACGATGGCCGGTTGCCGCAGCCGGTGGAAGAGATACACCACCAGGGTGGAAACCCCGAAGACGAGCATAAGATCTTTGAGAAATACTAGCTCTTCCATTTGCTGAAACCCGCTCCCCTCGATCGCGACGATGAATCTCTCACCAGAGAATACCACCAAGACAGCAACGACAACAGGGATGAGGGGTCACTTGGTCGGGAGAGTATAGCCGTAGTACAGTTGGTGGAGTCTCGCTGGGCTGACTCGAATGAAGTGGAGAAGCCAAACGGTCAACATCAGGAGGGTTGTCTGGAGCACCCCCTCTCGCTCCCACTTGCGGGTCGAGGTTGTTGCCGGAATAGGGAGGTAGGCAATGTTTCCACGGCGCTTGAGGTTTTTGATGAACTCCACATCTTCCATCAGCGGAATCTCTGGGTAACCGTCCATTGCGCTGAAGATCTTCCGCCTCACAAAGACCGCCTGATCGCCGGTCGCGATCAAATCAGGGCGGGATCGAAGAAGATTCAGAAAATAGGCGATGGCCTGGAAGATAGGCCGACTGCTATCCAACTCGATCTCGAATCGTCCGCCGACAACCTGGGGGTCCGCCAGTGCCTTTTGGATGGCCTCCAAGGCTCCATTCGGTAAGGAGGTATCGGCGTGGAGGAAGAGAAGAATTTCCCCCCGGGCCTCCCTGGCCCCGGCGTTCATTTGTCGGGCCCTTCCCCGCGGGGTCTCGAAAAACCGGGCGAAGGGAAACTGTTGTACTACCTGAGGGCTCCCATCTATCGATCCCCCGTCCACTACAATCACCTCTGCCCCAGGAAACTTCTTTGACAGGTCCGGCAGGAGTCGTCGAAGATTGTGAGCCTCATTCACGGCGGGGATGATGATACTCAGCATCTCTTTATTGTCTGGATTGGTCATCGTGGCAAGTCCTCATGAACGGTTGCGCCCCCGCTGAACACCAGTCAGGGCTCCTCCCGGGATGTTTTGCAAGCTCCAGACCAATTTCTCCCATTTGGGCACCCCGACGCCACACTGATAAGCATCGTGTGAGAAAACTGGCAGCACGTTCGTTGGGTCGTCAGTAAAAGGAAACGCCCTCCAGGGTCTTGTTTCGTCCCAGGAAGGCGTTTTGTTTCTCCCCAAAGAGTGAAACGAATGCCTGGGTCACATGGATGGTTCAGGAAAACGATCAGTTCCGCACAATGAGAGGTGCGAACCCTTTTGTCTTGAGAGCCTCGCTCGCTCGCACGGCGTCCGAACGGTTCTTGTACGCTCCAACCCGCACGACGTGTACAGGGGTGGGGCTGACGTTAGAGACAATCTTCGAGGCATAGTTTTTCTTGTGAAGACCGTGGGCCAGATCGAGTGCCTCGTTTAGACTGAAGGACCACCCGACCTCGAGCGCGAACTTCCGTTGCTCTGTCTCGACCATATTTGAGGGAAACCCGTCCACCCCAAGTCTCCGCGCGGTCTGCTCTGCTGCGTCTCGGCTGTTAAACTCACCCGCGTAGACCCGATGGCGCTTGATGGGAGCAGTGGTCTTTTCGATGGTCGGGCTGTACCCGAGCTTTTCCAGTCGCTTCTTGAGGGAGAGCGCGTTTCGCTCGATCACCAGAGAGGCGACCTGGACACTGTACCGCTTTTCCGGCTTTGCCGTGGGCTCAGACGCCCTCGCCAGCCGTTTTGGGGTCGGCTGCTCCACTTGGGCCCGAGACGACGCCGGCTTTGGGCTCTTCCGCGGGGTGACGACCGGTTTGGCTACCCTTGAGGGGGCTTTGGGACCTTCCACCTTGAGAGGTGCTGGCAGCTGCTTTACTGCTGGCTTGGGGCTCTTCTTTGCCTTGGGCCCTGCGACCTTGGGAGATACTGCCGCCTGCTTCTGTGTGGGTCCGGTTGCACTAGATGCTACCGGAAGCCTGGCGGCCTTCGGTTTTACCTGGAGACGCTTAGCCGCGGTCGGGGGCTGGGGCGGTCGAGGCTTCGCCACCTGCCGGACAGGGCGAGGCCGTGGTGGTGGCGGCGTCTGCGAAGGCTGCTTATACCAATTGGTATACCCGTAGGCACCACCGATGAGAACAAGGCCCGCTACGCTGATGACTATCAGCCGCTTGCTCATTAGATGCTCCTCCGTCTCAGAAGCCCAAACACCGAAGATGATTCTATCTCCGGTTCAGCTCCACGCCAGGCCAAGTGCACATTTCGTTCCAAATACGCGAGGCGTCAATATCCTCATCTTCGAGACAGAAAAGAGCCGCTTTTCTCCAGCTGGACGGACTCCCTGTTCCCTTGGGCCAATCCACGACATACCAGAAGACCAGGCGACTTCTCGGACCTGGCAAGATCCGGTAGGGCGTTTTGCCTGTTCGCCCCCACCCCCCAGGCTGAGCGTCCGGGGGCCCGAGCAGTAGGGTTGTGATCGGCGTTTACAACCCTCCGACGACGAGGGATAGCCGTAGGCCAGCCCGTCCCTCTTGTCACGGAAACGGATTTTTCCGAACGTCCATCGGCACGCTAACTGCATAGCTACAAAGAGAATTCAAACAGGACTTCTGATCCATTTATAGGCAGGGGTGATGGTTTATAGCCCCGGACTTACACGCAGAAGGAAGCTGGAAAAATGCCGATGCCCATATGGGGTGGGGAACGATGAGCATAGGGCTCCATAGCTATCTAGATCGGCTCAACACGCAGATCCTGGACGAGATGTGGGAGGTTGAATCTTCGCAGCTCAGCAAGGTCCGCCGGTTTCTGTATCCACAGCTCAGGCTTTTGTACATCGTGGCCAACGGGTTTGTTGAGAATAATGTACCGCGCCAGGCAGCCGCGCTGACGTTCACCATGTTGCTTTCCATCGCCCCGTTCCTCGCCGTGACCTTCTCGCTCCTCAGGGCTTTCGGCGTACCTAATCGGCTGCAGCCGTTCCTGGTCGAGTTGCTGGCTCCCCTCGGTCCAAGTGCGAACGAGATCACCACTCGCCTGATCGGATTTGTGAATAACGTGGACGTGGGATCCCTAGGAGCGGTAGGCCTGATCGCCCTGTTTGTTACGACCGTGTCCCTGATGGGAAGTATCGAGCAGGCCTTTAATCAGGTCTGGGGAGTGAAAGCGCCACGAGGGCTGGCCCGGAAGTTCACCGATTACCTGAGCGTGCTCCTGGTCGGTCCCGTTTTGGTGTTCTCGGCCATTGCGGTCTTCGCTTCGCTTCAGAGCTCCGCGCTGGTGCAAAGTCTCATGGACATTGAGCCCTTTGGTACGATGATTCTGACCAGCCTCCGGCTGGTGCCGTATTTTATGCTCTGGGGAGCCCTCACCTTCCTTTACGTTTTCATGCCCAACACGAACGTGCATATGGGGTCGGCTCTGATCGGCGGCCTGGTGGGGGCCATTCTCTGGGTCACCGCGGGATTGGTATTTGCCACGTTTGTGGCTTCTTCCACCAAATACTACGCGATCTACTCGAGCTTTGCCATCCTGTTCCTGTTACTCCTCTGGTTCTATGTAGGGTGGGTGATTGTGCTGTTAGGAGGGCAGGTGGCCTTTGCCAGTCAGCACTTGGACACCTACCAGGAAGGACGAAAGGCCTCGATGACCAGCGTGGCGGACCGGGAACGGCTGGTTTTACACCTCATGACACTGATCGGACACAATTTCTACTATGGGATGGAACCCTGGACCGCTCTAGCGTTGGCCCGGCGGTATAACGCACCCAGGCAGCTGATCACCGAGCTGTTGCATACTCTCACCCAGAAGCAGCTGCTTGTTGCGGCATCGGACGGACAGGGATATGTCCCAGCCCGTGATCTCGAGCGAATCGGCCTCAAGGAGATTCTGGATTCGTTGCGGACGGCCGGGGGACCAGAAGAATTGCCGAATCGAGAGGGCAATAAGGATGTGGTCGATGATGTGTCCGAGCAGGTAGATCGGGCGGTCGCTACCACCCTGGCCGGTAAGAGCCTCAAGAGTCTCGTCTTAAGCCAGCCCCCACCAAATCCCACCTCGGAATGAGGTTACATTCGCCGTAAGAATTTCCTTGACAAGTGAGTGACGGAAAGGGTAATATTCGCTTACCCCAAGAGGTTCACAGAAGTCGCGGGCTCTAAGGGTCGTAAACCTGTTCGGGACCGGAAAAGGGGCTGTTAGCCGAACGGCGGCAGAACTGGATCCGGAATCAGATAGGGACGAAGGCCAGTGGGGACCGGGAAATCGGTGGATCACTTGGGGTACTTGTTTATTACCCGGTGATGGGGAGAGGCTATGGCAAACGGAAGGGCAAAGATGTGGGGCCTGATCGGCCTCGTGGTGCTGGTCGCCGTTGTCGTGGGGGGCGCCCTCGCATTCCGGACAGCCGTTGGGGTCCTTAAAGGCAAGGTGGTGCAGGCCTTGGGCCCGGGGAGCGAGATCAAAGAACTGAGCGTGGGCTGGTCCGGGGTGGAGGTACAGGGCCTCCGGATCAAGGGGACCCCGGGGTGGCCGGCGAAGGACGCCCTGCGGGCCGAGCGGGTGGTCATCGTTCCTAGCCTGCTGAGTCTCCTCTCAGGCCGGGTCCAGGTGGGTTCGATCACTGTCGACAGGCCGTACGTCTCGGTGTTGCGGACGCGGGACGGGAGGCTGCAAGTTGTTCCTACCCTGCTGGCACAGCGGGACACGGAGCAACAGGCATCGGGCAACGGATCGACGTCAGCCCCGACCGTTACTCTTTCGCGCATCACGTTACAGGACGGCGTGGTGGAGCTATTCGACGCCACCGTCGCTCGGCCACCCCTCAAGATCCGCATGGAGCAGATCCAGGCATCCATTCGGAACGTGGTGACTCCGACGCTCGAGGGGAAGACGAAATTCACCCTGGCGGGTGTGGTGAAAGGCGTCCAGCAGGATGGGCGCGCAACCGTCTCTGGATGGGCCGAGGTGGTGAGCAAGGACTCCTCGGTAAAGGTCCGGCTTCGGTCCGTGGATCTGGTAACGTTCCAACCCTACCTCAGCAAGGCGGCAGAGACGCGGCTCCGAAAGGGGGCTTTGGACTTGGACCTCGACTCCCGGGTGAGCAAGAAGCGGCTAAACGCCCCGGGAAGGGTGGTCATCTCGGACCTCGAGTTTGCTCGCGGCGGCGGCACGTTTATGGGTGTGCCAGCCTCGGCCGTGGTGAGCACCCTCAAGAATAAGGACGACAAGATTGAAGTAGACTTCGTGATCGAAGGTGACATCGACAATCCCCGGTTTTCCCTGAACGAATATTTCGCCAAGCGCGTCGGGTCGGCCCTGGTGGGAAGCATCCAGGGAGCGGAAGCCGTGGAAAAGGCCCTGGAGGCGACCGGCGAATCTGGTAAGGAAGCGGAGGGAGTTCTTAGGGAGGTTCAGGGGCTCTTCGGTGGCCCAAAAAAGAAGTAGGGTGGTCTTTCTCCAGAAATCAGACACGCCTTCTCGGGCATGCTCGGGAGGGCGTTTTTCTTTTGAAGAACGATGAATCCAACATTAGATGAGCAAGGCGCGTGAGCGAGACATCCTGTGACATCGCGATCGTCGGTGGCGGGATCATCGGGCTGGCAACCGCCTTGGCCTTGTCCGAGCGGGTCCCGAGACTGCGGCTTGCCGTGCTGGAAAAGGAATCCCGCCTCGCTGCCCACCAAAGCAGTCACAACAGCGGCGTGATCCACGCCGGTATCTACTACACGCCGGGCTCATACAAAGCGTGCCTCTGCGTCGAGGGGGTGAAGCTGATGCTCACCTTCTGCGACATGTATGGAATCCAGTACGAGCGCTGCGGCAAAGTCATCGTTGCGACCTCGCCTGAAGAACTACCTCGCCTCGCCCAACTTTACAAGCGTGGGGTAGCAAACGGCGTGGCGGGCTTGGAGCGGATCGGGCCGGAACGGGTCCGGGAGATTGAACCCCACGCCAATGCGCTGGCGGCCATCTACTCGCCTGCGACTGGTATCGTCGACTTTGGTAAGGTGTCGATGACGATGGCCAGCGTCCTGCGAGGTCGGGAGACAGCCATCCTCACCGGGGCGCGCGTCGGGCGGATCGTCAGTGCGAATGGAGGGGTCGTGCTTGAAACCGCCTCGGGAACCGTCCGCGCCCGAGCCCTCATTAACTGCGCCGGCCTGTATGCCGACCGGGTCGCCCGGTTGATGGGCGTGCGGACCGACGTTCGAATCATCCCATTCCGGGGGGAATACTACAACTTAGTGCCAGACCGGAGACATCTAGTTCGGGGACTCATTTACCCAGCTCCCGACCCTGCCTTCCCTTTCCTCGGCGTCCACTTTACCCGGACGATCCACGGAGGGGTCGAGGCCGGGCCGAATGCCGTCCTTGCCTTCGCCCGCGAGGGCTACACGTACCGGCACATCCGGCTCGGCGAGGTCGCTGGGATGGTCGCCTATCCTGGCTTGTGGCGAATGGCGGCGCGCTACTGGCGGATGGGCTTGTATGAGGTCTACCGGTCGCTCAGCAGGTCGGCGTTCGTTCGAGCCCTGCAGCGTTTGGTCCCAGAGATCAGTCCGGCCGACCTCGAACCAGGAGGTGCCGGTGTCCGGGCCCAGGCGGTCGAGAAGGATGGCACCCTCGTCGACGACTTTCGAATTGTCGAAACTCCCAAAGCGATCCACGTCCTCAACGCCCCGTCTCCCGCGGCGACCGCTTCGCTGGCAATCGGTCGGCACATCGCCGACCTGGCGGTGCGGACCCTCATATCGTGATTGCAACTCTTCTTCGCCGTCCAGCCGAGCTTAGGCTGAACAACTGAGAAATATAAATAGTCGTCTATCCTCGAGAAGCACTCGGTGGTGTGTCGCGGCAAATCTTGCCCACCGGAGACGTGCGCATGCGGCCGTGGGTGGCATTGGAATATCCCTCTGATAGTCGAGCCTGACAAAAAAGGATCACCGCGTGAGATCCACACAACAGGCGAGAAATAAGGGGTTTCTGGGGTATGGGGCCTACTTTCTGTAAGCTCTGAAGGGCTCCGTCACAGAAAGACACCTGGGAACCAACCGAGCATTTTGTATCTGGCATAAGGATTGCCAGACTAATTGTTGGTTGAGCACGAGGTATGGGATGGGGGTTACGCGAACGCTCTATCCCGACCACAAATGAGGATCCGGAATTGAGCATGCATACGATCAAAGAATTTAGCGATCAGGAGCTCGAGGAACTTCAGGAGAGGGGAATATCCCCGTACCACATTGCTCGTTTCCTCGAAGCCCTTCGGAACAATATCGATCCCTCCTCGCTTCGTAGATTGTTCGCTCAGCAGGAAAGCGAGGAACAAGATCAGTCTGACTGGTACATTTGAATCCCGCCCAATTTACCCCTCTGTGTGTCCACTCAATAGGCTGACAAAACCTCTGGAATCAGGGCCGCGTTTCCTGCTAGCTCTCCCGGAAATACCAATTGCTTCGAGGATCATTCTACCGATGGGGCGTGGCCATAATACAGTAGATGGAGTCGGGCAGGGCTCACCCCGAAGAAGTACAGAAACCGAAGCGTCCACATCAGAAGGACCGTCCTGAGGAGTCCCTCCTGCTCCCACTTCCGGACCGAGGCGGTCACTCGGAGGGGAAGGCAGGCGATACGTCCCCGACGCTTAAGGCGTTTCGTGAACTCTACATCCTCCATCAGCGGAATGTTGGGGTAGCCACCCATCTCCGCAAAGATTTTCTGCCTTACAAAGATGGCATGATCGCCGGTTGCGATCCGGGTCAGACGGGAACGGAGGTTCATAAAAAATGCGATGACCTGCATGGCGAGCCTGGAACTCTCCAGGTTGATGTCGAATCGTCCACCGACGGTGTCGGGATCGGCCAGTGCCCCGCGGATGGCCTCTGAGGCCCCATGGGGTAAGACCGCATCGGCATGGAGGAAGAGGAGGACTTCTCCCTGGGCCTCGTGGACCCCGGCATTCATCTGCTTGGCCCTTCCCCTCGGGCTCATGACAGGCCGGGCAAAGGGAAACCGTCCCACCACCTGCAGAGTTTCATCTGTTGATCCCCCATCCACCACGATGACCTCTGCCCCGGGACACTTGTCGGGCAGGTCCGACAAGAGCCGCTCGAGGTTGGGTGCCTCATTCAAGACGGGGATGATAACACTCAGCATCTGTGCACGACGGATCCGCCTGTCCTGGCAAGTCCATGTGAATCGGACAACGATGACAGGACGTTACCTCATCTGAAACGGTTTATCAAGGGAGGGCCCGAGATCCTGTTTCAGTAGATTCGAGGGCCGGAGAAGCAAGGGTACCTGTACCATCCTTGGTGAGGTATCCGGTGGGACAATGGGTCGGAGGGTAAACTGGAGCGTGGGTACGGGACGAGGGTGCCGTAGCACCCTCGTCCCGTTTGAGAAAGAAGTGCAGAACTATCCCGGGTAGCGCGCGTATCGGGAGAATGTCAACCATATCGGGCTTATGCCTTCGGTACTCCTTTCCCAAAGTCGTCTCACGATCACTCTTCCGTTATGCTCCCAATACAACAGACCTATCTCCCGTAGCGTCTTCCTCGCCCGAGGGTCGCCGCGCTTTGCCCGGTTTAAGATGACAAGCTTTTGATCAACGTTCTGACTGCTTGACTTTATTGCTCTTGTCGGTCTCATGCTTTCTTCTCCAGAGCGACGAAGAAACTTCCTCGGTCCCGCTTCACCAGGAGCAAGAGCGTTTCTTCGTCGTCGGCTTTGGCGATGACATCCGTGACGTCTTTAACCGAGTTCGCCGGTTGGCGATTCACCTGGAGGATGATGTCACCCGTACGGATGCCTGCCAGATCCGCAGGGCTCCCAGGCTGGACGCCGGCGACTACTACGCCGTGATCAGCGTTCAGGCCAAGCTCCTTCGCCATCTGAGGGGTTACATCCTGGAGCAGAAATCCCCACTTGCCCTTTGCGGCCTTGCTGGACTCCTCACCATTGGCCGACTCGGAGGAGAGCTTTCCCACGGTGATGGGAAGCTGGTGTTTTATGCCCTCCCGGAGAATGGTGACGGTGACCTCCTGGCCCACCGGAGTTTCGGCAACCGTGGCTGGCAGGTTGCGGACGCCTTCAACCGTCTTGTTGTTAAAGGCGATGATCACGTCACCGCGCCGGATCCCTGCCTTTTTAGCAGGGCTCGCCGATACAACGTCTCCCACAAGGGCTCCTTTCCTGTTCTCTAGCTTGAGCGCCTTCGCCAAGTCAGGGGTGATCGACTGGATGCTGACCCCGAGGTAGCCGCGGGTTACCTCACCGGTCGCCACCAACTGCGGAATCAGAGGCTTGACCATGTTGATCGGGATGGCAAATCCGATCCCTTGCCCCATGGGATTGATCGCAGTGTTGATACCGACCACCTCACCCCTCACGTTGAACAGGGGGCCGCCGGAGTTACCTGGGTTGATGGAAGCATCGGTCTGAATGAAATCATCGTAAGGGCCGGCACCGATGATGCGTCCCTTGGCGCTCACGATCCCGGCGGTCACGGTGTTGCTCAAGCCAAACGGGTTCCCGATGGCAACGACCCAGTCACCGACGTTCAGGTGATCGGAGTCACCCATGGCCGCGACGGGGAGAGGCTCCGATGTGTCGATCCTCAGCACCGCCAGGTCTGTTTTGGGATCTCGTCCCACGATCCGCGCTGTGCGCTCCTGCTTGTCGGACAAGGTAACGGTCACCTCCTTGGCGCCTTCCACCACATGGTTGTTCGTCACGATGTAGCCGTCACGGCTGATGATGACTCCCGACCCTGCCCCCTGGGTACGAAAGTGCTCGGGGGGGTGTGGCATCTCCTTGGAAAATCGTTTAAAGAACTCTCCGAAGGGCCCTTCTGGACTCTGGGGCCATTGAAAGGCTGCAACTTTCTCAATCTTGGTTACCTTAATATTGACGACGGTCGGTCCCAGTTTATTCGCCAGATCGGCAAAGGAGCTGGGTTTGGCCGGCGCCGCCAATGTCTTGGCTCTGGTGTCGTGATCCTCAAGCTCTGAAGGGCCTTTTCCATGGAGGTCGGCCGCCATACCAAGGCCGACCAGGAGAAAAGACAAGGCGACAGCCGCCAACGTCGTTGGCCCAAATCGCTTGTGGTTCAAGTACTCCCGTACTCTGTACCCCATTAGTGATCCTCCTCTGTTTCTGTCAAGGATTTGCCGAGCCATCCGCCCCGATGACGGAACGCCCCTTTGGCTTTAACAGAGATGAATATAGAGGAAGACCATTAGAGGGAGATTAGCCAAGGGTTAGAAATTGCTCATGGAAGGGAATCGAAAAGGGGGGCCGATGGGTGGCTTGCTCAGGAATTGAGGGGAAGCAGGACGGTAAAGGTACTTCCTTGCCCGGTGGTGCTTTCGACCTCGATCCTTCCGCCATGGGCCTCGGCGATCGAGCGGGCGATACAGAGTCCCAGACCGGCACCGCTTTCACCGTGCGAGCGGGCCTCGACAGCTCGGTAGAACCGTTGAAAGATCCGCTCCTGGTCTTCACCGGAGAGGCCAATCCCGGTATCTGAGACCTGGAGAGATACCCATCCTCCATCCCGTTGCACGGAAAGTGTGACGTGGCCGCCGGTTGGCGTGTACTTGATCCCGTTGTCCACCAGGTTCAGGAGAAGCCGCCTGAGGCGCTCGTAATCCCCCTGGATTGAAATGGGCTCGACCAGCCCTAGGTCGAGGGTGAGGGCATGGGTGTCGGCCAGGACCTTGGTCTGTCCATAGACCTCTTCCACGAGCTGGGCTAAGTCGACCGGTTGGCGGTCCATTCGAAGCACCCCGGCATCGGCGCGTGCGAGGAGTAAAAGGCCCTCTACCAGATGGGCGATCCTGTCGATCTCTTCGAGGGCACTCTTGAGGATGCGCTGATATTCGTCTGGGCTCCTCGGCGAGCGAAGGGCGACCTCCAGCTCACCTTTCAGGATGGTAAGGGGGGTTTGAAGTTCGTGGGAGGCGTCGGCACTAAATTGACGGATCTGGCTAAAGGCGGCGTCTAAACGCCCGAGCATTTCGTTGAGGGTTTTCGCCAGCCGGTCCAGTTCGTCTTGGGTACCGGTCTCTCCGAGGCGCTCGGCGAGATGTTCCGCGCTGATTCGACGGGCGGCATCCGTCATGCGGTCCACCGGCTTGAGTGCCCGATGGGCCAAGATCCATCCGCCCCCGCCTGCTAACAAAAGACTGAGGGGAAGCATCGCTGCCATGATCAGGAGAAAGCGATGACGCGTCATGTACATACTCTCCAGTGACATGCCCACCTGGATGAGATTTACGACACGGCCGGCCCTGACGATGGGAAAGGTCAGCACCCGGACCGGATATTGCCCCATGCCCTCTATTGTCTCGAACGTGGGACGTCCGTCTGAGGCGTTCTTCAGGGCTGCTGGGCTGAGCGGCAGCTTCCCGGAGCTGGGGCGAGGCCATCGGGGATCGCGCCGGCCAAACGGATCACGCATCTCAAAGTATCGATCGAACGGGGAGAAACCGAAGAAGCGGCGGAAAACATCATCGATGTCCGGGCGAAAGAACGTGGTGGATCCCCGAGGGGTCTGTTGGGCCAGGATCTGGGCGACCCCTTTGAGGGCGGAATCCGAGTCATGGGAAAGGTTATACACCAAGAGTCCATAGGCCGTGCCTCCCAAGAGGAGAAAGGTCACGGTCAGGAGGCTTGTGTACCAGAGGGTGAGGCGTGCCCTGATGGACCGGATGCGCATGGTCACTCCGCTTTCAGCACGTAGCCCGCTCCTCGCACCGTGTGGATCAACTTCGGCTCCCGGCCGGCGTCGATCTTCTTCCTGAGGTAGTTCACGTAGACATCGATGACGTTGGTCATGGTGTCGAAGTCATAGTCCCAGACGTGCTCGGAAATCATGGTCCTGGTCAGCACCCGTCCAGGGTTTCGCATGAAGTAGGCCAAAAGGGCGAACTCTTTCGAGGTCAGGTCGATCTTCTCACCGCCACGCGAGGCAAGACGCCGGGCCGGGTCGAGCGTCAGATCGGCAACCTGGAGGACCGGCGCCTCTGCCTCAGCTCGTCGTCGGAGCAAGGCCCGGACTCTGGCGAGGAGTTCCTGGAATGCGAAGGGCTTGGTGAGGTAGTCGTCAGCACCCGCATCCAGGCCCAAGACCTTGTCCTCAATGGCGGCCCGCACCGTGAGGAGGAGGACGGGTGTGGCCACTTTTTTCTTTCGGAGCTCTTGTAGGATGCCGAGTCCATCCATTCTGGGCAGGTGGATGTCGAGGATGAGGAGGTCATGGACTCCATCCAGGGCCATCGCTAAGCCCTCCTCCCCATCGGGGGCGACGTCAACCGCGTAGCCCTCCTCTTCCAGCCCTTTCTTGACGAAGCGGGCAACCTTTTTCTCGTCTTCCACGACGAGGAGTCGCATCGGCTAAACTCCTAACAAACATCGCAGATGAACTGTGAGAGGTGAGGACAATCAGGTTCCAGTACCATCTTAATACTAGGCCAGTAGGTTCATAAGTCAATCCCGCTACCACTTCAGTCAAAGCGGTGCCGTCGCCAGACATAGCCTGGTTCCAGAATAGTCCCTGGGTCCTTGATGGTCTCCAGACCCTTGAGCGTCTCGAGCAAAATGGTCCGCTGCTGCTTAACCTGAAAAGCCTCCCCGAGCGGATGGCCAAAGGGATAACGAAGGTAGAGGGCCCGGGGGGGCTTGACCTGCTTTGTGATCTCTTTCTGGAGGGTGATGCCTATGGTGGGAATCCCCCTGGCCTCGATCGTCCGCTGCATCAGGCCCACGGCCTGGTTGCACAGACCTCAGGCGGGCGTGAGAAAAACGGCCTCGGCCCCGTCCCGGACCAGGAGTTCCGCGACCTCGGGCGCTGTCTCCTCCATGAGGGTCTTCAGGTGCGGACCGTCGATGTGGCCCATGAAGCTATACAGGGTGGACGTGATGTTTCCGATCACTCCTTCATCCCTGAGTTCCTGGAGCCGGTCGATGGGGAGGACGACGTTGATGTCGCTATCTGCCGCGGAATGATCGTAGTACTTGTGGGTGATCGTGAGGTCGGTTTTGTCCACATCAGCGGGAAAGGCGCGGTGGTGACCATTGCAATGCGGCACTCTCGAAGAGGCTTGCCGAGGGGGGTCCAGGGGATGCCCTTGCCTTCGATAAACTGGTGGCTTCTTGCCCAGCGCTCGGCCAACCACGGAAAATGTTTGAAGACCTGAACGAGTACACTGTTCGTGAATTTACTTACCCAACGGGTGCTCTTCATCTCGGCATCACCACTGGAGATGACCGACGTCCGACGACCGTTGACCGCCAAGACCCTTCCTCTTTCTGCTGTTGTTCTCTTCCAAGCTGTCGTCGGTCGTCGGTGAACGGTCAACGGTCTCTCAATATTTGCCGCGAGCTCGCTCCTTGGCCGGGAGGATTTCGAGGCACGTAGTCCACCAGCCGGTCCGGATGGTCTCGATGAACTCCGACGGTAGACCCTCTTTTTCCATCTCCCGCGCCAGCGTTTCGTGGTCGTAGCGCACCGGGATAAACTCCACCTGGAGGTCATCCCCAGCGGTAAGCAGAGTGTACCAGACATGCACTTGACCGTCGTTCTCGGGTCGGCCAATGGTCCCCACGTTAATGATGTGGCCGTACCCGTCGAGGGCCCGATGCCATTTGATCCCGGTGTGGGTGCAGAGGAGGATGTCGGTCTCGAAGTCCCGACAGAACTTTTCCAGAAGGCAGTTGGGCGAGGTGCTCTCCCACAGGAACTCGTTGGTCCGCCGCGGAGAGCCGTGACACATGAGAACGCGGTACTGTCCGAGTTTCACACGCCGATGCGTCGCCAGCTTGCCAAGCCACGCCTTGTTTTCGTGCGAGGTCTTTCGGAAGGTGTACTCGTAGCTCAGTTGGGCGAAGTAGTTGTCCCGTGGGTCAGTGTAGCCGCAATGACAGTTATCCAGGCCGGTCGCGAGGGACTGGTCGTAATTGCCCTGGATGGCCAGGACCTTTCCCTCCCCCAGCAGGGGGAAGACCCGATCCGGGTGTGGACCAAAGGCCCCCATATCTCCGAGGCAAAAAACGGCCTCGACCTCTCGCCGCCGAATATCTTCCAGCGCGGCCTCGAGGGCGAGATAGTTGTTGTAGATCCCCCCACAGACGGCAATCCGCCTGTACTCCTTTGGTTCACGGTTCATGGTTCACTGCTCACAGTTCATAGTTCAGAGTTCATGGTTCATAGATTCAAGACGTTTTGTTAGCGGTCGGGATTCATGATTTGTTCTTTACGCCTTATGTGACCCTGAACCCTCAACTCTCAACCCTGAACCATCTCAGTTCTTGCACGTCATCCCTGTCTCATAGCAGGTCACGCACGCCGTGTGGTAGAGGTCGCAGGGTTTGAATGCCTCCTTGAGGCTCTTCTCGGAAAGGCGTGCCTGCGGCAGCCCGGCCAGGATGGGACAGGCGTACACCCCCCCTTCAGCCACCACGCGGGTCTCCGAACACTGGAGGAGGGAATAGTCGAACCCGTCAAGCATTTCCGGCGTGAGCAGCGGCCCCCCCTCTCCTTCCATCCGCCCAATGGAAAAAACGGGCATGATCTTCATTCGAGGCTTGGTGATGCCGAGCGAGAGGAGGAGGTCCCGAAATTGCTCGTACATCCCGCTCCCTTCTGGCAGCTCATCCCTCAAGATTTCCGTGGCAGTGACGATAGGGAGAAGTCCGCGACTGTGAAGCACCTGCAGCGCCCGGATGGCTTTCGAAAATGCCCCCTTTCCTCTGATTCGGTCATTCTTTTCCGGATCCACATCGTCGATGCTGATCCGGATCTCGAGGGAGTAGGGAGAGTTTTGGGCCAACGCCGCCAGATGGTCCGCAACCTGTTCTGTAATCAGGGTTCCGTTTGTCAGGATCGTGGTCGGTGCCACCTCGAGGGCGTGGGCGGTGAGAAGGAGCATATCTTTGTGAAGGAAAGGCTCTCCTCCGGTGTAGTAGATCTCTTTGATGCCGAGTTCGGCTCCCTCCTTGATGGACCGGATCACCATATCTGTGTCCAAGCTTTTGAGCCAGGGATTGTGGGGACCGCTGCTGTTGAGACAATGGGTGCAGGTCAGGTTACACCATGTCCCGGTCACCTGGATCCAGAGAGTGCTCAATTCCAAAAGCGGTGCGGTCGGGATGGTCAACGTCGGTTCTCCATCACGGCGGCCAAGCGGCGAGCGAATTTCGTATAGGCCACGCGTTCATAGGCCCAGGGGACGAGAAAGAGGCCCGTGCACAGAAGCAGCCCATAGAAGTTCACGCCCAGCAGCATAGCATACCGGCCGTTCCCGATCGCCAGGGCAGATGGGACCCACCCCAGGGTGTACAGGATGCCAAGTCCCAGTCCGGGCCAGAATGCGAAATGGAAGGACGCGCGCGGGACAGACGGGAGGAAGTGGAGAATGAAGATGGGCGCCAGCCCCATCACCATGGTTCCGCTGATGGTAGTGGCCTGAAGGATCGAGGCCCCGGCAAAGAGAGGAAGGTTCCCTAGGAGCGCGATGACCACCATGGCCAACTTTCCAATCCCCACACGGTCCCTCCAGCGGTCGAACCCGATCGCGGCCAGGTCAACTCCGGCTTCCTTGGAAACAGAGCTGAACGTGGAGTCGAGGGTGGAGCCGGCAGAGCAGAGCATGATGACGTTCATCGCAAAGAGAATGCCGAGGCCGAAAGACGCCGCCACGACCCGGGGCGCATCGTCGGTAAAGGCCAATCCCTCCTTAAAGGCGTAGATGCCGATCAGACTGGAGAGGAGGATGAACAGAATCCCGCCGATCCCCGCCGCCCAGAAGGCTGGAACCGTCGCTTGACGGTCCGCAATGAAAGCCCGGTCTGTGAGGACCGGGTCATGGAAGGGGTAGCTCCAGATCTGGAGGAAAGCGACCAGGAGGATATCGAGGCCTCCGCGAAAAGAAAACTCGCCCGCCTGGAGGAGTTCTCCCGGTCCGACCCGGGGGAAGAGGTGGAACAGGAGGAGGAAGAGAAAGAATCCGGCCAGCACGAGTTGCAGCATGTCTGTAATGATCGAGCTCCTGAGCCCCCCTTTGAGACTGTAAATGAGGGTCAGGGCGGTAAAGACAAAGGCGGCGGCGTAATACGGAAAGGTTCCTTTCCCCCCGAAGTAGGAGCCCACGACGGCAGTATTGCTCCACACCTCGTTGAAGAGCCGAATGGTGACGACGAGAAGGAAGGCCGTGGCGGCGGTTCGGCCGTATTTGCTGACGAGGAACTCGGAGAGGCTCCGAGAGCCCCAGCGTTTGCGGATCGAAACGATAACGATCCCCGCCACCGGGATAGAGAGATAATACGTGGCATAGGCGAGGCCGCCCACGATGCCGTACGTTGCTCCCAGGTTGGCAGCGTTGGTCACCGACTTGGCGAATATCCAGGTGATAAAGGTGCTGCACGTGAGCAACCAGAAACCGGTCTTTCGCCCTTGGGCGTCGTATCCCCAGTAGAACGCTTTGGAGTCGGTGGCCCGGGGCGAGACGAGATACATCAATATCCCGTAGCCGACAAGGGCCACCCAGAGCAGCGTCATATCACCCCCAATTTTGACTGGAAACTATAGCATTTTCCGAGGAGTAAGACAACGTAAGGGCAAGAGGATGGCGGGAGAGTTCTCCGCTCGTTGAGGAGTGCCTGAAGAGGGATGGTCAACGATTCGAATCTGTTGGCTTCTTGGCAGGGCGGGACTCCTGATCCGAGAGAGGCAAGCTACAACTCCCCTGTCCAGAGGAGGCTTTCGGACCTCAGCCATACTTGGACTGGAGCAAGACGAGACCCAACACCAATGCGATCCCGAGAATTGCTTCGAGCATATCATTCCTCCGAGGAACTAACCCGGTCGATCGAATCTGCGGATTCGGCTCTCTATTATAGAGCTTAACAGGGATCGAGCTGTCTTTATTCCCCTCGCATCATTCTTTTCCATCCTGTCAGATTGGGACTCCTGTTTGATGCCCTAGGTGCCTGAGGCCCGGTTCGGGCTGTTGAACGTGGTGGCCCACGGTTATGGCATCGAGGCGGGCCTCTGGCTCTTCCATATCGACAGAATGAAGAAGCTCCAGGGCCTCCTTGGAATCCTTCAGGGTCCAGTAGGCCAGATTTCGTGGTTCCTTCTCGTCCAGCACGGCCTGGAGCTCTTGCCGCGCCTCATCAATCCGCCTTTGACTGATGAGCGTCTTGGCCAGGCCCACGCGCAATTCAGTAAACGTCGGGTCTTGCTCCAGTCCCTTGCGGAACATCGCTTCAGCCTTGTGAACATCTCCACCTAGGAAACTGGGTACTTCATAGTAGAAATTGCCGGCCAGCGAGTATGCCAGCGTGAATTGTGGATCCAGGTTGAGGATGATCTCGATCTCCCTTTTGACGGTCGTCGCGAGGAAGAGGGAACTCAACACCCCATTGGTCTGTCCCCATCGTCCGGTATTGACAGCGAACCAGAAATGGGCGGCCGGGTTGTTCGGTTCCAGCTCAAGAGATCGCCTGGCTACCTCTTGCCCGCGCTCGTAGGCCTCTAACTTTTGGTTGTCTGTCGTGGCGCGTATATCGCCCCAGATGAAGCACACCTGTGCCATCGCCAGGAGCTTTTCCATATAGGATTTGGTAGAGCTGGTGGAGTATGTAGAGATGCTAGGTTTGGTAGAGTTGGTGGAGGTATTGGAGTTATTGGAATTGGTCTTGAGGGCTTGGTCCAATCCTTCTAGGATTTGGTCGAGCCGCGCCGGGTCCTCGTGGAAGCGTGTGGAAAATTCTTGAAACTCTGCTACGAGTGAGGATGACTCTGATCTTGCGGTGGCTGTGGGGGATACAAGGAGCAAGCCGATAAGGAGGATCAACAATCGGCGGCGGGCTAGGGTGAGTACGGGTCGGCCTCTGGCCAGCAGACAGTGCATCACCTTGCTGCCGATAACCACCACAGGAAGGGTCGGAGGACTCGGCCTCATTCAGCAAACTCCTTGTTGCAGACGACCACGGGGGCATGGGCTTCCCGGCGGACTGTCTCCCGGGCCACGCCAGCGCTCGGCATGCCGCTGGGTATCGAGCCGCATGGTGTGCAGAAACAGCAACCATACAATGAAGCAAAAAGTGCGCCAGGGTCCGCGGGCGAGCAGGCGCCGTCCAGACGTGAGCACCGGCACCGGGATCAGGATGGATCGTCCAACCCGCTTGAGGCGCTGGGTGAATTCGAGATCTTCCAAGACCCAAAGGTCCTTGTACCCGTCCATTTCGCGGAACAGGGCGGCTCGGACACAAAGAGATGCTCGAAGGCGCCACCAGCAACGTCATTGCTGGACAGGGCCTGGTCAATGAGCTCGAAAACACTCGCCGGCGGGAAGGAATCGGCATGGAGGAAGAAGAGAATTTCACCGCGCGCGGTTTCCGCACCTGCATTCATCAGGGTGGATCGTGTGGACCCCGAGGGCCAGAGGAGCTTTGCCCGCCCCGCCACAGCGCGTTCCGTGCCGCCAGGGTCGCCGGAGGCTGCCACGATGACCTCGACCGCGTCGTTCCTCACGAGGCCATCCAGGTAGTCAAGGGTCTGGCCGAGGGCGGCGGCGTCGTTCCGTGCCGGAATGATGACAGAAATTCGTGGAATTGACACCGTGTCCGGGGGATCACTCTTGAGAGTTTTCATTACAATCCATGAGCGTAAGTCACCCCGCAAATACTCCCTGCAAAACTGAGACACAATCTCTCTTTCTAAAGGATTTGGTTTGCCAGGTCAAGCTAATAGGTGGAAAAGCGCGGATAATCGCCACGCCCTGCTGGGCTCATATAGGCCTAGCAGGAGAAATATTCGGCGCTGGAGTTAGACGGAGATGAACCCGAAAAGGGGAGGCGGGGTTTCCGGACTCGGGATGGTTGGATGGGGGGAAGGACCGTCCTATGCTCAATTGCTGGCGGATGCTAATATTCGCAGAGGCGAGCCTGCCAAATCTCAGGGTACCGACGCGTCATTCCTAAGGAGCGGGGACCTCCGGGAGGGGTAGCGCATGTGGCTGCAGTCATATTCGCCCGTGCTGGACAGCGTCATGCTTTCCGCTGCCGTTGCCCTGCTCCCCATTGCCCTCATGTTCATCTTGCTTGGGGGATTTCGCAAACCCGCATCCCTTTCGAGCTTCGTCGGGCTGTCATCGGCGCTGGTTTTTGCGGTGACCATCTGGCACATGCCGCTGCATCTGGCCGTTGCCAGCACGCTCATGGGAATGGCTGTAGCGGTAATGCCCTTACTGTGGACGTTGGTCAATGCGGTGTGGCTGGTGAACTTGCTCATGGATAGCGGCCATTTCAGCGTGATCAAGGAGTCCATCGGATATATTACACGCGATCGCCGCATGCAGACGTTGCTGATCGGCTATGGGTTTATCGGACTCCTGGAGGGACTGGTGGCGATTGGCTCTCCCGTCGCGATTGGTACACCTATGCTCGTCGGCTTTGGATTTCCCCCATTTACCGCCGCCATTGTAGCCTTGCTCGCCTTCAGCCATCCTGGTGTCTGGGGGCCTATGGGCTTGCCCATCATCGTCCTGCACTCGGTGACCACCGGGCTCGACCTCGATCTGCTCGGTGCCATGATCGGACGACAGGTTCCTTTTTACACCCTTGTTACCGCTCCTGCCGTAGTTATAGCCGTGTCAGGCTGGCGAGGATTCAAAGAAGTATGGCAAATAACTCTCGCCACAGGCTTCGCCTTCGCGGTGGGCACCTTTGTGGCCTCTAACTACCTGACCCTGTACGCGGCTGGAATTGTCGGCGCGTTGGCAGGCATGCTGACGACCGTCGTTGTCTTATCCCGCTGGAGACCCAGAACTGCCTGGTACTTTCCTGGCGAGCGGGTGCCTGAGGAGGCGTTGCATTCAGGTGTTCGGTTATCCTGGCGTCAGATTGTACAGGCCTGGTCGCCGATTGGTCTTCTGATTGTGGTCATGGGTCTGGTCAACGCGACGCCGCTGCGTGAAGGGCTTGCCTCGTTGAGCACGTTCAGTGTCGACTGGCCGGGTCTGCACAACTTCGTCTGGAAAACGACGCCGATCGTGGCCGAGCCTGGACCGTATGCCGCCGTGTACAGCTACCCCGTGCTCGTGGTGCCGGGGACCCTCGCGCTGATCACCGGCCTCCTGTCGGTTGCCGTGCTCCGGATTCCTCCTGCCCGAGCCATTCGCGTTTACGTGAATACCATTCGACAGCTTTCATCCGCTATCAAGACGACGCTGAACATACTTGGTCTCGGCTACCTGATGAACTACTCTGGTCTCAGTCTGACCATCGGTATTGCCTTCTCCGCCTCGGGCTTTTGGTTTCCGCTCGCTGCCGTCTTCCTGGGGCTTCTCGGCAACGCGGTGGCCGGGACCAACACAGCGTCCAATGCGCTGTTTGGCAATTTGGTGGCGGTTGCTAGCTCCCAGGCCGCCGTGCCCGACGTGTTTGGGGCGGCGTCTCTCGCCGCTGGGGGGAGCATGGGAAAAGCGATCGCCCCGCAGTCCCTCGCGCTCGCCACGGGTGCCGGAGCACTTCGGCATTCGGTATATTAGCGATGGTCCAGTACTACCTCTTGCCGTGGATGATTCCATAACCTCGAAGGAAGAGGCTTGACGTGAGTGGCGGACAGCTCCAGAATAAGGTAAAATTGAAACTCCGTCTTGGTCAGATGACACTTGTTGATCCAGATTGATGCACCACAAGTCTCGATGAGAGATTAGTGAAATAGACTGCAAGAAGCTTCAGTATTTCCTGGCAGTTCTGTGTAATTGTAGGTAGAAAGGCTGAATGGTAGAATCTTTTAAGTAGTGAAGGGAGTTAAATATGTCAGGGAAAAAACTTAAACTCTTATTTATCTTGCCTCTATTGCTTCTCATATCATCGTGTAAAGAAAACTCTGTTGGGCAACAAAAACTTCGAGCAAAGAAATCAGGGGAAGAACTGAATACACCTGGAGGAGAACAATCGCAAGACAAATTAGAAACGAGCCGTTCTGAAGCTGCATCTGGGAGATTCGAAAAGCCGAGCCCAGAGCAACTCAGAAAAACCCTGACTCCATTACAGTATTATGTTACTCAGGAAGACGGTACAGAAAGGGCATATGCCAATGAGTATTTGGATAACAAGAGAGAAGGAATTTATGTCGATATAGTTTCTGGAGAGCCTCTTTTCGCCTCTGTTGATAAGTATGACTCTAGAACAGGGTGGCCAAGTTTTACTAAACCACTTGAACCTGAAAATATTGTAGAAAAAGAAGATCGAAACTTGTTTATGGTAAGGACAGAACTGAGAAGTAAACATGCTGATTCTCATCTAGGGCACCTATTCCCTGACGGTCCTCCGCCAACAGGCCTTCGGTATTGCATGAACTCTGCTGCTCTTCGTTTCATTTCAAAAGAGGATTTAGAAAAAGAAGGATATGGAAAATACAGAAAGTTTTTTGACGGCAAAAGGAAATGAGTTCTGATATGTCTAAAAATGGGGTCTGACCCCATTTTCTTCTTCCTAGGCGAGCTCGGAAAATGACCAAAGAACAGGACTCGGTCGAAGCCGTGCTGGCCTACCATCACCGCACCAAGCATCACTTGCACCAGTACGCCGCGTCGCTGGGATATCTGGACTGGGCCACTCAGCCTGATCCCTTTCGCACCTTCGTTGGCGCGGAAAGGGTCGAACTTCCTCTTCTAGCTGGCCGGCTCGACGCGGCCTATCCCGACCTTTATTTTCCCGGTGCCATCCCTCCCATGCCGCTGGAACGGAACAGCGTGGCTATACTGTTCGAGCTGGCCCTGGGACTGTCAGCCTGGAAGGAGTACAAGGGTAGTCGCTGGGCCTTGCGTTGCAACCCGTCCAGCGGCAACCTTCACCCCACGGAAGGCTATGCAATCCTTCCGGAGATGCCGGGCATGAATGCCGGTGTCTATCACTACGTCAGCCGGGACCACTACCTGGAGCGGCGCTGTGTTCTGGAAGGTCGAGCGGCACAGCAGCTGGCGGAGTCGCTCCCGCCAGCTTCCTTTCTCGTGGGCCTGTCTTCGATTCATTGGCGCGAGGCCTGGAAGTACGGCGAGCGCGCTTTTCGCTACTGCCAGCACGATGCCGGCCATGCCATCGCCACCGTGCGATATGCGGCCGCGTCGCTGGGATGGTCGGCCAGGCTGATAGCAGATGTTTCAGATACGGACATTGCCGCCGTGCTGGGGCTGGCCCAGCTAGAGAGCTTCTCGGCCATTGCCGAGGAGGACCGCGAACATCCCGACGCCCTTCTGCTCATCGGCCCTTCCCATCCTCCCGGGAAAGGTGAGGAATCAGAGGGGGTTGACATTGCGAAGCTGCGGGAAGTGCTCCATGCTAGTGCTTGGGCGGGCCGGGCCAACTCACTCAGCCCTGATCATGTCCACTGGTCAGCGATTGATGCTGCCGCCGAGGCGACCTGGCAGGAGGACGGAGCCACGGGGACACGAAGACGTGGTGACACGGTTATTGGAGACAAGGACGCGGCGTGGCCAGCTCGCCCGAGTGTCTCTTCGCAAATCAACGCTGTTCAGCTTATCAAGCAGCGCCGCAGCTGTCTTGCTCTCGACGGCATCACCTCGATCTCGGCCGAGACATTTTATGCCATGCTTGACCGGCTGCTGCCACGGCCCGGAGTGCCGCCCTGGGACGTCTGGCCTTGGCCGCCGCATCTCCATTGCGGCATCTTTGTGCATCGGGTGCAGGGTTTACCGTCAGGCCTGTACGTCTTTGAGCGAAGTCCGACGGTCCACGAGTGCCTACGGTCTGCCCTCCGTGCCGACTTCCTCTGGAAACGTCCGGAGGGATGCCCGGAGTACCTGCCACTGTTCACACTGGTCGAGGGAAACTTCCGCGAGCAGGCAGAGGTGGTGAGCTGCCATCAGGAGATTGCCGCCGCCGGCGCCTTCAGCCTCGGTATGATTGCCGAATTCGCCGAAAGCATCCGTGGAACAGGTGCATGGTGGTATCGAAAACTGTTTTGGGAATCCGGCCTGCTGGGTCAGGTGCTGTACCTAGAAGCAGAGGCCGCCGGTGTCCGCGGCACTGGGATCGGATGTTACTTCGACGACGCCTTTCATAACTTGCTCAGCCTGCGCGGAGATCGCTTTCAGAGCCTGTACCACTTTACCGTTGGCGGTCCGGTCGACGACCCGCGGCTGATGACGCTGTCGCCCTATTTTCACTTAGACAGCGCAAGGGTTGAAGAGGAGGGCTGGTCGCGGTGAAGGGAACCGTGAAAAATGGGGTCTGACCCCATTTTCTTCTTGAACGTTTGTCAAAGTTATTGAGCGCTCTTGTTAAGGAGGATCATCTATGGCTACGAAGCAGTGGGGTACTCAACCTGGAATGCAGGTTGATCCAAGCAAGACGTATCGAGCAATGATCGAGACCAACAAGGGCAGCATTGAGGTGGAACTCTCTCCGCAACATGCACCGAAAACGGTCAACAACTTCGTTTTCCTCGCCCGCGAGGGGTTCTACGATGGCGTATCGTTTCACCGCGTGATCAGCGATTTCATGATCCAGGGGGGGGATCCTACGGGTACAGGTCGAGGTGGTCCTGGCTACAAGTTTGAAGATGAAGTAGAGGGGAATCCACTGAACCACGAGGGGGGAGTGATCGCGATGGCGAACGCTGGCCCGAACACGAACGGGAGCCAGTTCTTCATTACGCTTTCGTCACAGCCACACTTGAATGGGAAGCACACAGTGTTCGGGAAGGTAGTGAAGGGGCAAGAGGTTGTGGACGCAATTCGGCAGGGCGATCGGATGGAGCGGGTACAGGTAAGCGAGGGCTAGATGTTCTGAGTCTAGGGCGAAGGGGTCAAGTTTTTTGTGCGTTCGGGAATCCCTTTTGCGTGGAATCAGCAGGTTTTCAGGCGGGCGGCGAGAAGTACGGCAATTACGGTCATGCCATCCACGATCTCGCCGGCAAGGACCATCTGCAGAACCTCACGAAAGGGGAAGGGGCGGATCTCAATGAACTCCGTCTCATCGCGGGGCGGCCGCTCCAGTTTGACCAACTCTTCGGCGAGAAAGAGGTGGGCCGTCTCGTCCATGACGCTCTTGCTGGTGTGATAGGTGCTCACGGGGACCAGTCGGCCGGCGCGGTAGCCAATCTCCTCAGCGAGTTCGCGTTGGGCCGCCTCCTCAGTCGATTCGCCGGCATGGGATCCTCCCGTGGGCATCTCCCATGTTACCCGTTGGGCCACGTAACGGTATTGCTGAATCAGCAGCACGGTGTCGGGATCTAAGAAGGGGAGGATACCGACACAATGGCCACACGTGACCACGCCATAGATGGTCGTGCGTCCATCGGGCAGCTCTGCCACATCTTCTCGGAGGGAGAGCCATTTATTGCTGTAGATAGGTTTGCTGGAGAGGGTCTTCCACGGGATCTCTGACGGTTTCTTCATTCTGTGCGCTCCTTGAAAAATCTCCGAGTATGACGGGCCGCATCCTCTTGTGCATTCTGGAGCGAGGCTTTTAATCGCTCCAGATCCTCGGCGGTGTCAACATCGAACCAGAGGGGAAGCGTGGCCACCTTCAGCCCCTTGGCCTCGGCCCGCCCGATAGTCTCTGGCATGACATCGGCGGTGCTCCAGGCCATCTTCTCAAACAGTTCCCCGTACAGTTTGCGTAACCCAATCAGGTAGTAGCCGCCATCGTCGCTCGGGCCCAGCACAAGATCGATCGTTGGTGTCGCAATGAGATCGACGGCCTCCTCCAAAAAATGAGTGGGGAGCGTGGGCGTGTCGCTATCGATGGCGAGTGCCCCCTGATATCCCATTCCAAGAAGCTGATCGAAGTTATTTGCCAGCCTGAACCCCAAATCGGCGCCTCGTTGGGGGAGCAAGACAAAGCCCGGCGCGAACTCTTCAAAGAAGGTCCTTCCTTCGTCAGGCGTGTAGGCGATGGCGGGACTCGCCTTGGTGAGCGTCCTCACCTGTTCAATCTTGTCGAGCAGGAAACAGCGGTACAACTCAGCTGCTTCATTGGTCGAGAGGGGAGGACAGAGCCTCGTCTTCACCTCGCCTGCCCGTGGTGCCTTTGCCATGATCGATACCGCAAATTGCATCATTGCATCGTTTTCCATCTGAGGTCGCGGACTCGGATGAGGGCAATCTGATTGTCGCTCTTCAGCGCGAGGTACAGAAGCCCTTCAGAGGAGTTGAGTGTTATGTTCGAGACGTTCTGCGGGATCCGGCTCGTTCCGAGCACCTCCAATGACGACTCATTCACAATGGAAAGGGTATTCGCTCGGTTGTTTATTATATAGACCCTCCCTGCCTTCTCATCAAGGGCGATACCGATGGGGTAGTTGCCGACGGGGAGGGTAGCAAGAAGGCCCATGGTTCGACCATCAAAAACGGTAACACTGTTGGCCTTTGTATTCAGGACGTACACGAGGCCGGTCTCCGCGTTAACACCGAGATGAGTAGGACCATGACCGACCGGGATCTCGCCGAGTCGGCGACCCTTTTCCCCATCGACCACAATGACCCGATCCGTTTTCACGCTCACCACGAAGATCCGTCCGGTTACAGGATCCGCGGCGACACCCCCGGGCCCCGGTCCCACCGGGACCGTAAAGAGAACCTGTCCCGTCCGGCCATCAAAGGCCGTGAGGCTTCCCTCGCCTTCATTGCCGACAAAGACCCGATGGGATGAGGGATCGACTGCAATCCCATGGGGCCCTCTCCCCACAGCGACCCGGAAGCGCTCTTTGAGATCCCGGGTATCGAAGGCGACAACGAATGCGCTCCATTCATTCGGTGCGTAGAGATGGCCGAGCCCAGGATCAACGGCCAGATGGCGCGCCCTAGTTGCGAGCGGCGTCGTACCCACCTTCTGCCCATCCGATCGGAGGACGGTAATGGTAGCACTTCCCTCATTGGCGACAAAGACTTGATCTGAACTCGGGTCGAATACAACATCGTTGGGCCACTGACCGACCGGAACCGTTGTGACGCGGGGGACCTCACGGCTCGGCGTGCATCCGACAACCGCAACAATCATGAGAGCGGTGGACATTTTCCAGAGGGTGTTGGTGACGGTGTCACCAAATGTTCGAGAGAAGCCTCCGATAGGATTTTCCCTCCACTTTTTCGAGATATCCCAGTAATTCCATTTCCAGCTCAGTTGCCAGCTCCGGTTCCTCTTGGAGCAGATTACTCCTCTCCATGGGGTCTTTGACTGTATTGAACAGCTGCAAAAGATCGAATTCGGCAGAGTAGACCAATTTCCATTCCCAATTCCGATACAGAAAGAATCGGCGCTTAAAAGACGCCCTTCCAACGATATCCCTGTGGAGATACCGGTCCTGTTCCTTTCCGAGCAGGAGAGGAACAAGGGAGATCCCCATGTGGGGATCGTTGTATGGCGGATGGACTGCGTAGCCCGCCAGCTCAGCCAAGGTGGGCGCTATATCTGCGGCGACCACCGGAACATCCACCTGCCCTCGAATGCCGTGCACCAGCAGGATCAGGGGGATCCGAATCTCCTCTTCGTACACGGTGTGGCCGTGAAGGCTTGCTCCATGTTCCCAGAACTGCTCACCATGGTCAGAGATCAGTAAGATGACGGTTCGATCGTAAATGCCATGGCGTTTCAACCACACGACGAACCTGTGAAATGCCTTGTCCACATACGAAAGGTTGTTGTCGTAGAGGTCCCTCAGGCTGTTGCCAAAGTCTATGCCATCTGCTTTCTTCCACAGATCATTATGCACATCCATCAGGTGGAGAAAGGCAAGGAACCGTTCCCCCTTGACATGCTTCGTAATGGCATCTTGGGCCCAGCCGAACACTTCGTCGGCAGGAACCGAGTGTTGATCACTAGCGGGCCGTGATCCACGCAATTCGATGACCGGATAATCTGGGGGAAATATCGCCCGAGGTCCGAACTCCTTCACCACCATTATCTTTTGTATGCCCTCGGCTTGTGCGATCTTGAAAAAGAGATTCTCGTGCTGCAGATGTGGCCCATACATGGTAAAACGGCTTCTTCCAGCAACCAAGAAGGGAAAGGCAGCGAACGTTCCGCCTCCCTGACTATAGGCTCGGCGGAAAGCAATGGCTTCCTCGTTGGCCCACTGGTCCAAAAAGGGAGTGAGATTGCGATAATATCCTGAGGAGTGAAAGGCATCCCCGCGGAGCGCATCCACGACAATCACGATGAGATTGAAATTCTCAGGAAGGAGAGAGGGACCGGTTTTTTTTAAGGTCCAGGGGAGGGGCCAAGGTTCTTGATGGTGGTTGGGCTTTGGATCCTGACCCAGGCGGGCCCAACTTTCTGCTCCCACGAGATCGGACAACGCTCTCGCATAGGTCGCATCGACGATACTGAACTCGTTGGACTCTAACATGGAGGCCTTGATTTCTCGGTATTGCTCAAGCGCAGCGAACGGAAGGAACCCTGCGGCAACGGTGGCAGCAATCACAACCCACCGCCTCTTTGTTTCAGTCTGGCGGACTGAGTCAGATACGCGAAGCTCCTCAAAGATTAAGACTTGGATTCCCGCCGCGATCACGGCGGCGATCTTCAACATGGCGCCTTTTAGGTAGGAAAACACCGTGTACCAGGGATTAAAAAGATCACCGTACACCACCAAGTACCCCAATACCAGAGGTGCCAACAGCGAAGAGGCCAGCACAAGCCGCCAGGCCCATCGACCGCACCCGCGGCGGGTTAGGAGCCACGTGACCGGGAATACCAGCGCAGCTCCCATGGAGAGGGTGATCATTCCGATCAGGCTGTGGCCGCTATTTCGGGGAGCAAGGGGTGCAATCCGTCGAAAGGCGGCGTAACTCACGGCTCCTCCGCCTCCAGCCAGAAAAATGAACAGGGGCGCTAAGGCAGTGTCGAGGCGGAGCGCACGGAGCTCCCATGCGATCGCATACGCCAGGGACATCAGGCATAGCGCGACATAGAGTCCAGCGATGGAGAAGAAGGGAAGGAAGGGGACCCAGCTCCGCAGGCGCGGGTAGACGTCCAGTCTCCTCGAGAAAAACCGCACCCCGGCCAACAACACCAAGGTCCCGATCCCGAACCACATGCCGGTCACACCTGAAATCACTGCCGGGAAGAGTCGACTCAGGATGAGCTCACGGCTGGAATCCAACTGCGTATATTGCTGCATGTGCTGCCAGGAGGGATCGACGAACACGGGGAGAGCAGCGAAGAAGAAAAGCGACGAGAGAAATAGCACACCACCTGTGTCCCGGAACTCCAGAATGCGATCGGGTTGCTTTGGCGCTGGTTCGTGCAGGCGCCAGAGCATCAGATAAATCTGGACTAAGAGAGATAATTGGAGCAGCGTGTGTCCCCAGCCCAACAGCCCGTCCCACCGGTAGACGAGCGCGTACGCGAGCATGCCAACCGCGCACAATTCCAGCCCCACCAAAGCAGTCACGGCACGGGGAAAGTTCTCGCGAGCGCCGCGCATTGCCACGTACTGCAGGATCGAGGTGAGCACGAGGTACGCGAGCCCAAGCCAGAGGAACTCGGTGATGTGGATCCTGATCCACTGGAAGAACGGACTTTCTCCCGGGGAGATATAGTTGGAGAGATCGCTTTGCGTCGCGGTAAAGAAAGCGATGAGTACGAAAGCCAACAGTGCGCCGAACAACTGGAGCCAAGGGATGAAAGAGAGTAGCCCTAATGTGCGGGGAGCTGTTGGTGAGGGACGATGCCGAATAGTGATGAGAAGATCCATGATCATAGTGGCCGCACACGGCAATTAGCACTCACGGGCGCCATGTGGGTTACCCTTGAGTCATTCAGTGCTCACATGGCGAACTAACAGCTCCGCCCAACGCTCTGGCGGGATTTTCAGAGCCGCATCCACGAACCGCGGGTCAAACTGCTTCTGCGACTCTCTCTGCAGCTCCTCCAGCGCCTCGGAAACCGGGCGGGCACGCCGGTGCGGCCGGTCGTGGATCATGGCGTCCAGCGAGTCCACTACCGCAAAGATCCGGGCCGTGAGAGGGATTTCTTCCCCGCGCAGGCCTTGGGGGTACCCACCGCCGTCGTATCGCTCGTGATGTCCACCAACCACATCAAGGGCCGGGGTGAGCACCGGTACTGTCTCGAGGATCTCCACACCCCACGCAGGATGCTGCTGGACGAGTCCCCGTTCCTCGGGCGTCAATGGACCAGCCTTTTCCAGCACTGCATCAGGGACGCGGATCTCGCCGATATCGTGGAGTAGCGCACCCAGCTCTAACGCCTCGCGCTGAGTAGTGGAGAGGTCCAAGCGATCCGCCAGGGCGAGCGCGGCACCCGCTAATTGCGAAAGTGACCCGGTCTCTCTGCTCTGTGCCTGTACCACCCGCACCAGAACATCCACCACGTTCCGGTGGGAAAGGTGGACCCGCTCGACCACGAGGTGGAGCACGTTGCCGAGCAGGCCAATCTCGTCTCGGGACTTAATGCGTTCCGGAGTGGTGAGGTCTCCCTCAACGACCCGCCGGGCCATCCTTGACAGTTGGCCCACGGGGCGGGTGATTTGCCGGGCGAGAATCACCCCAGCCACCAGTGCGAGCATGGCACCGGCCAGCGAGTTGATGTAGAGCCAGAGCATTATCGTCCTCAACTGCTCGAGATAGACGTCAACCCGGTAGTCGACCTCCAGAGTGGCCACGATTTCACCTGCCGTATTTTGGATTGGGGCAAACGCGGTAATCCAGGTTCCGTGCACGTTCGTGTAGATGTCCGTGTATGCTGGTTTCCCCTCCTTCAGAACCTGATGCAGGATAGGCTGAGTCTCCCGAGCAAGCGAATAATGCTTTCCAATCGATTCTTCTCCCCGGCTAAAGACGGCGAACTTCGCCTTATCCCCCTTGACGTCAACGAGTGTATAGACCCGGTCCCTGAGCTGGTTTGTCTTCTCAATCTGCAGGAGCTGTGAACGGATCTTTTCATGGGCCGGTGTGTCTTTCCCTCCTTCCGTCACAACCCGCTGGTGAAGGTCCCCGTCCAGTAACAAAGCACCGGTACCCGCTATAGCCAGCAGCCGGGATGCCAAGTTTTCCCGGAGCCGCTCCTTCTGGTCCCAGTATTGGAGGAGACCGCTCAGGAAGATCGCGACTGCGGTGACCAGAAGGAAGCTGGCACCCAGGCGCACCCCGAGTCGACGCCAGACCGGCAAGCGAGCCTTGACGGGTTTCCGTATGGGACCTTCATTCATGTCAGGTCTCTTGCTCTGGCTTGACGGTGAGTTCCGAAACATCTCGCTCGAAGAACAGCTCGACCGTCCAGTCCAGGACGACCCGCACGCGGGCCGCCAGGGTGGGGAGCTTTAGCATGTAGATGGTTTTCCAGATAAACCAGGCCGGAAAGCCGACGAGCTTGACCCCACTCAGATCGGCGACGGCGGTCCGCCGACTGAGAGGTACCATCTCTCCAAGTACCCGGAACCGGAAAGGTTTCTTCTGCCCGCCGGTAAGCTCTGCCTCCAACACGTCCGCGAGCGCCCGTGCTTGGCGGATAGCCACCTGAGCGGTTGCCACGTAGGGGGCTCCGGTATGAGGATTGATCTGGGCAGCATTATCACCCAGCGCGTATACGTCACGCGCCCCCTCGACTTCGAAGAATTCGTTCACTTTCAAGCGGTCGTCCCGCGCTTTGGGGAGGTGGAGGCTGGCCACCACAGGGCTCACCCGGGTTCCGGCAGTCCAAATGACACACTGGCTCGGGATGGTGCGCCCGTCTTTGAGGGTCAGTCCTTCCCGTGATACCGCGGCAGCCCGTGCCTTCTCATGCTCGATCCCTCGGGCAAGCAGTTGCTCCTGGGCATAAGCAGCAAGCTTCGTCACCGTCTGGGGAAGGATAGTGCTTCCGACGAGGACGAGGCGTACGCTGTCTTGGCGAATCGAGGGATAGTGTGAGAGGAGGATTCCACGCGTCAGTTCCTCCAGGGCGGCCATCAGCTCGGTCCCGGCGTGACCCGCTCCCACCACGATGAACGTGAGGAGTTGCCGCTGGACCCAGGGATCGTCTGTCAAGGCGGCCGATTCAAAAAGGTTGATCACATGGTTGCGAATACGCATGGCGTCCCCTGCCTCCTTGAAGGGCAGGGCGTGCTCCGCCGCTCCGGGGGCGATGTCCACGGTGGGGGTGGCGCCAAGGGCAAGCACGAGCTTGTCATAGTGCACCCGCTGGCGGACCGCTGACCGGCGATGGCGGACGATCACTCGGCGCCGATCGAGATCGATGGCCTCGACCGACATCTCTCCGAATTCAACGCCCCATTTCCCACACAGGGGACGGATGGGATAGAGGACGTGACGAGTCTCGACGGCTCCGGTGGCAGCCTCGGCCAGCATGGGAGTGAATAAAAAGAAATTTTGCTCGCTCACGAGGGTAATGTCGACTGGCAAGACGCCGGCGGTCCGTTTGGCCAGCTCGAGGGCGGTGGTCACGCCTGCGAATCCGCCGCCGAGGATCATGATGCGCGGGGCGAGCGACGTTGAGGGACGTGCCAGGACGCGTCCGCCAATCGGAAGGGGAGTGGTCTGTGGCGCAGCCATCAGAGGGTCGCTTCCCTCACGCTGAGTAGGCGAACCCATAGGCGATTACCGCTGTACTTCGAATTTGCCATCGTCGATCTTCCCCCGGCAATCCTGGCCACGGTACTCGCCACTGAGCTTTGTGCCGTCGATCCTGATGGTGCCTTCGCCACTTCCCGGACATTTTTCCGACAATGGACGGAGGGCAAAGCTTCCCCCGCCCGCTTCCGCCTTTCCTTCCAGAGAGCCTCGGGAACCCCCCTCTACCCTCCAGACCCCTTGAATTTCCTCGCCTCTCTGCACGAGCACGAGGGTGATTCGTCCCATGCTGCCGGAATCGCTGTAGGTACCGTACCACGTGCCTGATAGGGGCCCTTGGGAAGGTTTCCCCTTTTTTGTGTCGTGAAAGGCGTATGCGTTTCCGTCCATCGAGGCGGTATAGAGGGTCCCATCAGCTGCGAGGGCGGCGGAAGAGATCAAGATCCCCTTCGTGGCGAACTTCCACAGAGGAGTTGACCACTCGCCTGATTCGGGGGGCCGAACCGCATGGAAGGTCCCTTTCTCATCGCCGAGGTAGATCGTCCCGTCGACCGCAAGCAGGGGAGAGGTCTGAATGCCCGGCCCCAAATTGTACCGCCAAAGAATTTTTGCACCAGTCGAGAAGAAGCCTCTGCTCTCGCGGATGGCATACAGGACACCGTTCTTTCCCCCAAAATAAATGGTTTGCTCTGACCCGATGGCGGCCGAAGAGAAGATCGCAAACGTCCGGTAACCAGCCCGCGCCACGGCATCGAAGGTCCATTTCTCCTCTCCCGTCTTCGAATCAAGGGCATAGAGGATCCCGTTGTTTCCAGCGATGTATAGTGTTCCCTTGTCGTCGATGGCTGGGGCGTTCTCGAATCCCCCTTCGGCATCCCGCGCCCCCGAGCTGAACGTCCACCGAACCTTAACCGGCTGTCCCGCGTCCTTGGGCGGCTCGAGGGCGTAGACCTTCCCATCCATTGAAGCCACATAAACGGTCCCATCGGCGTCTACCGCGGGAGAGGTGATGAGGGTCCCTTGCGTCTGAAACCGCCACTTCACCTTCGGGCCCGCGGTCCCTTGAGGTGGGGTGATCCCGTAATAGGCCCAGTCGTCGGCACCGATGACAAGGGTCCCATCAGGGGTGAAGGTCGGCGAGGTCTGAATTGTGGTTCCGATGTTAAAGGACCATACCACCTCTCCCATGATCCCCCTGGGCGGTGCCCTCAGAGCGTACACGGTCCCGTCCTTGGCGCCAAAATAGACGATCCCGTTCGAGTCGACATAGGGCGAGGAATAAATCGCAAAGATGTCAAAGCCGGTCGGAAAGGCCCAACGGATATCCCCGTTGTCGGGGTCGAGCGCGTAAAAGATCCCGTTGTTCGCCCCAAAATAGACGGTCCCGTCCGGACCGATCACCGGGTCCGTTTCGATTCCTCCTTCCTTGTCCCGCCTGCCCGTTGAGAAGGTCCACCTGAGCCGGTTCGATGCGGGTCCGGTGTGGGTGCTTCGACCAGTAAGCGTCTTATCACCGCGGTACTTGGGCCAGGGAGACTTGGCCAAGGCTTGGCTTGCCTGCCCGGCAACGGTGGCGGGACGGAAACCCTCTCCGAGATACAAGAGCATCCCGAGTAAAAAGACGCTGAGTGCCCCGAGGGCAGTTCTCCCCACGACTCTCCACGGCGGTCGGATCATGTCATCGGTCTCCCTTTCGCTGAGACGACTGACGCCGTGACGGGCTGAGGCTCTGCCGGGGCTTCGCTGATGCTTTCTGGGCGTTTTGTGGCACTCCGAAGGGCCTCCCAGAGACTATACAAGGCCACAGTAGCGAATCCCATAGTGTAGAGGAGAAGGAAGGGATCGACGAGCCGGGCCCGCTCGATAAATAGAGATACGCCGTAGATGCAGTAGAGCGCGACGAGGCCCTCGAGGAAACTCAACCAAGGTATGGGGGGGCGATATCGCTTGCCCACCCAGGTGTCGGACCCTTTTTCGATGCGGAATTTCGGGGTTCGCACGAATGCTCCGTCCACGTTCAAGAAGGCCTCCAGGATAGCCTTGGTATTGTTCAGGGCGATTCCGGTCCCGAAGATCAACAGGGACGGAAAGTACCGGAGCCGTTGCTTCCAGTCGGGATACAAATGCTTTTGCGCATACAGGTACATGCTGGAAGGCCCAAAGGTCGCGATCGAAAAGAAGGCTGCCGCCGCAAAGAGATGCTCCCGGAGTGAAAAGAATCCCTCAAACCAGAGCAGCAGTGGCGAGCTCATGGCCACGACCAGCATGAGGGGATGGACCATGTAGTTCGTGAGATGGAAGATCGCTTGATACTTGGTAAACAGGGGGACATCAGCCTTCAGAATCTGTGGAATGAGCTTTATGGCGGTCTGGATCGAGCCCTTGGCCCATCGGTGCTGTTGACTTTTGACGGCGGACATCTGCACCGGGACCTCGGCCGGACAAACGACCTGCGGCAAGAATTTCATCCGCCAGCCCTTGAGCTGCGCCCGGTAGCTCAGATCCAGATCCTCTGTCAAGGTGTCCGCTTGCCAACCCCCGGCGTCGTCGATGGCCTTTCGCCGCCAGATCCCGGCGGTGCCATTGAAGTTCATGAAGAGGCCCGACCAACAGCGGGCTGCCTGCTCCACGTAGAAGTGGCCGTCGATCCCAAAACTCTGGGCTAACGTGAGGAGGGAATAGTCGCGGTTGATGTGTCCCCACCGGACCTGGACCATGGCGATGGAAGGATCCTGGAAGAAGGGGAGGGTTTTCATCAGGAAATCCGGGTCGGGAATGAAGTCGGCGTCAAAAATGACAATGAACTCTCCCCGGTTGACGCCGAGTCCTTCCTTGAGCGCTCCGGCCTTGTATCCGGTCCTTTTGGCGCGATGAAGGAGTGTGATATCAAATCCTGCCTGCCGATAGCGCTCGATAAGCGGGGTGGCGATGGCCGTGGTCTCATCTGTGGAGTCATCGAGGACCTGGATCTCGAGCCGGTCCCTCGGATAGTCCAAGAGCACCACGGCTTCGATCAGTCGCTGGATGACGTATCGCTCGTTGTAGATCGGCAGTTGCACCGTGACCCATGGGAGTTGGTGGTCCGCAGCCTGCCATCCCTTCCAGACCTCTTCATCTTGTCGCAGCATCTGCGCTTTCGCGCGGCGGTGGAGAAAGATCATGACGTAGCAATTGATCCCATAGAGGAAGAGAAAAAAGAGCGAGACAAAATAGACGAGAAGCAAAAGCACGAGGGGGATGCTCGAAGGTATCATGGCGATTTCTCCATCATGAACGTCATGACCTCGTCGGAATGCGCTTCCGAGTGACGATGCCGGAAGGCCTCCAACCCAAGCAGCACGTAGAGGGGGAGGAACTCCAACAGCCGAATCCCGAGGGGAAGGATCCCGAGGTCTTGGACGTATTTGAGGTAAGACAAGCTAATCGATCCACTGAGATACAGCCAGCCCCACGAGGGGTAGAGGCAAAGGAAGGGGAGGATCCAGATCAGGTACCATGGATGAAAACTCGTCGGCAGCAGGAGAAGGTAGGCACTCACCATCACGTATGCGCGCCAGGGAAAGTCTTGTCCTTCCCCTTTCCGTACAAGGTAGAGGGCTATCGCACCAAGAAGGGCGGTGACGCAGAGCATCGCAACGAGGCGGGGAGAGGCGGTGAGTGGAGTCAGGGCCAAAGTAAGGAAATACCGGAGACCGACGTTAAAGTCCTCCCAGCGGCCGAAGTAGGCAGGAAGAAAACCCAACACCTTCCCGCCGGCGCCGTAGAAATAGGGCAGGTACCCGAGGAGGATAGTGGCCCCAAAGGCAAGCGGGAACCGCCTGTCACCCCTCTGGTACAGAACGGGGAGCAGGGCCGCCGGATACAGTTTGATCAAAGTGGCCATGCCGAGCGTCACTCCAGCGAGGCCCGGCTTTCCGCTCATTCTCGCCAGGATGGCGAGCAGAACAAAGGGGAGCATCACCGCCTCGAGATGGCCGCTTCCGGCGAGCTCAAAAAGCACCAGGGGTGACCACGCGTACAGCAGCACCCGATCCGAACGGAATCCTGTTTTTTTCAGGAGAGTCAGGATCAAAAGGATTGTACCGATGTCGAACAGCATCATGATTGCTTTCAAGGCATTGATACTGTCGGGGAAGAGTTTGGCGTTCAGTGCAAAGAACATTTGCGCGCCCGGAGGATAGATGGTGCGAGCCTCTGGTCGATTGATGTGGGGAAAGATCTGTTCATCTCGAAGCGGAGTGAGCTCTTGAGCTGAGGGGGGGTACAGATACGGGCTGATCCCGGCCATCTGGACCCGACCATCCCAGACATAGCGGTAAATGTCGCTTGAGAGGACGACGGGGGAAACAAGCAGGGTGACCCGGAAAAGTAGGGCAATTCCTAGGATCAGGCCGAGCAGGGAAGGTCCGGACCGCTTCCTGAGGACGGAAACAAGCGCGAGTCCGTAGAGGGCGAAGAGAAGAAAGAACAGATAGGGGTATGCGGCAAGCGCTCCCCGTTTTGGGTCGATCATGCCGAGATATTGCAGGAAGGGCGCGAGCCGGAAGTTTGCGAGGTATAGGAGCGTCGATATAATCCCCACCCCGGCGAGCAAAAGGAAGGAGCGACTCCTCCAGCCCATCGACACCCCCTTAGACAAGCCAGAGGAGCAGTTTTCTGATCCCCGCTGGCTCGGCCTCGCCAGCAAGCCGGTCGTAAAGCAGCCGATCTATTCCCACGGTGCGTCCCGCCCGGGTGTGCGCAAAGACCAGCTGTGGGAAGATCAAGAGCGGCCACACCCAGTACCATTCGCCGGGCACCGAGTATGCGCCTAACATAATGTTGACCTGGAACAGGGCCCCACCAATCCCCCCAAGAACCGTAAAGCATCCCAGGAGGAGCGAGATCCCAAAAAACATCTCGTTGAAGAAGGTGAGATAGCCAAAGGTGTTGAAGTTGGGCAGGACGATGTCATGGAGGAAGCTCTTATAGAATTCGAACGTGGGATTCTTGATCTCTGTCCAGATAAAACCGTAGAGCCACCCGAAGCGATGACCGTCGTTGATGACCCACGGGGCCTTTTGCAAGGCCAAATCGAGCCAGAGGATACCGAACGTCATCCGAAAGAGTGCAACGGAAATCGGGGGACCGCCCCGTATCAATCCAGACCCCATGGTGTCCTCCTTAAATGCTCCACAGCAGTCCGCATCCCCGGCAGGCATCGGGAGGGACATCGCTTTCAAAGGTTTCTCGAAACTGCTGATACGGTTCTCCGTTCCAGATGCGTGAAAAATCCTCGGTAAAGGCATTACCTAGAAGGGCCCCGCGATAGTTTTTGGCCGAGAATGGGGCAATGCAGCAGGGCAGGACGTTGCCATTCGCGGTCACGTAGCTGAGTGTCCATGGTCGCTGGCAGCCGGACCAGGGACGACTGGCGAGCTCTGTGCCCTGGAGACTGGCCATCGGTGTCGTCAGGCCTGAGGCCTTGAACGCCATCCCGAATTCGCGGGCCAGCCCTTCCGCCTCCTCGATCAAGCGTTGTTCCCGCTCTTGCAGCGTGTGGTGCAGCGACTGCTCGGCCACGGCCATCCCCAGGTTGTTGAAGACAAGGCGCTGGACGTAGACTTCTGGGACCCCCACGCGAGCGGCCAGGCGGACAAAGGCCGGAAGCTCATCAAGATTGGCCTTAATGGCGGTAAACCAGAGGGAGACGCGGGGCGTCTGCCGCTCGAGCTTCCGTTGCTGATCCATGAGATGCGTCACGTTTTCGACGACCCGGTCGAACTGATCTACGCCACGGATCTTGTCGTACGTTTCACGGGTCGCGCCGTCCATGGAGACCCGAAATTCGTCGAGGCCACTCTCCATGAGCTTGATGGCACGCTTCGGGGTGAGGCTAATGGCGTCAGAGTTGAACACGACGGCCGCCCCCTTGGTCTTGAGGTACACGACCATCTCGAAAAGCTCTCGGTTCAGGAGGGGCTCACCGATCCCGTGCAGGACCACCCGCTCCAGCACCGGGAACTGATCCACGATTCCCTGGAGCTCCGCCAGCGTGAGGTCCTTGGGAGGTTCGTTGGTCAGAAAGGTCCGGATGCACGTCTGGCATTTTGAGTCGCAGCGATTGGTCGTTTCAAGATAAAGAGTCCGGGGTAATTTTGCGACAGTCAGTGGACGCTTTGGCTCGTTCATCTCATTCCTCCAAACCAAGCTCTACCTCGCCGAGACAACGGTCGTACAGGCACTCCCCACCTTGGGGAGATCTTGCCCCGGCACCTGTTCCCAGTCGATAAGGATCCTATCCTTTCGCACAAAGGGACAGTACGGATCGGATTGATGAAGGCCACCAACCAAGGCTCGCCTGCCCGCACAGCCTCCTAGACACGGACAGCCGTCGCACGCTGGGGGGGGCTGCGTTGCCTCGAGGAACTCCGGCGCCTGCACGATTTGCTCTCCGAGTGTGGCGAGATCGGCAAGGGTCAGTCGACTGTTGGGCCAGTAGGTACAGGGAAGGATGCGGCCGTCAGGGGCCACGCGGACCGTCGTACGGCCACATGCCGGGCCGGCGAACTCCTCGATACCCAACACTGCGGCGAGGACGGGCTCGGTGGTGGCCACAAGACGAGCACTCCCCAGCAGCCGCTTGATGCCTTGCCAGAATTGGTCGTACGTCAGAGTGAACTGATCGGTCTTTGCGGGTTGATAGACGTTTACTCTGAGATTGGCGCCCAGCGAGGAAGCCACCTTGGCAAGATCCCCCAATTTGTTGTAGTTGATGCTCATCATGACCGACGTCACCGTGACCGAGAGGCCGATGTCGGCACACCGCTCGATCGCGGTTATCACTCCTCGCCAGTTCCCCTGTCCCCTGAAGGCGTCATGCTCCCGTTCCGTGGGGAAGTCCAGTGAGAACTCCACGCTGTGAAAGCGTTTCACCGCCTGGTCTGTGAGGGCTTGAATGCTCAAGCCGTTGGAGGTGATCGTCGTCTTGACCCCTCGGTCCCAGAGATAATCGAGAATGGCCTGATATTCGGGGTGGAGTCCATTTTCTCCGACCCCCAGGTTCATCGATCTGATCGGAATGCTTTCGCAAACCTGCCGGATATCCTGAAACGTGAGACGGTCAATCACCATATCCGGCCGGTAGCAATGAGGACAACGGAGATTACATTCGTTGGTGAGACCGATACCGACGGAGAATGCCATTGCGTTACCTCCTCCAGGCATACCGCATAGTGGTGGAGAGCAGATGATAGCCGGCCAGGAGGCTGCCTTTCAGCGTGCCTGCCACCTTTGACCGGCCGATTCTCTTGCGACAACTGACTGGGACGTTCACGACTCGATATCCCTTCTTGGCCGCCTTGACGATCATCTCCACAGGCCATCCATACGTCTTGTGCTCCATCCCGAGGTCCCAAAGGACTGGTCCTTTGATGGCCCGGAAGGGACCGATGTCGGTCAAGGTGAGACCGTAGAGGAGCCACACCATCCTCGTCACCAGCCGGTTGCCAAACCGCTGTTGGGATGTGAGGGCCCCCTTCTCGGTGACGCCAGTCGTTCGCGATCCAACCACCAGGTCGGCCTGGCCATCCAGAATCGGTCGCAAGACGACGGGCATTTCAGCGGGGTCATCGCTTCTATCGCCATCGAGAAAGACGAGGATGTCGGCATCCTGCGCCGCCATTGCTCCGGCCAAACAGGCCGCACCGTAGCCACGCATTGGCTCGTGAATCACCCTGGCGCCGGCAGCTCGTGCCACCTCTGCCGTGCGGTCGGTGCTTCCGTTATCCACGACGACAATCTCCTCAACGAGGTCTCGGGAGATGTCCCGCACCACCGCACCGATGGCCGCCTCTTCATCCAGAGCTGGAATGATGACCGTGATGTGCATTCGTGTCCTTTTTGGTTATCCTGCCCGTCGTCCCCAAAGATGAAGGTAGCGGGCCACATCCTTGAAAGGAGAGAGGGCTCCGGCCTCCAATTCCAGGCGAAACAGGGTGGGGGCATGGGACGGATCGTCGAGCATCGCCGGCGGCAGGTAGTCTGAAAAGACCAAAATTCCTCCCTGATCAATGATTTCGATCCCGGCGGCCTCGAGGTGGTTGTGAAGCTCTTCGGGGACCACCGCCTTGCGGGGAAGTTCGAAGACTGTATCTCTGAATGACTCTCCGGCGAGGGCCCTTTTCGCTTCATCGAATTTGTGGTCCCGAATGGCATGTCGGAGGGGCCCTTGCCAGTGGTTCAGTGCAACGAGGGAGAGGAATCCTCCCGAGTTCAAAAGAGAACACAACGGGACCAGGGCACTCTCAGGGCTCGGCAAGTACTCGACAACGGTGTGGCAAAGGAGGAGGTCAAAGGTTTTTCCTTCGGTAAGATCGGGGGCTTCTTCGACGGATCCAGCGATGAACCGCGGCGGAACACTCGGAGTAGGCTCCAGCACTTGCGCCTTTTCCTGAGCGCGATCAAGCATTTGCTTGACAGGGTCGAGGAGGGTCACCGCGTGGCCCCGAGCGGCAAGGCGAAGGGCAAGTTCTCCGGTCCCGCAACCGATGTCGAGGACCTGAAGGGGGGGCGGTTCAGGGCTCCATGACTTTGCCATGAAGCTCGATAACTGTTGCCAGACGATCTCCGAGCGGAGGCGCCCGTGTGGGCTCTCGAGGTAGGCCTCATACGCAGAGACGCGTTCGCCGAAATTCATGGATATTAGCGTGGACATCGTTGACCCCGGGTCGAAGTCCTGGGGCCTATCTGATATCTCCGCCCCGGACTTGGGGGGCAGGCACACGCCGTTCTCCGGGGAGGGGGTGGACAAAAGAATCCTTCCTCTATTAGTAAGCCGCAGTGAAATTGTCAATATTTATTTCCGAAGCAGAGGCTCGAATCTACCGCATATGGTTGAGCTACCCCTAGTAGTTCAAACGCATTAGTTCACTTTTGCCTGAGCTTCCTTCTCTTTCAGCCTGCGCCGGGCCTGCCGGACGAGGACGGTGAGGATCGGCACGGCTACAACCAGGGCCCCGACCAAGGGCCAGGGGACCCGGCCTTCGGACAGGCCCGTGGTGAAGACATCCGCTCCTACGACGTAGAGAATCGTGCCAGGCAGCATGCAGAGCCAGGACCAGCCCACGTAGGTCCAGAAGGGGACGCGGGTGAGGCCGAAGCCGTAATTGAGAAGATTGAAGGGAAAGAGGGGGACCAGGCGGGTGATGGCTACGATGATGGCCCCATGCTCTTCCGTGAGACGATCCAGCTTTTGGAATTTCTCATTGACAGCGAGCCGCTGGGCAATGGCTTCGCGAGCAAAGTAGCGGGAGACGAGAAAGGCAAGGCTGGCCCCCAGGGTGGCGGCATTGATGACCAGGATGACCCCGAGGACGGAGCCAAAGAGCGCTCCGGCCGCAATGGTGAGAGCCGAGCCCGGGATGGCGGCCACGACCGCAGCAGCGTACAGAAATACGAAGACGACAGGTCCCCACGGGCCCAACCCTTGAATCCAGTCTCTGAGCTCGCCTAAGCGCTCCCCGAGTCCCAGGACCCTGGCCAGCACAAGCATGGCCAGAATCGCGACCACAAGCACGACCGGCCGCGACCAGTCGTGCCGCTTCTTGTGTGTGTCAGACGGTACCGTCGGTCGTGGAGTGGCGGATTCCGTTTTGGATAATTCGTTGTGATCCGTCGCTATCACGTCCGAGTCTCCTGTGAGTCACAGGACCCAATGATACCAAGCCCAGGTCCGGCTTCCTCAGGATGCCCTGTGAGCCTACGCACTTTGCCCTACTCTACACTCAAGGAGGGACAGAGATACAGACCTTTCCCACTTATAAACCGGTCCAGATGCGCGTGTTCGGATAAAATCCCTTCCAGGCAAACCAAAACACCTGGTGGCCGGGAACTCGAGTCAGCTGGGACCCTCTTAATGGGCCGGCGATCGCTTCCCCCGTCACGGCCCGCCATTGGGACCCGGTCGAGGAATCTTCCATCAACCAATCTCCGTTCATCCGGCGCAGATGGGTAAAATCGAGTGTCTTTCCATCAACTCGACGGGAAAAGGCGACTGCGGTGGCCTCCGTGGCTGCAAAGACCACCAGAATCGGTTCGTTTGCCACGGTGTCGTGCGCGAGGGGGGAGCGGCTCAGATACCGAAAAGGATAGGCAACCCTCGCCTCATGCAGGGTGAGGCCAAAGACGTGCTCCTTTCCGGGCAGGGCGGTATCCGGATTGCGCCTCCCGAAGATCCCCATACGATTCGGATCCGCCATGTATCCCTGGTAGACGTCATGCCGAACCCCGGTGCCACCGAGAATGGAGCGCTTAGACAACACCTGGCCATCGGGATGGAGTTGCTTCCATTGTTCCCAGGTTGTGTGGATTGCGGGATAGGGTTTGAGCTGCATCCCCTGGAGAGGGCCGTGGATGGCCTTGGCATTGAGGTGGCTCCAGAGTGTCTCGGTCTCCCGGTCGTACATAACCAGCGCATCTTTCCAGAGCATCCCACTGACCCCGAAGGTCAGCGGCTTTCCCTGATGCGTGGGTCGGACATACACGATGCCCGAGAAGCAGAGGGGTCACCAGGTAATGGCGAGGGGGAGATCCCCGATCTGGTCATTGACAATCTCGTGGTGATTGAGCTGCCAGAGAGAGTAGGCTCGGGCTTCCTCGCCTCGGCGGACCCCCAAGACTGGCTCGTCGTCTTGCATATACCGATCGGCCTCCTCGAGGGACAGAAACTCCGGCCGATCGATGGCCGGGATCGCATCTTTCCCGAGTACCGTGATCACCGGTTCTCCATCAATGGTCAGGTTTCCCTGGTAGGGGAGGCTACTAGCCTGACCATGAGGGACCCACGCAAGACTCAGGAGGAATGCAGCACCAAGGATAAATCCCTTCATGCTCCCCCTCATGAGGTTCACTGTTGTCCCCCTTTTTTCACTGGCATGGAGGACACGGAATCCCCCAATGCCTCTTCAGTCTCATATATATATGTGATGAACAGGGCGATGGCGAGTTATATTCCCCATTGCAGCCAGAAAGGCTTGATGCGGGGACGGCCCTGGGCGGTTGACAGCCGGCGGAGATTCGTCAAAGATGGCAGGGTATCGACCTCGGGGGAAAGGAATATTCTCGGCACGGAAGGTGTTTGCAGAGAATAGGGTCCTCTCCCCCTCCACCGGGAGTCGGTGATGGGACCCGACCAAGAGGACCAGAGGCGGCAGGAGTTTGAGGAGACCGCCCTGGTCCATATGCAAAGTATATACAGTACGGCCCTGCGGCTGATCCGAAACAAGACGGATGCGGAGGACCTGTTCCAGGAGACATTTCTCCGGGCCTACCGCTTCTTCCACCAGTTTCGGTCGGGGACCGATTGTCGGGCCTGGCTCTTTGCGATCCTTCACAGTCTCTTTGTGAATCGTGTCCGGCGAGCCTCGTACCCCACGGTGGACTTAGACGAAGAGCGGGTGTACCGGGAAGGGGGGACGAGCAGCTCACTTCCGGGGAATCCGGAAGTCGATCTGATCCACCGGTTGGCGGGGGAGGACATCGAACGAGCCATCGACGCGCTTTCCCCCAAGCTTCGGGTGGCAGTAGTCCTGGCGGATATCGAGGGTTGTAGCTATCGAGAGATCGCTAAGATCTGTGAGTGTCCCATCGGGACGGTGATGTCCCGGTTGTACAGGGGCCGGCAGGCTCTTCGAGACGCCCTGAAGCAGTATGCGGGGGGCGACAAAGCACCACAGGAGGACGAATGACCTCACACGAAATAGCGCCGTATCTTCAAGCCTATTGTGACGGCGAGCTCGAGGCGCCCAAGATGCTGGATGTGGAAGCCCACCTTCAGTCATGTCCCTCCTGCCGCCAGGCGGTGGAGGCAGAGCAGGCTTTCCGGGAGGAGCTCAGGACAAAAATTGCTCGGGAACCCGTTCCACCTCATCTCGCAGAAGGTCTCAGAGCGAGGATCGCAGAGGAGGAGCAACCGCAGCGTCCCTCTCGGGTGCCGGTCTCGTCATTGGCATTGGCCGCTTCGATTGCCTTCTTCGCCCTCGGTGGGGTTCTCGGGTATCTCATCGCGCAGCCTGTTTCCAAGCCCGGGATTCACCCCCTGGTAACGGAAATGGTGTCGGAGCACATGAAATTCGCCCCCTTGGAAAACCCTGCCGAACTCCCCAGTAAAAATACCGAGCAGGTCGCCTTTTGGGTTCAGCGGCAGACAGGACATTCGGTTCGGGTCCCTGACTATAGCGCTTCGGGGATCCAACTGCTGGGGGGACGGGTCACGGAGTTGCGCGGTCGCCGCGCGGGCTATATCGTGTACGAAAAGGGACGCAATATCATCTCCCTCTTTGCGTTCCCAAGATACGAGGCCTCCCTCAGCGGCCTGCAAGAGATCCAGCGGGACGGCAGAACTTTTCTGACCGGAGAGTATCTCATGAAACAGATTCTCCTCTGGGAAAGCGGGAAGATGACCTACGCGCTGGTCTCGGATGTGGGCTGGGACGAGCTTTTCCAATGTGCCCGGGTCTTCTTCGAGGCTGAGCAGTCCTGAATCCTCTTTTCAAACCCGCCCTCCGAACGGGGACTTACAGGAGCGGCGGGTTTGTTGTCTCTCCAGACTCAGGAAGCTCCGAAGCGAGTGGTTGCCAACCTGGAGTCCGTTTATTATCATTTGTATCTCCCGATAGTCATACCTGCCTGATTTTACGGCCACGGAGCCTCTACACCTTCGTTGGAGGTCATATCGGCCCAGCAGACGAGGGAAAAGAGGCATGGCGGATCCGGGGATGGCCCCGCCTCAGAACAATATTCCCCGCATTCTGGAGCGCATTACGCTCCACATGATTTCCAGCCTCAACCTCGGTCGATCAACGAGTGCTAACCAGGTTCAACCTTTCTCAATAAAAAGGATAGGAGGGAACTGAAATGAAGGCAGCAGTGATTCACAAATTTGGTGATCCCGACGTGCTCAAGTACGAAGACGTCCCGACTCCAACACCCAAGCCCGGACACGTTCTGATCAAGGTCCTCGCCGCGGGCATTAACCGCTTCGATGATTACCTGCGCGAGGGGTCGATCGTCCCCGAGCTTCCCTTTCCCCATATCCTGGGTTCCGACGCCGCCGGTGAGGTGGCTGAACTGGGCAAGGGAGTCAAAAGCTTCAAAATCGGTGAGCGCGTGATTCCCGTGCCCGGTTTCCCGGTCAAAGAAGAGGAATACGACATTCGTCCAGCGGCAACAGCTTCCAGCTTCACGCTTGCCGGACTCGGAATACCGGGCATGTATGCCCAGTATATCGAAATCCCTGCGCAGTGGGTGATCAAGGATGACACCGGGCTGAAGCCGGAAGAAGTAGCCACGCTCCCCGTAGTCCTGGGCTCGAGTGTTCGGGCCGTCAAAGTGGTGGGCGCGGTCAAGGCTGGCGACAAGGTGTTAGTCCACTCGGGCGCTTCGGGCTCTGGCAGCATGCAGATCCAGGTGGCCAAGGCCCTGGGCGCGAAAGTCGCCACCACGGTCCGCGACGATGCCAAGGGCGAGTTTGCCAAGAAGATTGGCGCCGACCTGGTGATCAACACGCGCAAAGAAGACTTTGTCGGGCGCGTCAAGGAATGGAGCGGCGGCCGTGGCGCTGATGTAGTGATCGACAACCTCGCTGGCGACGTGCTGCCCAAGAGCATCGATGCCGCTAGGCCACTGGGTGTGGTGGTCGCTTATGGATTTGCGGCTGGCCCCGAGGTCAAGTTCGACATCCGCAATCTCTTCTTCGCCGAGAAGCAGTTACGCGGATCAATGGCGAGCAATACAGAGGATCTCAAGTGGGGACTGGAAGAGGTCCGTGCAGGCCGGATCAAACCGTTGGTCGACCGAAAACTTCCGCTGAGCCAGGCGGCCGAGGCACATCGGTTGATCTCCACGAACCAGGTCGCCGGCAACATCGTGCTTCTTCCCTGGGCCGAATAGTCAGGAAGGGAAAAAGGTACCTCAAATGAAGGTGATGATCGAATTCACGAAGACCATGCTGTTATTGCCAAAACCCTGGCTGGGATGGATGGGCTTGCTCGTGGCTGTCAACATGGTGATCCCGCTCTACTACATCCACACCCGCGAAGCCAAAGTCGTGCTCATCGCCGCAATGTTCGGCCTGATGATCATGACGGCAATCTTCGGGGCCAAGGGATTTGTACGTTTGCTGGGAATTGGCCACATTGCATGGGTTCCCATGATTCCCTGGCTGTGGACTCGACTTGATTTCACGTCCTTCGGCAGCTTCTTCGGGTATTGGTTGATTGCAGTCATCGTCCTGGACAGCCTCTCACTGATCTTCGACGCGGTTGATATCCTACGCTACATCAGGGGTGAGCGCATGCCACACCTCACCCTCAATGCCTGAGCGCCCGGTTGAACCGGCAATGTCCGGATGAAATAAAGGAGGATGGTCAAGTTGTGGAGAAGGTAGTCGGTGTGGTACCAAAGAGAGTGCCTATCGAGAAACTCCACGACCTGCTTCAGCGCCCATAAACCCAGGAGATAGCTCGGCTGTCAGCGGCTATACAACCGCGACGGTTTCCGTGCAGGAAAGGAGGGCCTATCATGAAACACCCGATTAGTGAAATTGCCTTTACCCCTATAGTCAAGGTAGCCCAGGAGAAACGCGGCTCACGCACTTCCTACGCCAAGATGGAGCAGCGGGGCGAGCAGGGCCCCTGGCGGGACGTGGTGACGCCGGAGCTTGCACAATACATCGCCGAGCGAGATTCGCTCTACTTGGGGACTGCCAGCGCGGATGGGCAACCCTACATTCAGTACCGCGGCGGTCCGAAAGGTTTCCTCAAGGTGCTCGACGAGCACACGCTCGCGTTCGCGGACTTTGCAGGGAATGCCCAATACATCTCGCTTGGCAACCTCAGGGAAAACAACAAGGCGTTCATCTTCCTGATGGACTATCCGAACCGCCATCGGGTCAAAATTTGGGGTACCGCCGAATTCATCGAAGATGACCCTGCACTGTTACAGAGGATTGTTGACGCCGATTACAAGGCACGGCCGGAGCGCGTCTTGCTCTTCCACGTGAAGGCGTGGAGCCCCAACTGCCCCCAACATATCAAGCAACGATTCACGGTCGAAGAAATGGCACCGAAGGTTCACAAACTTCAACGGTGTATTGCTCAGCTGGAAGAAATGAATGCTGCTCTCAGAAAGAAGCTCGGTGAAGCTGCACCTGAAGATCTAGAGAGAGAACCTAGCGCGCAACTCGTAGCCTCCCTAACCACTGAGGCACAGAGGGAAGAAAAAGGATGTGGAATTAGCTGAGCAAGGTTGACACCTCTTGCCCAGTAGGGGATACTTGGGCCCTTCCAGGCGCAGCAAACATGGAACCAGGGCAGGAATCAAAGGAAATAATGGAGGAGCATGTAATGAAGCTCTTGTCTGTGAATGTCTCCCTTCCCAAAGAGATCACGTCTAAAGGAAAGACGGTTCGAACGGGCATCTTTAAAGAGCCCGTACAGGGACGGGTACAGGTTAGGACTCTCAACCTCGAGGGTGACGGCCAGGCTGACTTGGTTGGTCACGGCGGGGAATTCAGAGCCGTGTATGTGTATTCGTTCGATAATTATGCCCACTGGGCGCGTGAACTTGGAAGGACGGATTTCACATTTGGGCAGTTCGGCGAAAACCTCACAGTCGAGGGTATGCTCGATCAAGATGTTCATGTGGGCGATATCTTCAGAATAGGAACAGCCCTTTTCGAAGTCACGGCGCCTCGCGTCCCGTGTTACAAGCTAGGGATCAAAATGAATGTTGAGGGATTTTACAGTCAGATTCTCGCCAGCGGGCGGCTGGGTTTTTACTTTCGCGTGCTGGAAGAGGGGGAGGTTGGTGCGGGCGATGTGATCGAGAGAGTAAGAGTTGACCCCGTCGGCATGACGATCATCGAGGCCAACAAGCTGATGTATTTTGACAAGGACAACCTGGAGGGATTCAGAAAAGCCCTTGGTGTTGCCGCATTTTCCCCGGGGTGGCGAGTCACGTTTGAAGGCCGGTTGGCCAAAGCTCAGGCCGCAACTGAGACTCAAGAGGAACTTCGAACATTGATTGTTAACCGGAAAGCGCTGGAGAGTGAAACCATCACCTCGTTTTATCTCGTGCCCGAGGATGGAAAGCCGTTAGCACCCTTCTTGCCAGGCCAGTTTTTGCCCTTGAAGCTGGACATCCCAGGGCATTGGAAGCCGGTTCTGCGGACGTATTCCTTATCTGACAGCCCCACCAGGGATTACTACCGGCTGACCATCAAGAGAGAACTCGCCCCACCTAACCGACCAGACGTATACCCAGGAGCGTCTTCTAACTACTTCCATGATCAGGTGGAACTAGGCTCACAGCTATTAACAAAGTCCCCCAGAGGTAAATTCTTCCTCGGCTCTCATGGGGAAACCGGCGTGGTTCTCTTAAGTGCCGGCGTTGGGATGACGCCCTTAATTAGCATGTTAAACTCCATTGTAGATGCGGGTTCGAATCGACCGACATGGTTTATTCACGGCAGCCGAAACAGCCGGGAGCATGCCCTGGGTGAACATGTCCGGCGCGTTGCCGAAGAAAAGAGCAACGTCCACGTGCACATTCGATACAGCAGACCCTTGTCCGAAGACACCGTAGGACGCGACTATGATGACGAGGGACACGTGGATATCGAACTCGTGAAACGTCTGCTACCCAGCACAGATTTCGATTTCTATCTGTGTGGCCCCACACCCTTCATGAAATCGCTGTTCAACGGGCTCCTTTCCTGGGAGATCCCTGAGACCCGGATTCATTACGAGTTTTTCGGGCCGGCCTCTGCGCTGACAGAGAGGGCAAAGGTTGCGACACCAAAGCGTGCCGCAGCAGCCTCTGAGTGCTGCGAAGAAATCGAGGTGACGTTTTCCAAGTCGGGGGTCAAGGTAAATTGGAACCCGTCATTCGAAAGCATTCTTGACCTCGCTGAGGCAAATGGATTGAGCCCGGATTACAGCTGTCGGTCTGGGATATGTCATACCTGTAAATGCACGCTCGAGGAAGGTGAAGTGGAGTACGTTCAAGAGCCACTTGACCTGCCCGCTCAGGGATCGGTCCTGATCTGCTGCTCCAAGCCAAAAAGCAATGTGGTCGTCGGGGTGTGACGCCGTCGTCGGCGAAAGTAAACGTGTTTGCCCATGAGATTTCTGTTCGGAGGAGGAACTGAGTACTAGGGGGGACAAGGAGTGAAGCTTCTCTCGGTGAATGTGTCATTGCCCAAGGAAATTCCATATATGAATAAGACGACCACGACGGGTATTTTCAAAGAACCAGTGACCAGCCGGGTCATGCTGCGCACACTCAGTCTGGATGGGGATGGCCAAGCGGACTTGAAAAACCACGGCGGGATCTACAAGGCAGCCTACGCCTATTCGTTCGAGAATTACGACTACTGGAAGCGGGAGCTCGGGCAAGCGGATTTCACCTTTGGCCAGTTCGGAGAGAACTTCACCGTCGAGGGAATGCTAGACGATGACATTTGCATTGGTGATCAGTTTCGCGTGGGGTCCGCGCTCGTCGAGGTGACCCAGCCGCGTGTTCCCTGTTTCAAGCTAGGGATCAAGATGGGAATGGCACAATTCCCCAAGGTGTTCTTGGCGAGCGGCCGACCGGGGTTTTACCTTCGGGTCGTGGAAGAGGGCGAGGTCGGCGCGGGCGATGTCCTGGCCCGAGTCAAGACTGACCCCGAACGCATGACGGTTCAGGAGGTGTGCCATTTACTCTATTTCGATCAGAAGAATCTCGAAGGGGCCAAGAAGGCGCTGCGTATCCAGGCGCTCTCACCCGGATGGCGGGGTTCTTTTGAAGAACGATTAACTAAAGCGGGAGTGCCTCTTGAGCACGGCGATGAAGCCAAAGAGGGGGAAAAGTGCTGTGGGCCGTAGCCTCCCTTGAACACCTGCGGGAACCTTGGAGCGTCTTTCCCCGTTTATAAGGTAATTCCGCAGGTCAACCAATACATCCTGTAAGGGAGGGTACGATGGCCACTATCGTCGAGTACGATTCCCGTAAGGAGCCCCTCAACGCCTATCCGGAACGGATTGTCTCCCCATTCCAGCCCGACAGTTGCTGTGCTGACCACATGATGCAGGTGGGCAAGGTCGAGGAGGAGCGGGGATTCCTCTATTATTACCGCCGCTGCCGGGTCTGTGGATTTACCATCCGGTATTTCCTGCCGGTCCTGCCTCCAGAGCAGCATCCCCAGATTCAACGTCAAGGGAGCGCCCACCCACAAGTACAGGAGGTGGCGTAGGCCTGAGCAGTTAGGCTCAAGGCGGGGGTTGCCAAACGCGCGGCCGACCATTACCATGATGGGAGGGTGGAATTGGAAGGAAGGGAAAAGGGCTAAGGCAGCGGTAGGACGATCGGCAAAATGAGTGCGGCGACACAGGTATCGGTCCTGGTTGCGATGGGGGCAGGTCTGCTCTCGTTCCTGTCTCCCTGTGTCTTCCCCCTCATCCCCTCGTACCTCGCCTTGGTAGGTGGCCTCTCCCTCGAGGAAATCCAGGACTCGGCCGCCCACATCAAACACCGACGGCAGCTCCTGATACGCTCGGTGGCCTTTATCACCGGCTTCTCTGTCATCTTCATCTCCTTCGGCGCCTCGGCAACGGCTCTCGGACATCTCCTGTTCGATTATCAGCTCGTCATTCGTAAGGCAGGCGGGTTGTTGGTCATCCTCTTCGGCCTATACATCGCTGGCTGGCTACCGCTCCCCTTTCTCATGCGGGAGAAGCACTTTAACCTGAAGGAGCATCCCAGCGGACATCTGGGTGCCTTTCTTGTTGGAGTCACCTTTGCAGCCGCCTGGATCCCCTGCGTCGGCCCCATCCTGGGGTCGATCCTGGTGTTGGCCTCGACTTCCGAAACGGCAGGCCAAGGGATCCTGCTCCTCGTTGCCTATTCTGCGGGACTCGCCATCCCCTTCCTCTTAAGCGCCCTGCTTTTTGGCCGGTTTCTCCTCTTCTTTAACCGGTTCAAGCGCCTCCTTCCCTGGGTGAATCGGGTGAGTGGCCTGTTTCTCATCCTGGTGGGGGTGCTCCTCCTCACCGACTACTTCACCCTGCTTTCGACTTTCGCACTCCGCTTCACTCCCGAGTGGCTGTTTGAGCGTCTATGAGGTCCAAAATGCCCGGGTCCAGTTCCATTTTTTGGATGAGGCGTCCGGGTATCATACGGTCACGGTAACGGTCCGGTAGGATCTTCGAGGTGCGCGTGAAAAGAGAACCTGATTATTTTCGTATGTGGCTTCTCCT
>JAAXQN010000047.1 GCA_012974305.1 Candidatus Methylomirabilis sp. | reverse complement strand
AGATGTGTATAAGAGACAGTCATAATCCTCATCAAACAGGTTATCGATCTTTGCTTTAACCTGAAGCTTATTGAGAACGCCTTCGTCCTTCAAAAGGAGAACAGACAGGGCTAGGTCCACTTTGGTATAGGGATCAAGCGTCACCCGTCGAGATGGAAACGTTGTGAAATCTTGATCCGCCCTCTCCCCGACATAGAGAACGCTTACGCTCGCGGTCGCGCGCTCGAGGAACGTGTAGGTCACTTGGCCGAAGACGGTATCCTGCGGCCGACGAAGGAGATCTTGCCCAGTCTCCTCATCTTCCGTATCGACGCGGCTGTAACTCCCACTCACCCGAAGGCCTGGCAGAGGCAGGACTGTGGCCGAGATCTCTACTCCCTTGGCCGAGGCTTGAGCGATGTTTTCCACCCGGCTCGTGGCCGCGTTGAACTGAAACAGATTCGTGAAGTCGTTATCAAAGTAAATTACTTCAAGCCAAAAGCGGTCTTCCCACAGAGCCTGTTCAATTCCCACTTCAAAGCTCTCCACCTCCTCAGGTTGGAGGTCTGGGTTCTCGAAGCCAGGGAAGAAAAGGTCGGCGAGGTCCGGGGCGTGGAAGCCCGTCCCCCAGCTCCCTTTGATCTTTGTCCCTGTCTCATGAATGGGAACCGCCCCAGAAAACTGCCCCGTCACGGCGGTCCCGAAATCACTGTGGTCGTCGACCCGACCTCCCCCCACCAGGATCAGCCGATCCTCGAAGAGAATAAGTTCGCCCTGGCCAAAGAACGCCACATCCGTCGTATGCTCATCAAATTCGCTGCTAAACGGGAAACCCGAGAAAGCACCGTCGCTGCTGAAATCCGCACTCTGCCGACCCCATTCTCCACCCACGGTGATCGTAACTTCAGGCAAAGGGCGAACATTGACTTGCCCGTTGAAGTCGAGGACTTGGGCGTCGGTCTCAGAGAAGGTGAAGGACGTGGGTGACCGGGGGTCCGGAGGATTGGAGAACTTCTGGTCGGTGCGGGTCCCTGCCATTCTTAGGCTGTAGTCGAGCCACGGAAGGACCTTCTGCTCTAGCACGCCGCCTAACTGGTAGAACGTACTGTCGAACGACTGATTTGGATCGAAGCCCCGACCCAACACAGGCGGTAGCTCCTTATTGGCGTCGATGAACCGGCTGAAGAGACTGAGGCGGGCATCTACTCCGAGCTCGATCCCGAAATTTCCCGACACATTCGTGTTTTTGTAATCGTCGTGGTCCAGGAAGCCGTCGGTGTCCAGGTAGGAGGCCGTGACACTGTAATCTCCGAACTCGAAGCCTCCTCTACTGCTCAGCTTCGTCCGGAAGGTGGCATGTCGGCCTCCCTCGACGGTCACATTATGTCTCGGCTTTCCCTCTCCCTTCCTGGTTATGATATTGATCACCCCACCGATGGCATCAGAGCCGTACAGGGTGCTCTGCGGGCCCCGGACGACCTCGATCCGCTCGATGTTGTCGGTCATGAGGTCAGCAAAATTGAATCCGCCCGTGGTGGATGTCGCGACTCTCACTCCGTCGATCAGAACGAGGGTTTGGTCCGAGTTCGCCCCTCGCAGAAAGACGGAGGTCTGGGACCCAATGGAGCCTTGGCGCACCACATTCAAGGACGGGACCTCGCGGAGTGCCTGCTCTACCGTTATGAGCTGTCGCTCTTCGATCTCTTCCTTCGTGATGACGGTAACCGCCTTCGTGAGTTGGCTGCGAGGAGTCTTCGTGCGGGTAGCGGTAACAACCACCTCGCTCAGAGGGATCACCTTTTCCTGGGCCCAGGCCACCCCGATCAATAACCCTATGAGTGCTGCCGTCAGCAGCCAACTCCTGAAAATCGTGGAAACCATGGAACACCTCCCTTTCCGCGAAAGTGATGTTCGTCTTCCCCCGGAAAAGGTTTCCTGACTCGTGGATCATCACCCCCTGCGCCTTCCCATCCCGCTTCGCGGGACAGTGGCGTGATGCAGGGAGGCTCCCCACTTACAGTGGCGGGACCGCGCTGGATTTGCACCAGCTTCCCTTTGATCCGGGGACAGTACGGTTCACAGTTCATCGTTCACGGTTCACAGTAAAATCGGGGCACTCAGTCTGTGAACTGTGAACCCCGTTAGAGGCGGGGCAGGATGCGGATCTTGCCCGTCTCTGGATCAGTGTCGATCCAGACGGAACAGCCGTAGGCCCTCTCGAGAATCTCTGGTCGCATCACCTCCTCTGGCAAGCCGGCGGTGAGGACTGTCCCCTCCTTGAGCAGAACGAGCCGGTCCGAAACCGCCGCCGCCGCGTTGAGATCGTGAGAGACCAAAATGATGGTGAGTCCCCCTTCAGACTTGAGTCGTTTGAGGAGCCCCAAAATCTCGACTTGATGGCTGAGGTCGAGATGAGCCGTTGGCTCATCGAGCAGCAGGAGTCGGGGGTGCTGGGCCAGTGCACGGGCAATGACGACCCGTTGCTTCTCGCCGCTCGAGAGCTGGTCGAGATACTTGGCTGCCAAGTGAGCAGTCCCTGTCTCGTCCATCGCGCGCTCCGTTGTCTGGTGATCCTCTGCTGTCTCGAGGCCGATGCCCCGAGCATGCGGGTATCGCCCCATGGCGACGACCTGCTCCACCGTAAAGGAAAAAGCCACCTGAAATTCCTGGGGGACCACGGCCACGGTTCGCGCGACCTCCCGTTTAGTGAGGGCGTTGAGGTCTCGGCCAAAGAGCGAAATCGTCCCCGCCTCGGCAATGAGGATCCGACTGAGCAGACGCAACAGGGTCGTCTTGCCCGCGCTGTTGGGCCCGATCACGCCTAAGATTTCGCCCGCCTCGACAGTGAAGGAAACGCCGACTAAGACTCGGCCATTGCGATAGCTAAAGCACAGATCGTCAACTTCGACCGCCTTCATGGATACACGCTCCGATACCTGCTCCGGAGCAAGTACGCAAAGAACGGAGCACCCACGAACGCGGTGATCACCCCCACAGGGAGCTCCAAGGGTGCCGCCACCGTCCGGGCTACGATATCCGCCAGGATCAGGAAGATTGCCCCGCCCAACACGGAGGCAGGGATGACCAGACGGTTGTCCGAGCCGAGGCAGAGACGAACAGCGTGGGGAACCATCAGGCCAACGAAAGCGATAGACCCACTGGCCGAGACCGCCGCGCCCGTGACCAGACTGCAGGCGACAAAGATGATCCGTTTCACCCACTCAGGTTCCACCCCCAACTGGGCCGCCGCCTCTTCCCCCGCCGACAAGAGGTTCAACGCGAGGACCTGGCCATAGATGAGCACGGTGCCGATCAGCAAGCAGCCCAGAACGATGCCTATCGTAGGATAGCTCACGACGCGGAGATTCCCCATCAGGTAGAACACGACCCCCTGAAGCTCTTCCGCCTGCATCAAGGCCGAGGCCAACATGATTGCCGAGGAGAAGAACAGTGAGACCACCACTCCAGCGAGAAGCAGAGTGTGGACGGGAAGGCGACCGTCGATGCTCGCGATGCCATAAACCACGACCGCCGCCACCAATGCCCCCACAAAGCCGAAGAGGGGCAAGAAGAGGATGCCGGTCCCAGCGCCAAGGCCTGTCAAAACCCCCATCACGACCCCGAAGGCTGCCCCACTTGAAACGCCCAGGATATAGGGGTCTGCCAGCGGGTTCCGGGAGATCGCCTGAAATCCCGCCCCGGCTAACGCCAAGGCCGATCCCACAATACCGGCGAGGAGGGTTCGGGGGAGTCGCAGGCTTAACACGATGGTCTCTTGCGTTTCTGTCCAGGAAACGGGACTGGGGAGGAGCTTCCCAAAGAGGATCCCAACGATCTCGGCAAATCCCACCCGGACCGTCCCCACCGACAGGGCGAGGACGATGGCCCCCACGAGCCCCGCGGTGAGTATGCCCATGACCCACAGCAGACGGCCAGGCGTCATGGACCACCTCCACGAAAGACCCCGGGGTGGAGAAGACCCGCCAAAGCCTCCGCTGCCTCAACGATCCTGGGCCCAGGACGATTGATCAGGTTGGCGTCAATGACTTCCACCGCCCCCTCCTGAACCGCCCGCATCTCTCTCCACCCCGGCAAGCGACGAAGGACTTCCCGATCTTCAGGGACGCCACCATCCAAGGCCAACACGATCACATCAGGTTCATGAACCAAGACCTGTTCAAGGCTGTACCGAGAAAACTCGGGTGTCCGCACGACGTTCGCCCCCCCCGCCACGTCGATAAGTCCATCAATGACGGTCCCTCGTCCGGCCACAATGAGGGGATCGATCCAGATAACAAAAAGGACTTGGGGTCTGGCTAGTCCCTTGACTTTCTTCGATACGGTAGCCATGCGTCGCCGCATCTCGGCCATCAACGTCTCGGCCTGCTGTCGTCTCCCCACCACCTCGCCAACCTTCTGAATGGACTCAAAAACCCCTCCAACTCCTACAGGCTTCACTCCGAAGACCGGGATGTGGATCCGCTCCAGTTGAGAGAGAGTCCCCCAGCGGTTCGCATCAGCAGATACGAAAATCAGGTCCGGTTTGAGCGCGACGATCACCTCCAGGTTCGGGTTGATGCCGCCGCCCACGCTCGGCTTTGCCTCGACCTCGGGCGGATAGGTGGCGTAGTCGGTCACCCCCACCACCGCATCTCCTGCGCCGAGCGCATAGAGAATCTCGGTGAGGCTGGGCGCCAATGAAATGATGCGACAGGGTGGCCCTTGAAGCTCAACCTCCCGTCCCACCATATCGACGAAAGTCGCCGGTTTGACCGGTGACACCCAGAGCAGAATCGAGAGGGCACACAGAACCCCTCTTTTCCCCGTCATCGCTTCCCCTCGAGCAGGCGATAGATCGCAGGCATGTCGAGATGGGCGCGGACTAAATCGGCTAATCGGTCGTACTCGGGCTCTAGGTTCCAGTCCGGGCGGGTGCTGACCAGGTGGGAACCTCCCCTCGTCTCCCAAAGCTCCTGGAGAAACCGATGCCGGAACGACGCGTTCTCGAACAGACCATGAATATTGCTCCCCCAGACCCTTCCGCTGCCGTCGCGAGCCCCATCCTGGATCCGCACTGCCTGTCCCGACCGCTCGAAAATCTCGAACGCGGTCTCGGCTCCATCCACGGGGAAGGAAAGCCCATGATGAATCTCGTACCCCGTCACCTCGTCACCAGTCCACTGACACCTGGCCCGGACCTGGTGCGTGACTTTGTCCCGGCGAAAGCGGGTGATGATCTGAAGGAGTCCGAGGCCCTCGACTTGGTCGCTTTCTGATTCCACATGATCCGGGTCGGCGACCGATGTCCCGAGCATCTGATAGCCACCGCAGATGCCAACCACCATCTTTCCGTTTGCGGCTGCCCGCTTGATGGCATCGGCCAGCCCCCGGTCACGCAAAAAGGTCAGATCTTCAGTGGTGCTCTTGCTCCCGGGGAGGATGAGACAGTCGAGTACCGCAATCTCTCTTGGGTCCCGGACGTAGCTGAGCTCCATATCCGGCTCTGCGGCGAGCGGGTCAAAGTCGGTAAAGTTGGACAGGTGGGGAAGCGCGATGACCCCGATCCGCAAGCCACGGCCGCTTTGTCGGGCCGTCCCAGGCGTGAAATGCTCCGGCAGCGCGTCTTCTTCGGGGAGACGGATGTCGCGACAGAACGGGACGACGCCAAAGACCCGCTTGCCGGTTCGGGCCTCAACAAAGTCAAGGCCGGGAGCCAAAAGCGTCAGGTCCCCGCGAAATTTATTGATGACGAAGCCGGCCACCCGGTCCCGTTCTGCCGGCTCGAGCAGCTCCAGGGTTCCGACAAGCGCTGCGAAGACGCCCCCCTTATCGATGTCCCCAACCAGAAGGACTGGTGCATCCGCCATGTCGGCGACCGTCATGTTTACCAAGTCACGGTCGCGGAGGTTGACCTCGGCCGGAGACCCTGCACCCTCGATCAGGACGACCTCGTACTCCGCCGCGAGACGCTCGTAGGCTTCGCGGACCACGCGGCGCAGCGCCGGGATCTGCTCAACGCCGTAGGCGACCGCAGAGAAGGTCCCAGCCGGCCGGCCCAATACAATCACCTGGGCATCCGTGTCATTCGTCGGCTTGAGCAGGATGGGATTCATCAGGACCGACGGCACGACGCGGGCGGCCTGCGCTTGCACCGCCTGGGCTCGCCCGATCTCACCCCCTTCAGGGGTGACGAAGGAGTTCAACGCCATGTTCTGGGCCTTGAAGGGTGCAACCCGGTAGCCGTCCTGGGCCAGGATGCGGCAGAGGGCGGCCACCAGAATACTCTTACCCACGTGAGAGGCGGTCCCCTGGACCATCAGGCTCTTAGCGGACACTGAATCGCCTCCCAAAACAAAAAGCCCCAACCTTCAAGGTTGGGGCTCCCGTCGCTCCAAGATCCGCGGTGCCTGTCGACACCACTCCCAGATCACGCGGTGGCCGTTCCCCTCGGAAGGCCTCAAAGAGTCCGCGAGGCTGGGCAGGTTTCCTGGCTTGCGGGTCCCTTTACTCTCCGCGCCTTCCCATCCCGCTGTGCGAGACAGTGGCTCGTGCGGATTTCATCACCGCTTACAGTTGCGGGGCAGCAGTGGATTCTCCCCTCTCCCTCGGGGATACACCACTTTCCCTACGCCCAGCCCCTCTTGCCGTTCTGGGTCGGTAGATACCCCGAGTCAGTAGTCCCTGTCAAGGAGAGATTTTAGTTACATGCTGTGTGGGAGAAACCGGCGAATGCGGGCGAGAAGGTCTTCGCGCTCGAAGGGCTTGGTAATGTAGTCATCTGCCCTGTACAATCCACGGGCTTCCTGTGCATGGTGCTCCCGCGTGTACACTTGAGTCATCATGATCACTGGTACTGAGGCAGTCTCCGGATGGTCCTTGATCCTGCGGCACAAATCAAAGCCGTGCATCCGAGGCATGAGGACATCAGTGATGACTAGGTCGGGAAGGTCCTGCATCAGGTACTCAAGGGCCTCTACGCCGTCCTGGGCCGTCATTACGTCAAACCCCGCCGCGGTCAAAATATCGGTGAGGTATGCTCGGAATAACTTGGTGTCTTCCACCACCAGGATCTTGGCCTGTCCGTTGATGGGGGGATCCACCGTGACCGCTTCCGGTCCATGATGGAGCACCCCGATGAGAAAATCGCACTGGGGACACTGGGCCTCCACTCTGGCGCCCGGGACAGGCCTCTCCTGCAAGGAAAAGACGTTTTCACACTGGGGACAGGTCACAGAGTACTCGGCGAGTCCTACCTCCAAGAATTTGGAGAGATCTGACTGATCGCGGATCTCCGAGGTCACCTCGTCTGCCCCGGCTTCTCGGCCCAGCGCTATATCCTCGTCGGTAGGATCCCCCTCGACCCAGAGCAGGATCCTCGCTTTCGGACAGGATTTTCTGAGAGCCTGACAGACGGTCCACGCCTCCTCTCGGGAGCGGCTCATGTTGAGGAAAATGAGGTCCGGAGGGTCTGACAAGGCCATCGGCACGGCCATACCGAGGTTGCATGCGGTGATCATCCTCAGCCTCTGGGACTCGAGGAGGCCCTGCAACCGTGCTCGAGATTCATTCTTGTCGTCAGCGATCAGGATGTTGCCCATCTCTGTTACCCCCTGGGACTCTTTTTTGTGCATTTTTGGTGCCACACACATCCATGAATCGCCCAGCCCAAGCTATTTATTTTCAGTAGGTTATCTACCGCCGCCAATTCAGCGTTTTCCTCGGTGCCAGTAGTGGTGCTAGTCTGTGCCGGAATTAAACGCTCGACAGCGGCCCGTTTATGTTCAGGCGAGAGATGGGCATAGCGAGTCACCATTGCTACAGTCTTCCATCCGCCAAGCTCCTTGGGAGACTCCAGGGTTCGCATTGACAGAAGGTTCATCGCGGAATGGCGAACAGCGTGCCTCTCCAGGGTAGCCGATCTCCTCTACTCCCAGGATGAGCGATTGCGGCAATGCAGGGAGTGCAGGAGGCTTTTCTTCGCGGTCAAGAGGCAGGAGTATTGCACGACACGCTGTTCACAGACGACCCGGACACGTCTCTATCGGGAAACACACCGAGAGGAAGCGTCTGAGCGAAGACACCGAGCCTATAAACGGAGCATGGAAAGGAAAGTGGGGGGTAAAGTCAAGATCCAGCGGCGGGGAACTCGCCAGAAGAACTGAGGAATCCCTGGCCAAGGCCTCCTCGTTGGTCGGGAGGGTTTTCCGCACGAGCACTCGCCCCTCTGAGTCTCAGCGACCGCCCTTTAGCCAGGTTTGGCTGCAGCGAATTGTTGGGCCAACTAACCCGCATTCACCAGATACGTCCTAATGAATTTCTGTATGCCGTCAACGACCTGGTCCTTTAACTTTGATGGGCTCTGTGCTACCCACACCGTGAAATTGTAGAGTTCCTGGTTATCGACTCGTATCCACTTGCCGTTGAAGAGGAGAAATAGGAGCAGAGTGGTTATGGCGATTCTCTTATTACCGTTCTGAAAAGGATGATTCTTGATCATGAGATAAAAGAGAACACTGGCCTTACCAACAAGGGATGGGTACAGAGGTTTGCCCGAAAACATCTGAAACGGAGTTAGTACGCAGCTTTCAAGTATATTAGGAAACCGGGTGGAGAAATCTGGGATTGGCTCATTGAAAGAGAACTGTTCCCTTGCGAGCCGGAAGGCAAGGTACTGCACGTCCGATACTTTAATAATTCTCACTATTCCTTGCCCAACAGCTTCAGCACTTCTCCATATTCGCGCACCGTCCTTTCTACCGCGGCATCGATCAGTTCCTTCTCTTTGGCGGTTACCTCTCTGCCAAGGATGTCTGCTACGGTCTTGTCTGTAATAACGTAGTTCCGACCTATCTTTTTGGCAGGAATCTGCCCTTTCTTGACGCGGTTGTAGATCGCGATTCGGCTGACCCCGAGGAGCTTTGCCAGTTCAGGAATAGTGATG
>JAAXQN010000066.1 GCA_012974305.1 Candidatus Methylomirabilis sp. | reverse complement strand
GGACCACCGCCAATATCATCGGAGTCCTCCCCGGATCGGATCCGGTCCTCCGGGAGACCGCTATCGTCGTGGGCGCTCATTACGATCACCTGGGCCTCGGAGGAGAATACTCTCTCGCCCCATCCCTGTACGGCGAGATTCACCCTGGCGCCGATGACAATGCGTCAGGGACGGCGGGTTTGATCCTCCTAGCCAGAGCCTTTGCCCAGAGCGGCGGAGCCAAGCGAACCCTGATTTTTGCCGCCTTCTCTGCCGAGGAGTTAGGGATCGTGGGTTCCTCCCATTACGCCAAAAATCCCCGGTTTCCGCTTCAACAGACCGTGTCCATGGTCAATCTGGACATGATCGGCCGCCTCAAGAATCGGACCCTCTACGCCTTCGGTGTCAAGACAGGGAAGGAGTTCGCCGACCTCCTTGGGGAAGTGAATCAGAACCCCGGGCTCACGCTCAAACTCGGCGGGGACGGATACGGCCCTTCGGATCACACCAGTTTCTACGCGCGGGGAGTGCCGGTCCTTTTCTTCTTCACCGGCCCGCATACCGACTACCACCGCCCTTCGGACACCGCGGACAAGCTCAACAGCGAAGGGCTGGCCGAGGTGTCTCGCTTCGTGTATCGGGTCGTCGAGTATCTGGCCAATCGCGCTACGGCAATCACCTACGTCAAGGTAAAAGAACCTCCACCGGCAGGGAGAGGTCGAGGCTACGGGGCCTACTTTGGCTCGATCCCCGACTTCGGGTTTGAGGAAGAGACCGGGGTCCTGCTCACCGGAGTCCGGCCTGGAAGCCCGGCAGAGAAGGCCGGCTTACACGAAGGTGATCTGATCGTGAAGATGGCCGGGGTCCGTATCAAGAATCTCCACGACCTGGTCTATGTCCTCCGATCCAAGCGGGCCGGTGACACAATCGAGGTGGTCTTTCTACGCAACGGCAAAGAGATCCAGAAAACCACTACCCTTGGGCGCCGCCGCTAACCATGATAGGCGTTCTTTACATTCGCCCGTCCCGCCGGGTTCCCCTCGTCACCGCCACTTGGTCTCCGAACATAACACCGTGCCGTCCGCGACCCACCGGCGGCCTCATTTTTGCCCTATCCCCCCCTTCCGGGCGCATAGTGTTCTCTTGTTCTTCAGGCAACTCTTTGTGACTGGGGACCTGATCCACAAGGGTAAAGATGAGATACTTCGTGAAGGTTGTTGTTGCTGTTCTGGCCTATTTCGTTGGTCTGGGGGCCTACGTCGGTGTTCTCCGTGCGGTATGGCACGAGAAGATAACAGGTGGGGAGGCTGAGGCGGTCATTTTCTGGGGAGGACTCGCCTATCTGCTCGTTGCTATCCCGCTCTATCTTCTCGCGTTTTGGATGATCAAACTCCCGCGGCCTTTTGTTTTCGGTTTCAGACGTCTATTTCTCCTTTTCATCTTTCCAGCAACGGCCGTACTTGTGATAATTCTTCCCACGGGCTTTGCCCTTTGCGCTGGGTTCTTCGGGGTTTCGCTTCTCGCCCTTCCGAACGCCATGTTCGAATGTGTGTTTGCCTACCCGGAGGCGATACCGTTCTATGCGTTCTTCGGTGCATCAGGGCTGTGTTTCTCGCTAGGCTGGTTCTTTTTATCTCGCGCTTAGCGATCATCGAGGCCCTCGGGTACCAAAGTACCGCAAAGATCCCAGATCCACTCCTCTTTCTCCTCCTCTCCGACGCAGTCCAAGGCTGGCATCGGGATTGCAATTAATTCTGCCCGGCGAAGCGAAGGTCGCAACTTTATTTGGTTCCCTTCCTGTCGATAGGAAACGGGGAACGGACGCGATGGGGGTCAACATGCGGGAAAGACGGGGTTCACTGTACATGATCGGGCTGTTGGGTGTTTTCATTATTGCATCCGGTGGTGGGTGTGCGACGTATCCTGCCACTTCAGGGAAAATTGTCGTTCACGACAAGAATACACACGTGAGAATTGTATTCAGCGTTCGAGACCGCAGTCTGATTCGTAAGTATTACCGCCATCGCTTTCCCCCTGGTCTGGCCAAGCGATCCTCCCTGCCACCTGGGTTGCAAAAGCAGGTCAAGCAGCGTGGACAGCTTCCACCGGGACTTCGCAAAGAACGCCTGCCAAACGAGCTGGAAGTCAAGCTCTCACCCCTGCCTACAGGCTACATCCGGTTCCGGATTGGAATAGATGTGGTCCTCATGAATACACGCACCCAGGTGGTCGTGGATGTGATCAAGGACATTAGCGGCTAGGCGGGTATTAGAGAACGATCCGCATACCGTCGTAAGCAACCTCGTCTGAGAGGTCCTGCATGCGGGCCAGCGCATCGGCATCAAGGTGGGTGAGGAGCAGGCGCTTGCACTTGAGGGCGGAACGGTGTGCTTGGATCTGCGAATAGCTCATGTGAAACCGGAGATCCCCATCATATTGGGTGGACTCGCAGATGAAGAGATCGCACCCGTCTGAGAGCTGAATGAGTTCATCCGTCCACTCGGTGTCACCGCTGTAGCCGAGAACCTTCCC
>JAAXQN010000278.1 GCA_012974305.1 Candidatus Methylomirabilis sp. | reverse complement strand
CAGACGTCGTCCGGGGGGACGGTGCTGGGGATCGCCTTGGAACCCCCCACCGTCGCCGCCGGCGCTGTGCCGCTTTGGGCCAACTGCCACGGGCGGACCGGATCAAGCACGAAGAGCTTCGGGTCGGCCTTGGAGTCTTTGGTGGTCTTACCAATCTGCCCTTTAAACTCTGGATCGGGCGCCGGCAGGTTGTCCTGGGCCAATGCCGGCAAATTTGTGAGGGCCAGGCACAGCAGAAAACCGAAACCTATGGTGGTGTTTCTGAAAAGACTGTTGCAATCCATGGTTTCACCTCCGCGGTTGTAAACAGTCCACAAGACGGTCGATGACCCCTCTTTCGTCTCGGATCGAGGCGTTTCTTGGGCGTGTCATCGGCCGCGCCGGGCCACCCGCGTCGAGCGCCTTGTCGAGATGGTCAATCTTGCTCTTGCGGTCGTAGGCGTACTCGCGCTTCGCATCGTCGTGACGGAGGACGAGCCCGAGCCGCTTTCCCTTGCCCGCTGCGGTCATGGGGGACAGGTATCTCAACCCAATTCCGAAACGTTGCGCTGTTTGTCTTACTATAGTGATTCCCGCCCGTTTCTTCGGGCGGTGCGTGGATAATGGCCGATGCGCGGAGCACATCCTATAAAGGACCCCCCCCCTGTCAACCCCATAAATACTCGGGGTTTTCCCTCTTTGTTCCCTAGGACAAACTACTATGGTTTGCATAGGCAAATTGCCTATGCCATCGAAGCGATTCCGAGACCGCTACCTTAACAACTTGGTTTAGGAGGGATGAGGCGGCTGTGGACCGGTTGGATAATGTATGTTGGACGCGGCACAACGTACCATTTCGTGTCCCTAAAACGCAATCCATCCGCAACCCCCCGAAGGGGGGCAGTGCCCACAAAAGTGAGGAGTTTCTGCCTCGTTGACCAGGGACGTCTTCTACTAACGGTCTTTGTCTTTCTTTCCCTTCTTTTTCTTCTTTTTCTTCTTTTTCTTTCCGGCCGCCTCCTCTTCTTTCTTTTCCTCTTCCTCGGCTGCGTGATATTCCTTGCGGATCTCATCGATGTTCATCGTCGGGGCGGGAAACGTCATCTTCAGCCCTTCCAGCGTCTCGGCGATGATTTGCGAGATCGCGAGGTCGCGGAACCATTTGTGGTTCGAGGGAATGACGAACCAGGGCGCGTAGTCGGTGCTCGTCTCCTTGAGCGCATCCTCGAACGCCGCAACGTAGTCATCGAAGTACTCCCGCTCCTTGTAATCACTATCGCTGATCTTCCAGTGCCGTTTCGGATCGTCCAGCCGCTGCTTAAAGCGCTCGAGTTGCTCCTCCTTGGAGATGTAGAGGAAGAACTTGAGGATCGTCGTGCCGTTGGCGGCGAGAAGCTTCTCAAAGTCGTTGATCCTGTTATAGCGCTTCGACAGGACGTTCTTCGGCACGAGGTTGTGCACCCGCGTGACGAGAACATCCTCGTAGTGGGAGCGGTTGAAGATCGCCACCTCGCCCTTGCGCGGAACATGCGGATGCACGCGCCACAGAAAGTCATGGGCAAGGTCATCCTTGGTCGGCTGTTTGAAGCCAGTGACCTTGCAACCCTGCGGGTTCATCGCGCTGATGACATGGTTGACCACGCCGTCCTTGCCGCCCGCGTCGAGGCCCTGCAGGACGATCAGCAGCGCATGCTTGCCCTCGGCGTACATCAGGTATTGGAGGTGCGCCAGCTCCTGAATGTGCGCGTCGATCTGCGGCGAGGCTTCCTCGTGCGATTCGTGCTTGCCCTTGAAACCGGGGTCGATGTCGGCAAGTTTGACCTTGGATCCGGGCTCGACGATAAGTTTCTTCAGGTAGTTCACGCGAAACCTCCTCCCTTTCCCTATCTATTTCAATATTCATACTGAGATAATTGTCAGATGTAGACTTGACCCCACGCGGCCGGGGGTCGAAGGTTATTCCAGAGCGACGCCATTGTCAAATGTAGACTTGACCCCATTGGCGAGTTATTGTTTCATTCATCAGCTCCTGAAACGCCTGCGCGAGTTGGACTGGATTCCGATCCTGCTGGTCCGGCTTTCCGTTGGTCTGCTTTTTTTCGAGTCCGGTAGGGGGAAGCTTTTTTTCAAGTTCGAGGAACTCGTGGAGTACTTCGTTCAATTGGGCATCCCCTTTCCTCACCTGAATGCAACCGCAGTCGCTTCAAGTGAGTTTGTCGGCGGAATTTTCCTGATCCTTGGGCTAGCGACTCGCGTGGCCTCCATCCAGCTAGCGGTCATTATGTTTGTGGCTACCTTGACGGCCGAGATCAAGACGGTGCACACGTTGGGCGACTTCTTGTATCTCCCCACGGTGTTGTTGTTCGTGATATTCATCTGGCTGGTGTTTTCGGGACCGGGCAAGGCCAGTATCGATTCCTTTCTCGCCCGTAGGCTCGGACTCGAATGAGGATAGCAGCTCTCTCGGCTCCAACTAAGATGCGGGGAATATAGAGGTTCTGGCCCAAGTGTATTTTTATCCACCCCGCTAATTGGTAATCAGATGCACCTGAGGGGTGTGTGCAGGACGCGGCAAACGTGACATTTCGTGACCCAAAAACGCAACCTATCCGCAACCCCCCCCTCTCATTGTTCGGGGTTCTGCTTGGGGTGAAGAATTGTCAAATGTAGACTTGACCCCTTGGGCTTTTGATCGCTTCTTTCCCCTTTATGGAGAGGGTCAATGCTACGGTTTCTCGGCCCTTAATCCTGTTTATCTGCCGCGGTTTTCCCTTTGGAACGCCCTAACCTCGCCGCGAGTGCAGCGGCCAGAGGATTCGCGGTCATCCCGTGGGCGATGATACTGAGAATGATGGTGCACACCACGGTCATGGCAATCGGACCGCTGTCCGGCAGCCCACTGTTCAGCACGATAACGGCGAACACGATACTCGCCAGACCACGCGGACCGAACCAGCCAATAAACAGCTTGCCCTTGGTGCTGATGGGGCTGCCGGTGAGTGCCAAAAACACCGGCAGCATGCGTATCACCGTCAGACTCAATACGGCATAGAGCAGGATAGGCCAGGTGAAGTAACCCATCGCGTGACCCACGACAGCCGAGCCGAAAATCATCCAGGTAATCAGCGCCAGCGTGTCGCCGGTGCCCTCTGCCGCCCGCAGGAATTCATGACGTTCGACTTTCTCCGCCAGGACGCCGAACAACAGGCCGCCAGTGAAGGACGCAATAAAGCCGCTGCCACCCAGGAGCTGGGCCGTGGCAAAACAGGCCAGTGCCAGCGCCACCACCGGAATCTGAATCCAGGTATGCGTCAGCCACTTTCGGTGCCAGGCAACTTTCAACAGTCGGGCTGCAATAAGGGTTAGTCCTAGCCCGACGGCAAGACCGATGCCGATTTCCTCGATGACCAACTTCACGGCAAGCGTCCAGGGCCCAGCCTCGCCGGCCTTGCCCAGCGCCAGTGCCAGGAACACAAACAGGATCGGCACACAAATACCGTCGTTCAGGCCACTTTCCACATTCAGGCCCTGGCGGATCTCGGTGGGAACCGACTCGTTGGTGACCACCGCCTTGCCAAGCGCAGCATCGGTCGGCGCGAGCATGGTTGCCAACAGGGCAATAGCGAACAGGGACAGCTTATCGACGAGCAGCACGCCGACCCCGAAACCGAGCAGGATGGTCAGCGGCAGGCCGATCAACAGCAGCCGCGCCGGCAATCGGGCGATCCTTTTCAGTACGCCCATATCGGCGCTGGCCGCATCCGTGAACAGCACAAGTGCCAGCGTCACCTCGGCCAGGTTGAGGATGGTTTCCCGGTTCGCTTCCCACGGGAGCAGATCAAGGCCTACCGGACCGAGAAGCAGTCCGAAACAGGTGAACACAATCGGTCCGCTGATCCAGGTACGCTCGACGGCACCGGCAACCGAACTGTAAACCAGAATGGATCCGGCCAGAATCGCCAGGGTTTCATACATGATGTCTATCCTCCTCGACGAGAACCTGGTCCACAACCCCGATAAGCAGTGGCGCGGCTTCGGGCGGTGTGTGGATAATGGCCGAAAGGGGGATCGAATGATATAGGGAGCCCTCCCGCCCTGTCAATTAGAAAGACTACATTTTCAGCGGGGCTTTCCCTTTTTGTTCCATAGGAAAAACTAGACTTGATACGGATCGGCAACTTGCGAAGACGGTAGACAGGATCAGGAAGCCGCTCTTCGAAGAATAACAAATGTAATTGTCAAGACTTGACCCCTTGGACCCCTTCTTGGAGGAGAAGAGGATACGATTGGCGTTTCCCGACGCGCCGTCCGCGTTCTCTCGGCGACCCCGAAGGTATTCCACGCCGACGGTGACGCTTGCCCAGGGGTTCCAGACGAGATGTGCGGCGAAGTAGCTGGTGTTCTCGAGTCCATCGCCATCGATGAATCCAGGATTGTCGGCGTTCACATAGCCGAAGACCAGGTTTGAGCGAATGGTGGCATCAAAAAGGGGAAAGTGTGCCTTTTGCTCATAGTGTTTACTTGCAAGCGCCAGTCTATG
>JAAXQN010000202.1 GCA_012974305.1 Candidatus Methylomirabilis sp. | reverse complement strand
TAGTTGGAACGGCACTAGCAACAGTTAAGTAGACGGCGCATTACGATGAGGTTCTCGGATATGGGCCCGAGAAGCTGAAAGTTTCGGACCGGGTACTGATTCCCCTAAGGGGAACCCAGGTTAAAGTGGCCCCGGCGGTTCCATTTCCATGCGGATTCATCGTGCCCCAGGACAAAGGGCCGTTCCTCACCATAACTGATGATGGAAACTCGCTTGGCATGAACGTTCCCAGCCACGAGGAAGTCACGAATCGTCTTCGCCCGGCGTTCCCCCAGTGCCAAATTGTACTCGTTGGTCCCCCGTTCATCGGCGTGACCCTCGATCAGAATTAGGGCATGAGGATTCGCCTTGAGCCACTGGATGTTGTTCTTTAGGGTCTGTTTGGCATCCTCCCTTAGGGCGGACTTCCGAAAGTCGAAGAGCACATCTTTCAAAGGGGACTCTTCGGCCACCGCCGAACCCAGGCCCGCTTCTGGCCGCTCTGAGACCCTAGGTGTCACCGTGACCTCCCGAATCGATACCGGCGGGGGAATTTTCTCCTCCTCGACCTTGCCTTGCGGCCTCGGCGCCGCCCCGGGACCTTTCATCGCCGACCCGGCTGTCTGCACCCCGGGTTTCGTGGTGCAACCAACCAGGATTAGCGAGGCCCCCAAGAGCATGGTTGCACAGTCCAGACAAACGCGCCGTCGCCTCATGCGACCTCCCTCCCGTTAACTCATAAGTAGTTTGTCCAACATTCGCTTTCCGACACTGGAATTCTCGGCTATGACATTCGGCGGACACTACCCCCTTTAGAGTAACGGGTCAAGTCACTTTTCAATTAAGATCACAGCACCATAACTCTTTATTCCACCGTGCATGTCAAATCCAAAGAACAAAGGGTAAAAATAAAAACGCCTTCCAGGGCCGTACTGTTCCCGAGAAGGCGTCTGGGGTAAGTGAAGCACAGACAATGGTCAGTGTCGACGGCTTTTGCGAAAGGAGCAGGGACCGGGCCCGGAAATTTGGGTCCCTCATTTGCGAAAGGCTAGGCCGCTTCCCTCCCCACCTCGGTCTTGGGGGAGGCCTTGGCTGGGCAGCTTGCGCAGAAATGTACCGGAAAGTTGAGTTCCTTACTCCACCCGTAGCCCGTGAGGACAGACCCGCACGTGATGCAGGTCGGTGGATTAGCCATCGTTCTCACCTCCTCTTGGCCCGGTCCCGTGCCCTCCCTTCGTCAGCCTTTCAGCTCACTTACCCTTATGCATCAACACCCCGAAGTCCAGCGCTCGGGGCCCTATGCGAGGAGAAAAAGGTTGCCCTCAACTTTGCCAGGGTGCTATAAACAAAAACGCTCGGCCCCAAGATAGAGGCGCACACCTCTAACCTTGGGCGGGAGCGGGCGGCTTTACCGTCTCTGCCTGCCAGCGGGTGCGGTGAAGCCGCTTTATTTACTTCCCATTGTTGTTCAGAAAGACACAGTCTCGTTCGTTGGCAACCCCCCTATATCAAATTCCACCTGTCCTTTTGCTTCCCTCGGAGCGGTTCGTGGTAAAGTGGGTGAACCTGCTGGCCAAAAAATGAAAGTGCCCTCCGGGCCGTGCTCTGCCCCGGAGGGCGTCCGAGTGTCAAGTGCGCCACCAAAACTGCCACGGGTGGGCCCGGGGGCTATGTTCACCCCGGTTTCATTTTGCCCTGCCTTTGGGGAGCTTTCCGCTCCCCTCATCGGTCACCTACGCGACAAGGCGAAGGGTCGCATGGAGATACCCTATTTGTACACCTATAGGTATATCCTCTGTCAAGCCTAAACTGCTCTTGTCTCAAGGGAGCTATGTTCCATCAGAAAGGAGATGCCATGGACATCGAGAGGATCCGTGTGGGAATCGTCGGCGCGGGAGCGAACACGCGACTGAAGCACATCCCCGGGCTCAAGGCCATTCCGGGCGTAGAGATTGTCAGCGTGGCTAACCGCAGCCGGGAGTCGAGTGAGTCCGTAGCCCGGGAGTCCGGGATCCCCAAAGTGTATGATAACTGGTTGGAGTTGGTGGAGGCCGAGGACACCGATGCCATCTGCATCGGGACGTGGCCATACATGCACTGTCCGGTCACCCTCGCGGCACTAGAAAACGACAAACATGTCCTGTGCGAAGCACGGATGGCGTTGAATGCGGCAGAGGCCCATGCCATGCTCGAGGCAGCCCGCCAGCACCCTCATCTTGTAACCCAGGTGGTCCCCGCGCCGCACACCCTGGCCGTCGACCGCCCCATCCAGAAGCTCATCACTGCTGGCTACTGTGGAGAGATTCTGGCAGTAGAGGTTCGGGCGGTGCAGCCGAACTTTGTGGACAGGGAAAGCCCCTTACACTGGAGGCACGATGCGGACCTGAGCGGCTTCAACACCCTGACCATGGGTATCTGGTACGAGTCAATGATGCGCTGGGTGGGGCCCGCGACCCGGGTAATGGCCATGACCAAGGTGTGTGTTCCTCACCGGAAGGACACAAGTGGGGTCCTCAGGGCGGTGACAGTGCCAGACCACGTGGATATTATCGCGAATCTGGCATGTGGAGCGATCGCCCACCTCCGCTTCAGTGCTGTCACGGGCCTAGCGCCGACGAACGAGGTGTGGCTTTTCGGCACCGAGGGCACCTTGAGACTTGATACCTCCACCCTCGAGATTTCCGGGGGACGGCGGCGGGACAAAGAGCTGCAAACGGTCGACGTCCCCGAGGAGGAGCGAGGAGGCTGGCGGGTAGAGGAGGAGTTTGTCAACGCGATCCGGGGCAAGGAGAGGGTTACATGCACCAGCTTCGAGGACGGCGCGCGGTACATGGAATTTACCGAGGCGGTAATACGCAGCGCCCAGTCGGGCCAGGCCATAAGCTTGCCGCTCTAGCCTGCACACGCTCAGACCGGCACCCATCCCCTCTGTGATGGCTTATTTCACTGCAGAAGTTTCTCAATTGAAATCCTTCGTGTACGCATCCCCCGTCACCTCCTCCATCCACACAGTATCTCCACCCGTGGTGACCGCGAGGTGCAAGAGTGAATTTTGTGGCCCCGCCCCGTGCCAGTGCTTCTCCCCCGGGGCGATGTACACGATGTCTCCAGGACCGATCTCCCTCCCCGGGTCGCCCGATTTCTGGACCCGGCCTGTCCCCGCAACAACATAAAGGGTCTGCTCACCCTCGTGTACGTGCCAGTGTGTCCGGGCTCCGGGCTCGAAAAACACCAGGAACACTCTCATGCCCGCTGGCCGCTGCGCTTTGAGCGGCGTCCCGACCCACGCCGTCCCAGTAAATCTCTCCCCGCGTCGAGCCTCGCTATCCTTTCCCCGAATCACTTCCATAAACCCCTCCCTCTCGCCCTGATCCGCCGATCAACACTTCGTGCACACCCTGACTCAAATCGGTCGTTATTGTCTTCGAGAGACACACACAGAGCTCAGGCGCGCTGCGATCCGTGGCCGAAGCTCCAGTCACAGCTCTGATTATATGCTATCCGGGAAGTTACTCACCTCTTCTTTGTTACCGCTCTCAAGTGACGGCCTGCTTCCTGGGGCAATGGACGCTCGGAAGGCCTATTTGTCCTCGGAGACCTGAAAAAGGGGGAATTCGGTCTGGACCTTGCATGGGATACGAGGATTATGGGCTATACTGAAACCCGTGAGCATCCCCGGTTTCCACTACGCATGCCGGCCCTCTGCGAGAGTTCCGCGGTGCCCGGTTACCGGACCGTGGGTCTGACCCGCAACGTGAGCCACGGCGGGCTGCTGCTCGAAGTCCCGGAGACCCTTGCACCAGGCACTCCCACGAATATCCTCGTGAATTCTGAAGGGCAGAACGCCCGAAGCGAGGCCGTGGTGGTCTGGACGGGCGCAGGCACCCCGGGCCAGATGGGTCTCAAGTTCACCAAGTGGGCCGGGACAGACCATCGGATCTGGGACCAGCTTATGGCCTTTCAGGCAGGCTCGACACCTCGGTCCTCCCTCCGCATCCCGATCGACCTCGAGATCGCCTGCCTCATTCCCCCGGATTCCCGCCTCCCAGGTCGCGCCCAAAACATCAGCGACGGCGGGCTGATGATCACCCTTCCCCAGGCACTTGATCCCCGGACCCGCGTGCTTGTGGCGACCCCCACCGGGCTGACCCTTCCCTTGATGGAGGCGGAGACCGAGGTGATGTGGACCCGCACACCGACCGTGGGGGAAGACTTCCTTCACGGCCTGCGCTTCACTAAGGACGACATTGACAAGGAGTTCTTCCTCATCGGTGCCCTCCTCCAGGAAGTCCTCGATCAGGAGGAAGAGTCGCCAGGGAAGACAAGCAGCGACAACGGAACGTAGGGGTTCCGGCCGCGCGTAGACCACTGCGGATTTGATCCCCGGGAAGATAGTTTTGCCACATAGAGAAAATGGAAGAAGACCTGAAAACCTTTGTCCAGACCTTCAAACAGCTGGTGGCGGCCTATCAACTGGCTGCGGACCGTCTGGGCCGAGAAATGGACCAGCTGACAACACCCTCCAATGAACTCTCAGACTATCCCGAGCGCCTGGAGACCGGTCAATTCGAGGCGCAGCTTCACGCTTCATTACAGCAGAACCAGCTCAAGACAGACTTCCTGGCGACGGTCGTCAACGAGGTTCATACATCTTTGACGGCGCTGAAGGGTGCTATGTACATTCTCCTCCACGAGGAGCCGGCCGACGGCGAGAACCGGCAGACTCTCTTAGCCGTGGCCCACCAGCATGTGGACCGGCTCATGGATCTGATGAAATTTCCCCTACTTTGAACCTGGCAGTTCGCGGCGTGAGGTAACCCGCCCTATCTGGGTTCGGCGCCAAAGGAGATTGAGAACTTCCGTAGCAGAGACGATAGGCTGCGTGTTAAGGGTCTCGTGTCAGGCACATCAGAAGCCAGGAATTCCGATGCTCCCGAGCCCTTTCCCTGTTGGTTTAAGCGTGTACCGGAGCACCGTGATGCTGAGGACCTCTGGAGGATCTGTTGCCGGTTCCTGAAGATAGCGCACGTATACCCTCTCTCCGACCTTCAACGCACTCGCACTTGAAACGTCGGCCCCGCTCACCGCGGTGAAGGGCCTGAGCTGAAACCACTGTTCCCCGTCCTCCAAGTTGGTCCCGACAGCAATTAATCCCTGCTCTCTCTCGACACGCACTACCTTTCCTCTGACTTCCCCCACACGACCGGGAGGGAGAGGTTCTTGCGTAGCACAGCCGCTCCAGACAAGGATCAACAGTGCGACGAAGATGATGCTCTTCCCTTTCACTGACGCCTCCGACACGCTCTCCCCCCTCTGATTGTGGGCAATCACAGAAACTGTTATCATCGTGGCATGCTAGCAGCCCAAACAATCCCCGTCCAGTTTTTTGAGGCGGTAACCCTCTTTCGGGACCGGGTCGCTTTCCAGATCAAGCGAGACGGCCAATACGTACGATGGACTTACGGCGACGTCGAAGATCAGGCGCGTTGCCTCGCGACTTTCCTCCTCCAGCTCGAGATCACCCCTGGGGATCGCGTCGCCCTCTTTTCTGAAAACCGGCCGGAGTGGTGCGTTGCCTACCTGGGAATCGTGGTTTCTGGAGCCACGGCGGTCCCTCTCGATGCCCAACTGGACACACAGGAGGTGGAAAATCTCCTTTGCCATTCCGAGAGCCGGGCTATCATCGTCTCGGAAACCGAACTGGCCAAGGTGCATGAGCTCATCGCTCGCCTTTCTCCCCGCCCCGAGATCATCCTGTTAGATGAGAAGGCCCTCCCGGGGGTTCACACCCTCTCCGAAATTCTGCAGAACACCGAGAATGTCACACTACCTTCTCCTCCACCGGAGGCGATTGCCTCAATCCTGTACACCTCGGGGACCACCGGAATCCCCAAAGGGGTAATGCTCAGCCACAGCAATTTTTTGTCGAACTCCTCCGCCGTGAGGGACCTCCAGGTATTCGGGCCTGAGGACAACGTGCTGGCACTCTTGCCGCTGCATCACGTTTACCCCTTTATGAGCACGTTTCTGGTGCCCCTCCTCCTTGGGGCCCGGGTCACTTTCCTCCATAGCCTGAAGCCTCCTGATCTACTGGAATGTATGCAGGAGACCGGAGTCACTATCCTTGTGGCGGTACCCCAGCTCCTTTCCCTCCTCCATCGAGGGGTCTTTCAGGAGGTCAAGAAGCGGGCTCGGCCGATTCGACTTCTCTTCAACGTTCTCTTGGGTCTCGCCGGCGGCGCACGACAGTATTTCGGAATGAACGCCGGCCGCCTTCTCTTCACTCAGATTCATCGTCGCTTTGGTGGCAGGCTCCGGATCCTCACGAGCGGGGGCGCCAAGCTCGATCCCACGGTCGGCCGGGACTTCTACCGTCTGGGCTTCACCGTCCTCGAAGGCTACGGCCTCACCGAGACCTCCCCGGCCGTCACCTTCACTCCGATGACCGAGTCCCGCTTTGAGTCGGTCGGCGTGCCGCTCCCTGGTGTCCGAGTCCGAATCATGCAGCCGGATCCGGAGGGACTCGGCGAGATCGCCATCCAGGGCCCCAACGTGATGCAAGGTTACTTCAAGGACGCGGAAGGAACCACCCAGAGTTTCCAGAAAGGCTGGTTTCTTTCGGGAGACCTCGGGTATCTCAACGCCAACGGGTATCTCTTCATCACAGGACGGCTCAAGGAGGTCATCGTCCTCTCCACGGGAAAAAACATCTACCCTGAGGAGGTAGAGGCCCACTACCTGAAGAGCCCCTATATCAAAGAGATCTGTCTGTTGGGGGTCGGCGAGCTCGGCACCCCCCGCACAGAGGGGGTGGCCGCGCTGGTCGTCCCCAACTTCGACCACCTCAGGGCTGAACGACTCGCCAACTCCGAGGACGTGATCCGATGGGATATGGACCGCCTCTCTCGGGAGCTTCCTGCTTCCAAGCGCCCGACCCAGCTCCGGATCGTGAAAGACCCCTTTCCCAGGACCCGGTTGGGCAAAATCCAACGGCACTTGGTTCACGAGATGTATCTCAGGGGAGAAACCCTGCGAGTCGAAGTGGATGAAGGGCTACCACCATCGGAAGCAGACCAGCACCTTTGGGAAAGCCCGGTCACTCGGAAAGTCCTCGCATACCTCCCGGTCGTGGCGCGGAAGAAGAAAGGAATCCGTCTCGACGATAACTTGGAACTGGACCTCGGCCTGGATTCTCTATCACGGATCGAGCTGATGGTGGCCCTCGAAGAGTTGTTCGACATCGATCTCCCTGCAGAGGCCGGCCCCGCGCTGTTTACAGTGCGAGATCTGGTAGTTAAGGTACAGGAGTGTCTGGCTGAACACCCAGAGGTCATCCAGGAAGAGCGAGAGGCCCGCCGCCCCCCGTGGAACGAGATCTTGGCAGGTGAGCCCCCAGAAAGTGTCCGGGCCGAGATCGCAGAGAGCAACAAGCCCTGGGCTATTGCCGTCTCTTTTCTCTCCCACAAGCTCCTACGCCTCGTCTTCCGTCTGCTTTGCCGTTTCCGGGTCCACGGCCTGAGCCACGTGCCGGATCGGGGCCCCTATCTGATCACTCCCAATCACGCCAGCTACGTCGACGGGTTTGCCCTCGGGGCCGCCCTTGAGTTCCGTCTTGTTCGTCAGGTGAACTTTCTGGGCTTTCATCAATTCTTCAGAAATCCGGTCACCGCCATGTTTGGCAAGGCGTATCGGGTTATCCACGTGGATGCCGATACCTACTTGTTTCAGGCGCTACAAGCGGCAGCGTATGTTTTGAGGCAGGGGGAATTCCTCTGTGTCTTTCCCGAAGGAGCGCGCTCAATTGACGGCCAGATCAAGCCCTTCAAAAAAGGGGTATCCATTCTGGCCAAGGAACTGAATCTTCCCCTGCTTCCGGTCCGGATCCTCGGTTCGTTCGACATTTGGCCTCGGGGTAAGCGCTTTCCCCGACTCCATCCCCTGACAATCGTCTTTGGCCCGCCGGTCACAGTGCAAGAACTCCTCGATGAAGGTCCGATCCCTCCCGAAGCCGACCTGTATGAAGTCATTGCCGCCCGACTCCGCGAGCGGGTCGCCGCCTTGGCTGTCTGATCGGCCTTTCCCTTTGCGGCCTCCCAACCCGTATAGTATCCTAAGGGGCAGGCAATCCTGAGAATGCGGGGGAAACGCATGATTAATCGTGACCGGATGCGCGACCATTTCCTGACGCTGGTGCAAATTGACAGCCCTTCCCGGAAGGAGCGAGAGATCGCGATGCACCTCAAGGAGGAGCTAACTTCTTTGGGAGCCGAGGTGAGCTTTGACCAGACGGATCAGATGGTAGGCGGAACGGTTGGAAACCTCATCGCGCGCATTCCCGGCACCCGATCAGGGGGAACTCCCTTCCTACTCTGCGCCCATATGGATACCGTTGGGCCCGGTGAGGGGATCAAGCCCCAGGTTGAGGAGAACCTCATCAAAAGCGACGGATCCACGATCTTGGGGGCGGACGACAAAAGCGGGATCGCCATCATCTGTGAAGTGCTCCGGGCGCTCCAGAAAGAAAAGGTCCCGTACGCAGAGCTCGAGATCGTTTTCACCATTTGCGAAGAGAGCGGCCTACTTGGGGCGAGACACCTGGACGTTTCCCGCCTCCATGCCCGCACCGGCCTCATACTGGACAGCAGCGATCCCGATCGACTGATTACCAGGGCACCGGCCGCCAATCGACTCCAGTTCACCCTCCAGGGTTTCGAGGCTCACGCCGGGGTCTGTCCTGAGAGGGGGATCAATGCGATCCGGATAGCCAGCGAGGCTATCGCGGGGATGCGGCTCGGCCGCCTAGATGACGAGACCACGGCGAACATTGGAACGATCGAGGGCGGTATCGCCATCAACATCATCCCCAGCGCCGTCACCGTCCACGGGGAGGCGCGCAGCCACGACGAGGCCAAACTCAAGGCCCAGACCGAGCACATGATCCGCTGCTTCGAGGAGGCGGCAGGCCAGCACCAGCTCACACTGGACGGGACGACCCACCGGGGCCAAGTCACGTACCAGGTCCAGCGGGACTACGATCGGCTCTTCATTCCTGAGGAGGCTCGGATTGTCCAACTTGTTCGACACGCCGCCCATACTCTCGGGCGCGAAATCACCCTCTGGCGAACGGGCGGGGCCTCCGACGCCAATTTCCTTTGCGCCAAGGGGCTCGAGGTGGCTAATGTGGGGACTGGGCAGCGGGAGGTCCACACGGTGCGGGAGTATCTGCTGCTCGATGATATGGTCCGATCAGCGGAGCTCGTCCTGAATACAGTGAAGCTTCACGCAAGCATGAGCTAACCAGAGCACAATCCAGGGGGAGACCCATGTACACGGTGGCCAGTATCATGAAGAGCCCGGTGGTGAGCATCGAAGCGAACAAGTCCGTGGCGGAGGCAATACATCAGATGCAGGAGAAAGGTATCTCGAGCCTCATGGTCACGCCAGCGACGCCCGGGGAGCCTGAGGGGATGATGACCAAGCGGGACATCATCTCCAAGGTTGTCTCGCATGGGAAAGATCCCAAGACGCTGAATGTTCAGGACGTCATGACCACAAGCCTCATTACCGTGCCCCCTGACTATCCCCTCGCGGACGCGGCCAGGCTGATGAGCGAGAAGGGGATCCGACGGGTCTTGGTACGTCAGGGCAGTAAGATTATCGGGATCGTAAGCGATACCGACATCTTCCGGGCGGTGGAGGAGTCCGGTTGGGGGCCTAATTTCTAATACCTCGCTTCCATGATCTCCACGAAGGCTGCGAGGATGTCATCCCTGGTAATGATCCCCACCAGGTGTTCTCCCTCCACTACCGGAAGGCCGCCGATCCGACGTTCGAGGAAAAGGCGCGCGGCATCGGCAATGGGGGTCTCCGACGTCACCGTGACGACCGGTCTCGACATGATTTCTTGCACCGAAACCTTTTCGAGGGCGTCATGCGGATCTTGCTCTCTCTGGCCCGCCGTAATCGCCGATGGAAAGACGAGCCGGATATCCCGATCCGTGATGATACCCGCGAGTTTTCCGTCCTCCACCACCGGCAGGTGGCGAATCTGATGCTCCCGCAGGAGTCCCCAAGCGGTTCGTACGCTATCCGAGGGGCTCACGTGGAGCAATTCCGTCTTCATCCGCTCGCCGACCTGCATCCGCTACCTCGCAGCACCCAAATGCCCTTAGGGCCTACGTCATAATCTCAGCATAACATAGCAGCCGTCTTCAGAAGCGTCAAGCAAACCGCATCTGATGCTACACACCGTTTTCCTATCACAACTTGCGCACCTTCAAATGATCCGGTATGCTGATTTGGGAATCGCCGGTGCTCAACCATCTCAGAGATGAAATCCAGCGGTAAGCACTCTCCAAAATGACTCATGGATTTTCAGCACCAACGGATTCTAGACTATCTCGTCGGGTACTGGCAGGAGCAATTTAATCTGATCCCGGCGTTGACTGTCGCCGAATCTCTTGAAATCTCCGAGACGGAAGTCCTCAAGCTCTTGGGAGACATGGCACAGGAGGGGCTTGTGGAGATCTACCAGCCCCGGGTGGGGCTTGCCGATCCCGGCGTGCTCGATCGATCGGTTCCCCAGACCCTCCGGTCCACGTATGTCCTTCCGTCCCAATCAATTCTCAAGGCCCGCTTTGACAAAGCAAAGCAGGATTTCGGCGCCTACAAAAATCTCCTCTATCAAGGAATTAACCAGGACGAGCTTTTCCGGTTCCGCCCAGCCATTCTCGACCTCTACCGGCAGAATCCGGACATCGAGGTGAACCCGGATCTCATTGTGACCAGGCGGGCAAGATTGATAAAGGAGGGAGTCCACCCAGTATATGTCCGTTACCGATGGGCGACCGGAATTTCAGGAGATCGGTACATTATCGTAAACCTCTGGGATCTTGCAGAACTGAGTCAGGAAGAACAGGCCCTCTGGACCCACCACGAAATCCGAGAATTGAGGGAGACTGGTGCTTGAGCCGCTGCTCACCTGGTCCGAGGGAGAGCGGCTCGATGGGGTGCTGCACCTCCCGGGTGCGGGCCGGTGGCCCTGCGTGATTACCGCCCACGGTCTCCTCAGCGCAAAAGCGAGCGACAAATACCTGCTTCTTGCAGCGCGGCTCACCAAGGCAGGATTTGCCTGCCTTCGGTTTGATTTCAGAGGGTGCGGTGAGAGTAGTGGACAGCTCAAGGACACCACCGTTGCCGGCCGGATCAGTGACCTCAAGGCAGTCCTCTCGCACCTTCGGGACCACCCGGCGCTGGACGAACGTTTTTTCCTCTTGGGAAGCAGCCTCGGAGGTTATATCGCCTCCTTTGTGGCAGCCGAGGCGCCCCAGGTGATGGCCACCGCCCTCTGGGCAACTCCGGTTCATCTTCGGGATTTGCAAGCCCGGAAGGAAGCCTTAACGGCTCACGGGCTCGGCGCCGCGTTCTTTCAAGAGCTGGCACAGGGAACCTTTGCAGAGGTCCCGGCTGGCATCCCCCGTTGCCTGATTATTCATGGGGAACAGGACGAACTGATCCCTCACCGTCACGGCCGGGCCCTTTACGAACAGGCCAAGGAGCCGAAAGCCCTCGAGATCATGGTGGGCGCAGACCATCGATTCAGCAACCTTAAACACCGGGAGGAAGCTGTCCGGCTGAGTATTGCCTGGTTCAAGAGGTACGTATGATCGAGAAGGAGGAAATCCGCCGCATCATCACAGGCCGCCAACGAACATCTCTGCCCTCCGAGGGAAAACAGCAGGCAGCGGTGCTGGTCCCTCTCTACCACGGTGAAGGAGGATTTGAAATTCTTCTTATCAAGAGAACGGATCATGTCAAGACGCATCAAGGACAGATCGCCTTTCCCGGCGGGACCTGGCAGCCGGAAGATCGAGACCCAATCGCCACGGCTCTGAGAGAGGCCCATGAGGAGATAGGCATCCATCCCAAGGATGTGGAGGTGTTTGGAGAGCTGGACGATACCTCTACTGCCACCTCCAATTTCCTCATCACCCCTGTGGTCGGCGTTATCCCCTCCCGATATCCCTTTCAGATCGAAGCGAGGGAGATCGCTGAGATTCTCTCCTTCCCCTTGCAGCTCCTCAAAGACCCGCAGGCCTTCCATGAGGAGGTCTGGGAGAGGGAAAGAGAAAAGGTCCGGGTCTTCGTCCGTCGGGAGGGGCCCCACACGATCTGGGGGGCTACCGCTAGGATCCTGCGCCACTTCGGCGAAATCCTGTTCGGCGCCGGCGAAAGGCGCTGACCCCTCTTGAGGCTTGGGAGGATCTACTGATGACTACTCTCTTGCTCTTTGACGTGGACGGAACACTTATCCTCACCGGAGGGGCTGGGATTCGAGCGTTTCAAAGGACGTTTCGCGAATTGTTCAGCATCGAAGCGCTCACTGACGGGATTCGGTTTCACGGCCGGACGGATCCGGACATCATCGAGGACCTCTTTACTGCCGGGTTTGGCCGGCTCCCCACCCCGGCGGAGATCCAGGCGATCTGTAGTCGGTATCTTCCTTATCTGCAAGAGGAAGTGCGTCACTCACCGGGCTACCGTATCATGCCAGGACTGCCCGACCTGCTCGAGATGCTTGCCGGTCGACCGGAGTTCCGGTTGGGTCTTGCCACAGGCAATCTAGAAACTGCGGCCCGGATCAAGCTGAGCCGCGCTGACCTGAATCGCTACTTTTCCTTCGGGGGATTCGGCTCGGACGCACAGAACCGGACGGCGCTCATCCAGAAGGCGATCGAGCGGGGAAGAAGCATTATGGGCGAATCGAAGAAAGATATGAGGGTCGTCGTCATTGGCGATACCGATCTGGATATCACCTGTGGCCGCGAAGCGGGCGCAACAACTGTCGCTGTGGCGACTGGCGGCGACTCCTGGGAAACGCTACTTCAGGCGTCTCCCGACCACCTGCTGAAGGACCTGAGCCGACCTGAGGAGCTCCTGGCAATCCTCAGCAAGCCCCCCGAACCGTCCCCCTCAGCGTGACACATCATTCACGATCTCAGGCCTGCAGGCCATAACTTAGCGCATGTCTCGGCGACCGTTCAGCGGTAAGAATATATTGGAAGACCGGCTTTCGGACGAGAATACGCTACCCTACGATATCCTCTCCCCCGTCCACCCCGATCACATTACCCGTCACCCAATACACCCCCGGTTGGCACAGCCCTACCATTGCGGCTGCGACATCGGCAGGCGTCGTAATACGGTGAAACGGATTGCGCTCCTGGGCCCCCTCGATCATCTTCTCATGACCGGGGATCTTCCGGAGGGCCGGAGTGTCGGTCACCCCGGCACGGACCGCATTGACCGTAATCCCCATCGGAGCCAGTTCCAGAGCCAGCTGTCGGACGTGCGATTCCAAGACAGCCTTGGCGGCGGAGACAGCGCCATACGTGTGCCAGACCCGATGCCCGCCAGAGCTCGTCATGGCGAAGACTCTTCCCCCTTCACGCATCAGTCCTCGCGAGACCAGATCCTGGACCCAGTAGACGAGACTGTGCGCCATGACATCCACGGTCATGTCCATCTGGACCTTGTTGATGGCCCCGGCCGGGTTCGCTGCGACAAAAGGCTTGAGTGTCCCGAAGGCCAATGAGTGGAGGAGGACCTTTACCCCTCCCTCCTTGCCTCGCTCCTTCAGAACTTTTTCCATTTGATTTAACGCCTCCCGGCGCTTTTCCTCGTCTGCGGCGTTTATATTAAGGAAATGGGTCTCCCGCCCCATCCCCCGGATCTCTCCCACGATCCGCTCAACATTGGCCAGGGTGGCCTTCCGATCCATGTGAACGCCAAAGATGTGCATCCCCGCTCGAGCCAGGGCCAGGCTCGTGGCCTCCCCGAACCCGCTCGACGCGCCCAGAACAAGGGCCCAACCACTCAATGGGTTGCTCACCATTCCCCCCCTTCGCTGGTCTCCCATAACCTATCTGAACGGCAAACAGCCACGGGATTCTACCGCAAGGCCTTCACCAAAATCAACGTCGAATCGTTCGCTTTCTAAGTTGGCACTTAAATAGCAATAAGTTACAACATAATGGTTTTTACCGCCCTCAAAAGGTGCTCGATGCGTCGAATCTTTCTAATCATGCTCGCTTTTTCTTTTGCCATTGCTCCGTGGGGCCTGGGCGGTGCCGTGGAGCAATCCAGGGTCATCCCCGACTCTCTCCTCCATGACTCCAGTGCTCAGGAACTCAAAGAGGTGATACAAGGGGCTTCGTATGTGGATGAGAAGAAAGGGGCAGTCTTTAGAGGCCACCGCGAGGTGTACGAATATCTTCTAAACCACCTCGATTTCGCTTCCCAGCTCGGTCGAATCATGGACTTAACCGATTACGTGATCGAGCAGACAGATGAAGGAGTCTACGAGGCGACCACCCCGAAGGGGGGATGGGCCCGCCTCCAGGTGGTCTATGCTGACGACGAAAAACGGGTAGTCCTAGCCCAGGGAAAATATGGTCGGGCGGTGGTCGTCCTAAGGTACGACTCGTTCGATCTGGGTGGCGAGAGTTACATCGTATACGATCTGTACGGATATGTCCGAGCGGATAATCCCATCCTTAGTCTCCTCCTGGCTCTTTTCAGCGGAATCGTGGATCATCGGATCGAGCATGTCCTCACTTGCGTCGCCGAATTGAACGAGCGGATCTATGACGCCCCAGGTGCCTTTCAGCAGGAACTCCTCACTCAAACGGAACTTCCCCCCGGTCATCTCTCGGAATTTACCAGGATCCTCCACCAATTGTAATGTCGGGGGCCAGGCTCACACCCCCTACTCTACAAAGCGGACTGCAACCTGACGGGGTAAGATCCCCTCTTTGAACCCCCATTCGAGCAACGTTTCCGCTGCGCGCCGGCCCTCCTGCCCGTAGGCCAGGGTCAGATCATTCACATACATCCCTACGAAGGTGTCTGTAGAAGACCGGTCCATCCCACGGGCGAAACCCATCGCGTACCCCAGCGCCTCTTGCCGATGCTCGAGTGCATAATGGATGCTCGCCTCGAGGAGGCCAGCGATTTGTCGCATTCTATCCTCTCCCAGATCCCGCCGGACGGCGTTGACCCCAAGTGGTAGCGGGAGCCCCGTTGTGTCGTGCCACCAGACTCCCAGGTCCAAGCTTTTTACGAGCCCATGATCCTGATATGTCAGTTGCCCCTCATGAATGATCACTCCTGCACCGTATCGTCCTTCGGCCACCGCTTCAAGGATCTGTTCGAAGGGGACAACCGCATACGGAAACTCCCCCAGGCAGACCCGCAGGGTGAGGAAGGCGGTGGTCAACGTTCCAGGGATCGCAATCGTTTCACGGCGGAGGTCATCGAAGCCGAGCAGCTTTCGTGTCACCACAATCGGCCCGTACTTCCTTCCCATGCTCGCACCGTGAGGCAGCAGGGCATATTTGTCAGCCACATAGGCGTAAGCGTGAAGGGAGATGGCGGTCACGGGGAGTTTCCCCTCCATTGCCCAGCGGTTCAGGGTCTCGATATCCTGCAGGACATGGCGGAACTCCAGGTCGCCTGTCTCGAGCTTCCCTGCCGTGAGCGCATAAAACATGAAGGCATCGTCCGGATCCGGACTATGCCCCACCTCAATAATCTCTGCCATCTCCGCTCCTGGTTCACGGTTCAGGGTTCACGGTTCACGGAAAGACGCACTCTTACTAGAAACCCGCCATGCACAACTGTAAGGAAATCTTTACTGATTCCTCCAACACTGCACGGGCGAGGGGAGCAAGGCCGAGGAAGGCGGAAACTGATTTGCGTTCGGCCGGGCCCCGCCGCCGAAGCAAAGCGAAGGCGGGGGTGGCCGCTCTGATCACCTATCTTAAGGCACCGCGCGTAACCAGAATTTCCCGATCTGCCTACCCATGGAATTTTCCGCCGACACAGGCTGCCTTCACGGGCCGGCGCAGCTTCATAACTCCTCACTTGATGGTGTCGCCGGGCTTCATCTCGATCACCTTCAGCCCCCTGATCCCTTTGGTCGCCTGCCTGAGCTTTGCTGGAGTCCCTGTGAGGGGCGGAAAGGTGCCGTAATGCATCGGAATGACCCACTTGGGCTTTAGGAGTCTACAGGCATAGGCCGCCTCCTTCGGGGACATCGTAAAAAGGTCTCCAATGGGGAGAAAACTAAGTTGAGGCTCGTAGAGATCCGCGATGAGCCGCATATCTCCGAAGACTTGCGTATCCCCAGCATGGTAAAAGGTAAAACGATTTTCCAAGGTGACGACATAGCCGGCAGGATCCCCGCCATACACCAAACGGCCTTCCTCATCCTGAATGCCAGAGCTATGGAAGGCCGGGACCATGGTTACCGCGACACCCTCCACATGTTGGGTCCCACCCATGTTCATAGGCAGCGTGTCCTTCACCCCCCGGCTCTCGAGAAAGGCCGCTATCTCAAAGATAGCCACGACCTTTGGCGTGTGCGCCTCGGCGAGGGCGACCGCATCGGCCATGTGATCAAAGTGGCCATGGGTGATGAGCATCAGGTCAATCTTGTCAACACTCTTCAGACGGTCGGGACAGGCAGGATTTCCCATAACCCAGGGATCAATCAGAATATGCTTCCCCTTGGGGCTCACAACCTTGAACGTGCTGTGGCCGTAATACGTAATGGAAAAATCTCTCTTGAGCACCATGGCCAACCTCCCTTCCATAGGACAACATAGGATTATGATCGATGGAAAAAGTAGGCCGAGTGTTGCACAAAGAGGCCTCTGTGGCAATACGTCACCGATGTCCTCCCTCCACCTCTCAAGGAGGATGGGGTCACCGAGGGCCCCTCCAAACTAATTCTTCCTAACCATCCCCGGGTTCCGCCAGAGGCACTGAGGGGTTGTAAGGGAAAGGCTTCCCTACGCCTGGGGGGTGCTCAGCGAGGCGAACGCCGAGCGCCGAAGGGGGGCCTGCCCCCCTAGTACTGACTGTGGACCGACGACCGACGACCGAAAAAGGACCCCTTGGTCCCTTACGGTCATCGGATAACGGTCAACGGGCATCGGTCGCTAGTTGGTGCGGCACTAGGGATGGTTAGGAAGTCTCTATCAGCAGTGGGACTATCTGACCCGTTTTGACCTGGACAAGCCCGCGCTCCCTGAGCCTCAAGGCCGGAATCGCGGTGAAGGTAAGGGCCTGGAGGGTGAGGAGGGGATCCTGAAGCAGTGAGCCCAGGTCTTTGACCACCCGCTTTATTCGATCGAGCTTCTCGGCCAATTTCGGGACCGACTCTTCGCTAATGATCCCCCCGATCGGCATGGGGAGCTCCTCTACGACTTCCCCATCGACCACCACGACAAAGCCGCCGCCGATCTCTACCAATCGGTTCAGAACTCGGGCGATATCTGCATCCCGGGCCCCGACGGCCACTAGATTGCTCACGTCGTAGGAAAGGCTCGAGGCAACCGCCCCTTGCCGCAGGCCAAATCCTTTGACGAACCCGACCGTCCTCTGCCCAAGACCTCTCCGGTCAAAGGCGGCAGCCTTCAGAACATCCGCTTGAGGCTCCATGATCACCTCTCCCCCCTCGACCGGCAGTGACAGTGTGAGTTCCCGTGTCAGAATGGGTCCCGCAATGCCTAGAACCCTCACCTGGGTCCACCCACCTAAGCGGTCCGCAGGGACTTTGAGATCCCCCGGCGTGAGAGGGTGCGGCAACGTAGGCGCGGGGAGAACCCGCCGGATTTGAGAATTTCCCTTGACCCTTACGAGACATCTTCCGTCCTGCGCCACCACGCTACCCTTACTAATTACCACCTCGGGTTCCATCCGCGTAAGATCCGGAACTACCAAGAGGTTGGCATACTTGCCCGGACCAAGGCCTCCCACCAGGTGGTCGAGACCGAAGTGCTCGGCACAGGAGAGGCTGGCCGCCCGGACTGCCGCAACGCGATCGAGACCGAGCTCGATGGCACGGCGGACCGCATGGTCCATGACGCCCCGGCGCAAGAGGTCATCGGGCCAGACAGTATCGGTTACCAGGATCAGACGCCGGAGATCCACCCCGGACGAGACCACTTCCTTCAGGACGCCTAGGTCCTGCCGCACCGAACCCTCTCGAACCATTGTATGTACCCCCAGGCGAAGCCGGTCGATCACCTCCTCTGGTGTGATTGACTCGTGGCAGGAGCCGATTCCGAGGCCCATGTACTGCTGGAGCTTCCACCCGCGGGCCCCGGCGGCGTGCCCCTCCACCTGCTTTCGCAGACGACGGGCCTTATCGATCAAGGACAAGAGGTCGGGCGGGGCCTGCAGTGCGAGATGCCAGTAGACCTCCCCGAGCCCCAGCACGAGAGGGTGCTCCAGCAGGTCTGCCACTTCGTCAGATGAAATGGCCGACCGGCCATCCCCCCGGTCAGAGCAGAGAAGGGAGATAGAAGGAGCGGTGGTGTAAACCAGAATCGGGAGGTCCTCGAGACCCGCCAGGAAGGTCCGGAAGGCTGCGGCCCCTCCTACATTTGCCACGTGGACTAACTCTGTAATGACAGTGGTGAGTCCCCTTGGCAGGGCCTCATACAGGAACTCATGCAGGCTTTGGATGTTATCTAGGTGGGTGTGTCCATCAATCAGACCCGGGGTGAGATACTTACCTGCCGCCTCGACAATTTTGGTCTCGGGACCAATGAGATGGCTGAGGTCGAGGCCCAAAGCGACAATCCGCTCCCCGCGAATCGCCACGCCCCAGCCCTCAAGCAGTTCCCCCGTATAGACATTAAGAAGGGTTCCGCCCCGAACTACCAGGTCTGCCGGGCCAGTTGCTCCCGAATTCTTCCGAGGTGCCTGTTCCAGCCCCAGCCCTCCCCCTCAGAAAAAAAGATCCCGGGACCCGCAACGCAATCCTCCAGGTCCCGGGGGGTCGGTCCGTTAGTTAAGCATGCCGATCAGGCGGTGCAGTTCTCGGCGAGCCCCCTGGTGATCGGGTTCGATTTTCAATGCCTTTCGAACCTCGGCAATGGCCTCGTAGGTCTTCCCCATCTTGGCATATACACGGCTCAGGTTGATGTGGGGATAGTGTCGGGGTTCGTATCGTTTGGCTTCCATGGCCTTCGTGAGCCAGGGGATGGCCTCGTCGTACTCCCCCTTTTCCATAAGATAGACCGCGATGTCGTTATAGGGATTGCCAAAATCGGGGTCGATTTGAATGGCAATCTCGCACTCTTGAATGGCTTTATCGATCTTTCCCAGAAAGCTATACGCCCATCCCAGAAAGGTGTGGGCCTCTGCAGTGGGATAGAGCTCGATAGAGCGCCGGTAGTGCTCGACGGCCGCATCGAGATCACCATTCATTTGATGTCGATAACCCTCCTGAAAGAAGAATTCCGCCTGCTCGAGACGGGCAGGATTCTCCATCTCCTCTTTCCCCTTTCCGGACCCAATAGCGTCCTTATCACGGTCAGGTACCACAGAATTTTGAAAGAGTCAAGGTAGGGGGGATATCTTACGTCTGCTCCGCGACCGAGATACGCTCAAGAACCGGGGGGTGCGTATACAGGAGAAGGACGGCCCAGCCGGGGGGAGTGATATCGGCCAGGTTGGATCGCGCCAAATCTACTTCCACTTTAACGTACGCGTCGCGATTTTCCGAAAGCTCGAGCGCCGCAAGATCCGCTTGGCGTTCGAACCCTCGAGAGATGGCATTCTGGAGTGGAAGGGTCACAAGGCTCAGAGCGAAAAGGGTCAATAAGAGCAGAGGGAGCCCCGCGGGATCGGCCGAATGCGTGAGGAGACCCCGGGTGGTCCCCCACTGGAGGACCAGTGCGGCGATAACGAAACCTAGGAAAAACGCGAGGACGGAAAGACCTACCCCCTTCCAAATGTGGTGATACATCCGGTGGCCGATCTCGTGGGCCAAGACTACCTCAACCTCATCAGCAGAGGCTCGCTTCACGAGCGTATCATAGAGAACAATACGCTTAGTCCGGCCGAAGCCGGTAACATAGGCATTCGCCTTTACCGTTCTTCGGCTGGCATCCGTCTCTAGCACCTGCTCCACGGGGATTCCCGCACGCTCTGCCAGTCTCAGGACCCGGGCCTTCAGGTCGGCATCCTTGAGTGGGGTGAACGTGTGAAAGAGAGGATCGATCAGTACCGGGGCCAGGAAGGTGAGGAGGAGGATCATAATCCCGAAAATCCCGGCGCCCGCGACGAACCAGCGGTGGGGGTCCCGACGGATAAGAACATAGAGCAGGTTCACCGCCGGCAGGAGTAGAATCACCTGCAGGATCAGTCCCTTCCCCCAGTCCTTGAACCATCCATCGAGCCCCTGGGTCGAGAGGCCATAGGCGTGCTCCCGAAAGTACCCTCCGTAGAGATCTATCGGGAGGAGAAGAAACCGATAGAGCAGCAACAGGCATGCAGCATAGAAGGTCAACGCGAGCCATGGCCGATAGCCGGCCCAGGTCGCGCTGAAGTCCCGCAGGGTTCGTGAGGCAGGTGTGAAGACGAATAGAAGAAAGAAACCAAGAGTAATTGCGCTGCGGGCGGCGAAGAGAAGGTACCGCCCTCCCATGTAGCTTTTGCCCCGCGCGATCTCCTCCGGGGTAAAGTAACGGAGCGCGATCTCCTTGACCGAGGCACCGGTGTTACTGAGGCTCACTCCTGCTACCAGGAGACTCAAGCAGAATATCCCGATCACGGTGGAACGCATTGTCGAAGCTCCAAAGGGACTTCTAACCCCCAGCGATCAACTTCTTGAAAGCTGCTTCATCCAAGATGGGGATGCCCAGCCGTCGAGCGTCATCGTACTTGGAGCCGGGGTCTGTGCCGACAACGACGTAGTTGGTCTTCTTGCTCACCGATGAGGTGACCCGGCCACCGAGGCGGGTTATGGTGGCCTTGGCCTCGTCGCGGCTCATGGCCGGAAGTGCGCCCGTCAGCACAAACGTCTTGCCAGCCAGGATCTTCTTCACCCCCGGGGCCGTCACCTCTGTCATCCTGACGCCGACTGCCTGCAAGCGCTCGATGACCCGCTGGTTCTCTTTCTGGGCGAAAAACTCAGCGGCGGTTGCTGCAATGCGAGGGCCGATACCGTAGATGCCGGCGATATCCTCCTCCGTCGCCCCGACCAGCTTGTCCATGCTGCCGTAATGCTGTGCCAACAACGAGGCAACGTTTTCACCGACGTACCGAATCCCAAGGGCAAAAAGCAGACGGGAGAGCCCCCGCCTTTTGCTTCCCTGGATGGCCTCGTACAGGTTCGTCGCCGATTTCTTGGCCAGGCGCTCGAGGGACGCCAAAGACTCCACCTCAAGATGATAGAGGTCAGCGAAGTCTTTCACCATGTCACGGTCCACTAATTGATAGACGACGGCCTCACCCAGATGTTCGATGTCCATGACCCGACGCGACCCATAATGGAGCAGCCGCTCCTTAAGCTGTGCCGGACAGGCCGCATTGCTGCAGCGCCAGACCACTTCTCCCTCAGGCCGGTAGGCATGTCCTCTACAGACCGGGCAACGCGGAGGCATCCGGAAACGGGGACGCGACTTGTGGTCTGTCTCGGGAACAACATGCACCACGTGCGGGATCACATCGCCTGCCCGTTCGATCAGGACCAAGTCCCCTTCACGTACATCGAGGCGCGCGATCTCGTCAGCATTATGGAGCGTGGTTCGGCTAATGGTGGCACCGGCGATCTCGACCGGATCCACCTCGGCTGACGGCGTGAGGGCCCCTGTTCGACCGACATTAATCAGGATCCGCCGGACCCGAGTCTGGGCCTCCTGCGATTTGAACTTGAAGGCGATGGCCCAGCGTGGGTGATGCGTGGTGGAACTCAGTGTCATTCTTTGATCTAGGTTGTTCACCTTCAGGACCACGCCGTCCGTTTCATAGCCGATCTCGTTCCGCCTTGCCTCCATCTCGCGGTGATAAGCAATGGCCGCGTCCAGGTCCCCACAGAGCCTCACCTCGCGACTCACGGGGAGCCCTGACTCGCGGAACGCCTCGAGAATCTCCCAGTGGGTCGCGAACGAAGCTGGCGGGGTGGCAGTCCCAAGCTGGTACAGGGTGATGTCAAGAGGCCGCTTCGCCGTAATCCCACTATCCTTCTGCCGTAGGGACCCCGCAGCCGCGTTTCGCGGGTTCGCAAACGGGGACTCTCCTGCCTCTTCCAGATAGCGGTTCAGTTTCTGAAATGCCGCCTTCCACATGAAGACCTCACCGCGGACTTCGAGGAGCTCATACTGGGCGAGCGGTCCCCGCAGGACGGAGGGCAGATTTCGAATCGTTCGCAAGTTGTGTGTCACGTCCTCGCCGACCCTTCCATCCCCTCGAGTGGCCCCGCGCACAAATTTTCCCTTCTCGTAGACCAGGGCGACACCGAGGCCATCGATTTTGGGCTCGCACACGTAATCGAAGGTCGTACCAGGCAAAATTCGGTGCATGCGGGCTTCGAACTCTCGAACGTCCTCTTCGGTGGCGGCGTTGTCCAGCGAGAGCATCGGACTGCTGTGCTCGACGGGGGCGAAGCCCTCGGCCACTACGGCTACTCCCCCGCTGACGAGCAAAGTCGCGGAATCGGGGACGATATACTGTGGATGCTGCTTTTCTAACAGCTTGAGTTCATTGAACAGGCGGTCGTATTCGGCGTCAGAAATCTCGGGCCGGGCGAGCACATAATAGAGGTAAATGTGATGGCGGATGAGCTGCCGAAGCTCTTCAACCCTCGCCTTTGCCTTTTTCGAATCCTTCATGCCCCTACCCTACGTATTACAACCACGCCTCCCTTCCCGACTATTACCAGAGTCCCCTCGCCTATGCAACGCCCCCCTGCTGGCTGCTTTCTCTTTCCTCAGTCTAAAACCAGCATAAAACTTGCACGTAATGGTCTTGAACCGTGTGCAAGGAGAGGCTTCTCCCATGGGAGAAAACACAAGCAACATCTCCGTTGGATCTATGGCGTATACAGCGTCCTTGTCATCGCGTTGACCGTTTTGCTCCTATACGGGAGACTTTCGCCACTAGACGAGAGGCTGACCTTGGTTGAGATCGTCTGCTTGCTGCCGGGCGTAATCCTCTTCTGGCCGACATTGTTTATAACCGGCGGAAGGTATACGAGCATCTTCCCATTTTTGATCCATTCTCCACTTTTGGGTATACTTAACGTCTTCGCGTACCTGGCAGTTCCCCTGGCTACTCTCGCGATAATCAAGTCCTACCGAGAGCGGAAATCGTCTCTTACGCAGGAGAGAAATTGGCTAAACATATTTAAAAGGCCAACCACGATGGTGGTGCTCGGCGCAGGAATGTTTCTCGTGGATTTGAATGGGGCCATCCACATCTGGCATGGAACAGACGGGCCTACTGACTTCGCCAATATGGTGCTCGGCCTGTTCGCCGCAGTCGGCTTCGGGTTCCTTGCGCATTATCTATGGCGACACGGAACTGCTATTCAATTTAATTATAAAACCCTCCCGGCCTGGACCCATTTGGCAGTCCCACTCGCGGCGCTCATAGGAGGAGTGATCGGCGGAAGACTCACCTATGGGGAGGCGAGGATAGTCGGCTGGAGTACTACCTCTGCGGGAGCATTGGCGGTTGCTGTTACAGGCATCACAGTACTTATGGTACTGATTGCCTTCCGCCTCGTCCAAAGACAAATGAAATGAATACCTCAGGGAACCCTAAAATATTCAGACCTTTGCATAGCTTGGGTGGGGGTGCGCCTGGTGAGGTTGTTAAAATCCCTTGACATTTGCGACAGCTGGAGGTAAATTATAGTAGCCTTTTAAGCGAACCCCGCGAGGTTCGTAAGGGAGCAGTGATGAAGATTCCAATGAAGGGTACGATACGCGACCTCCTCACCCGAGGGTGAGGAGGTTTTTTTATGCCCACCGAGGTAACCATGAAGGTCAGCGAAAAGGCACAAATCATGGATGCGGCAGCGATCCAGCGGGCCCTCACGCGGGTCGCCCACGAGATCATCGAGAAAAACAAGGGGACGGCCGATCTGGTCCTCATCGGCCTCCGGAGCCGAGGAGTGGATCTCGCGCGCCGCCTGTCCCAGCGTTTGAAGGAGATCGACGGGGCACATGTCCCTGTCGGAGCCCTGGACATCACCCTCTATCGGGATGACCTGGGCAGGACGGGCCGCCACCCCACGGTGAGGAAGACCGAGATCACCTTCTCCATCGAAAACAAGAAGGTGATCTTGGTGGATGACGTTCTTTACACCGGACGGACGACCCGGGCGGCCATGGACGGCCTCATGGATCTGGGACGCCCCCGCGTAATCCAGCTCGCGGTACTCGTGGATCGAGGGCATCGAGAGCTGCCGATCCGGGCCGACTACGTCGGAAAGAACGTCCCCACTGCCAAGACGGAACAGGTCCAAGTAATGCTCCAAGAGGAGGATGGCGTGGACCGCGTGGTGATCATGGAATCCACGACCGACGACCAATGACCGGCGACCGACGGCCGAAGAACAACAGATTAGTCGGTCTGTTACGGTCATCGGACATCGGTGAATGGTGATCGATTTTAACTGTCATCGGTTTACGGTGATCGGTGAACGGAGAATAAGATGGCCTTGAAGCGAAAGGATCTGCTAACGATCCGAGAGCTGGAGTCGGATGAGATCCATCTGATCCTGGACACCGCTGACTCGATGAAAGAGATCGCCTCTCGAGACATCAAGAAGGTCCCTGCGCTGCGAGGAAAAACCCTGATCAACCTCTTTTACGAGCCGAGCACCCGCACGCGGACCTCGTTCGAGATTGCCGGCAAATGGCTCAGTGCCGATGTCATCAACATTTCCACAACCGTTTCTTCGGTGACCAAGGGCGAGTCCCTCCTCGATACTGGGAAAACCCTTCAGGCCATGCGACCGGATGTGGTGGTCATTCGCCACCCGGTCCCGGGGGCGCCCAAGATCCTGGCCGATCGCCTCCAAGCCTCGATCATAAACGCCGGGGACGGGGCCCACGAGCATCCCACCCAGGCCCTCCTCGACCTGCTCACCATCCGAGAGCGTCTGGGACGTTTAAAAGGCCTCACGGTCGCCATCGTGGGAGATATCAGCCACAGCCGGGTCGCGCGATCCGGGATCCAGGCTATGCGCAAGGTAGGAATGGATGTTCGCGTGGCAGGCCCGCCCACGCTACTGCCCCGACACCCCGAGGAACTCGGCGCCCAGGTCACCACCGACGTGGAAGCGGCCATCGCGGATGCCGACGTCATTATGATGCTCCGAATCCAGAGGGAGCGGCAGGGGCCCACCCTTCTCCCCTCGCTCCGTGAGTATAGCCGGCTCTTCGGTCTCACCGTCGAGCGTGTGAAAAAGGCGAGGGAAGGCGTACTGATTATGCACCCAGGGCCTCTCAATCGAGGTGTCGAGATCGCCCCGGAGGTTGCCGATGGTCCCTACAGCCTCATCCTCGACCAGGTCACCAACGGGGTGGCCATCCGTATGGCGCTGCTCTATCTTTTGACCGGCGGACACGCGGCCACCAACTAAGGCGTTGACCGATGTCCGATGACCGACTACCGAAGAAGAACACGTTTTCGGGTCTCTTAAGGTCACCGGACATGGACACTCGATCATCGATAGTAGCAAGCATCGCTTTACGGTCATCGGTCAACGGTTTACGGTGAACGGCTAGTGGAGTATGAGATGCGACTCTTAATTACAGGTGGGCGAGTGATTGATCCGGCCAGCGGGGTCGACGCCACGCTTGATATTCTCGTCGAGGACGGGCAGATCCTTCAGGTGGACAAGCGGGTTCAGGGTTCAGGGTCCGGAGGCCCAGGAAAGAACAAAAAACCCGCAGGCCGAGACGGGCAAACGGAAATCCGAGTTATCGATGCGACCGGCAAGATCGTGGTGCCTGGTCTTATTGACATGCACGTGCATCTCCGGGAACCGGGACGAGAGGATGAGGAAACCATTGCCTCCGGAACCGCGGCCGCGGCACGGGGAGGGTTCACCTCTATCTGTTGCATGCCGAATACCGATCCGGTGAACGACACTGCATCGGTCACCGAGTACATCTTAGAGCAGGCCAAGAAGGTGGGACGCGTGAACGTCTTCCCCATCGGATGCATCTCGAGGGGCCACCACGGCGAACAGCTGGCGGATATCGGGGACCTTGCGGCCGCGGGGTGCGTCGGGCTCTCCGATGACGGTAAGCCGGTGATGAATGCCGAACTCATGCGGCGGGCGATGGAGTACGCCACCATGTTCGACATCACGGTGATCCCCCACTGTGAAGATCTCACGCTCTCCGAAGGGGGGGTAATGCACGAGGGGCGCGTGAGTACCAAATTGGGGCTCAAGGGAATCCCCTCTGCCGCGGAGGCAGTGATGGTGGGGCGAGACATCCTGTTGAGTGAGTACACAGGGGCCCGCCTCCACGTCTGTCATGTAAGCACGACGGAGTCAATCTGTCTGATCCGGGAGGCGAGGGCCCGGGGTGTACAGGTGAGCGGCGAGGCGACACCTCACCACTTGATCCTCACTGACGAAGCAGTCCGGGGTTTTAGCACCAATACCAAGATGAATCCTCCCCTCCGCTCGGCCGAGGATGTCACGGCACTCCGGGAGGCGCTCATCGATGGGACCATCGAGATCATCGCCACCGATCATGCCCCCCATGCCAGCTTCGAGAAGGAGATGGAGTACGATTACGCCCCCTTCGGCATCATTGGGCTCGAGACCGCTCTCGGCCTCATCCTCACCGAGTTCTATCACACCCGTCTCCTCGCCCTCCCCATGATCATAGAACGGTTGACCACCAATCCGGCCCGGATCCTGAAGCTCAAGCACAAGGGAACGCTGGTGCCAGGCGCGGATGCAGATATCACCATCCTCGATCCGGATCAGGAATGGATCGTTGAGGAGAATGACTGGCAATCGAAGAGTAAAAACTCTCCCTTCATCGGATGGAAGCTCAAGGGGAGGGCTGTGATGACCATCGTGGCCGGTCAGGTGGTTTGGGAGACGTCATGAAGTCCGCCATCCTGGCCTTAGCAGACGGAACCGTCTTTGAGGGGCGTGCCTTCGGTGCCGAAGGCGAATGCGTCGGCGAGGTAGTCTTCAATACAGCCATGACCGGCTATCAAGAGATCCTCACCGATCCCTCGTACAAGGGGCAGATCGTCTGCATGACTTACCCCCTCATCGGTAATTACGGGATCAATCCCGAGGACATCGAGTCCCAACGCCCCTTTGTGGAAGGCTTTATCGTGAAGGAAGGCTCCCCCTATCCGAGCAATTGGCGAAAGTCCAAGACGCTCGAGGCCTATCTGCAAGAATGGGGAATCGTGGGGATCCAGGGGATTGATACGCGTGCGCTCACCAAACACATCCGAGACCAGGGTGCGATGGAAGGCGTCATCTCCACGGTCGACTCGAGTCCGCACAGCCTTGTCGAGAAGGCCCGGTCGTCTCCGGGTCTTATCGGCCGTGATCTGGTGAAGGAAGTGACGTGCAGCGAGTCCTTCCAATGGTGGCAGGGGGAGTGGCGATGGGGACACGGTTACAGCGATGACCGCGTACCGACGACCGACGACCGGGAGCATAAGCGCGTGCAGTTAGATCTGTTCGGTGAACGGACATCGGTTGTCGGTCAACGGTTCCAGGTGGTAGCCATCGACTGTGGGATCAAGTACAACATCCTCCGGCAGCTGGTGAGCACCGGTTGCGATGTGGTGGTTGTCCCAGCTACAACCACCGCCAACGAGATTCTGGCCTTGGATCCGGACGGCATCTTCATCAGCAATGGGCCTGGGGACCCTGAGGGAGTTATGCACCTGGTCGAAACCACCCGGCAGCTCCTTGGGAAAAGACCGATCTTCGGGATCTGTCTCGGACACCAGATTCTAGGCCTCGCCCTGGGTGGCCGTACATATAAACTCAAATTTGGCCATCACGGGGCCAACCACCCGGTCAAGGAGCTTCACACCGGGAAGGTTGAGGTCACGACTCAAAACCACGGGTTTGCCGTCGACATCGACTCAATCCCGAGTGGGGAGGTGGAACTGACTCACGTGAATTTGAATGATGGGACCGTCGAAGGGATGCGGCACCTTCGCCTACCCGTCTTTTCGGTTCAGTACCATCCCGAGGCCTCGCCGGGCCCGCACGACTCGCGCTACCTCTTTGACCGCTTTGTGGCTTTGATGGAGCGAAACCGGTGTACGCGCGAGCCGGTGGAGCTTCTCCACGTCGAGGGCACCCGGATCCGCCAGCAAGGAAGTATCGCCACTTAACTTGTCGTCCGCTGCCAGCTATCGGCTGCCGGCTTTTGAATTTCGGCCTACTGCTGATTGCTGACTGCTGACTGCTAACGGCAGTTAGGACATGCCTAAGCGTACGGACATTCAAAAGATTCTGATTATCGGTTCCGGACCAATCATCATCGGCCAGGCCTGTGAGTTTGACTACTCCGGGACGCAGGCCTGCAAGGTTCTGCGCCAGGAAGGCTTCGAGATCGTCCTGGTCAACTCGAATCCCGCCACCATCATGACCGACCCAGAGATGGCCCACCGGACCTATGTCGAACCGCTGACCGTGGAAATCTTGGAGAAGGTCATCGAGCGGGAGCGCCCGGATGCCCTCCTCCCAACCCTTGGTGGGCAGACGGGGCTCAACCTCGCCGTGGCCTTGGCTGAAAGCGGTATCCTCGACAAGCATCAAGTGCAGCTGATCGGGGCGACGCTCGAAACCATCAAGAAGGCCGAGGACCGAGACCTGTTCAGAGAGGCCATGACCAGGATCGGCCTCGAGGTTCCGGAAAGCGGGTATGCCAAGTCGATTGAGGAGGCAGATGCGATCATTGAACGGGTCGACTTTCCTGCCATCATCCGCCCCTCGTTCACCCTGGGCGGGACCGGCGGCAGCATCGCGTACAACCGAAAAGAATTCCAAGAGTATGTCCAGTGGGGTTTAAACACGAGCCCAGTCCACCAGGTCCTGATTGAGGCCTCGGTCATTGGGTGGAAAGAGTTCGAACTCGAGGTGATGCGGGACAGAAACGATAACGTGGTCATCGTCTGCTCCATCGAGAATATGGACGCGATGGGAATCCATACGGGGGATTCCATCACCGTCGCGCCCGTTCAGACCCTCACCGACAAGGAATACCAGATCATGCGGGACGCCGCGATCGCCATCATCCGGGAGATCGGGGTAGAGACCGGTGGATCCAACATCCAGTTCGCCGTGGACCCCGCCGATGGCCGACTGGTCGTGATCGAGATGAATCCCAGGGTTTCGCGCTCTTCCGCTCTCGCCAGCAAGGCGACCGGATTCCCGATTGCCAAGATTGCCGCCCTCCTCTCGGTCGGCTACACCCTGGATGAGATCAAAAACGACATCACGCAGTCGACCCCCGCTTCCTTCGAGCCCACGCTGGATTATTGCGTGGTGAAGATCCCTCGTTTTGCCTTCGAGAAATTCCCGGGGTCGGATGAAACACTGACCACCCAGATGAAGTCGGTGGGCGAAGTGATGGCCATCGGCCGAACTTTCAAGGAGGCACTGCAGAAGGCCATCCGTGCTTTGGAGATTGACGTCTACGGCCTGACGAGCCGTATCACGGGTTACGGTTCCAGGGCCACGGAGATGAACGGCGAGTCTTGGCGTGAGCTCATCCGAGAGCGACTCCGCATACCCAACTGGGAGCGGCTCTTTTACGTTGCGGACGCCTTCCGCCAGCTCATGAATGTTCAAGAGATCTACGAACTGACCCAAATTGACCCCTGGTTTCTGGAGAATATTCGGGAGATCGTCGAGTTGGAGGAAGAGCTCGCACACGAGCGGTCTAAGAGCCTTCTCCGCCTCCTGACCCCCCAGAAGTTGCGGACCGCCAAGGAAATGGGTTTCGCCGACCGCAGGTTGGCCCAACTGACGGGCTCTGATGAACTTACCATCCGGGACGCGCGGCGAAAGCTTGGGATCCAGGCTACCTTCAAGATGGTGGACACCTGCGCCGCCGAATTCGAGGCCTTTACCCCCTACCTCTATTCGACCTACGAGCGGGAATGCGAAGCCAACCCGACGACTCGGAAGAAGATCGTGATCCTGGGGTCCGGCCCCAACCGGATCGGCCAGGGAATCGAATTCGATTACTGCTGCGTCCACGCCGCCTTTGCATTGAAGGAGCTTGGTTACGAGGCCATCATGGTCAACTGCAACCCCGAAACGGTTTCCACCGACTACGATACCTCCGACAAGCTCTACTTCGAGCCCCTGACCTTCGAGGATGTCATGAACATCCTAGACCGGGAACAGCCAGAGGGTGTCATCGTGGCTCAGCCAGGCCCTCAGCGGGACGGCCATCTCGGTCACCGAGGCAACTCGGATTGCGAAACGGGTCGGCTATCCTGTCCTAGTTCGCCCTTCGTATGTCCTCGGGGGGCGGGCCATGGATATCGTCTATGACGATGCAAGTCTTTTCGATTACATGGAGCGGGCCGTCCAGGCCTCTCCGGAGCATCCCGTCCTGATTGACAAGTTCCTGGAAGATGCAATCGAGATGGACGTCGATGCCATCGCGGACGGGAGGCGGGTCGTTATCGGCGGAATTATGGAGCACATCGAAGAGGCGGGCATTCACTCGGGAGACTCCGCCTGCTCGCTTCCGCCGCGGTCGGTGCCCGACAAGATTCTAGACGAGATCCGTGAGCAGACGACCGCGTTAGCCCTGGACCTACAGGTAGTAGGACTCATCAATGTCCAGTTCGCTGTCAAGAACTCCACGGTCTATGTCCTCGAGGTGAACCCCCGGGCCTCCCGGACGGTCCCCTTCGTCAGCAAGGCGACGGGGGTTCCCCTGGCCAAGCTCGCCACCAAAGTGATGGCTGGCATGACCTTAGAGGAGCTGGGGCTGACCCGGGAACCGGCCGTGCACCACGTGGCGGTGAAGGAAGCAGTGTTGCCCTTCGTCAAGTTTCCCGGGGTCGATGCCATTCTAGGTCCAGAGATGAAGTCAACGGGCGAGGTCATGGGGATCGATCGGGACTTTGGTCGCGCCTTTGCAAAGTCCCAGATCGCGGCGAGCGGGATGCTGCCACTCGAGGGAACAGTCTTCTTGAGCGTTCGGGATCCGGACAAACCCCACCTTCCCCCACTCGGCCAGGCGTTTGCCGAACTCGGCTTTCACATCCTGGCCACCACCGGCACAGCCCGCTGCCTTCAGGATGCGGGGATCCCCGCCGAGCGCGTGTACAAAGTGACCGAGGGGGTTCGACCCCACATCGTGGACCGGATGAAGAATGGCGAGGTCGTCTTGGTGGTGAACACCCCTGAGGGGCGGGCCTCGCGCCTCGACTCGTACTCCATCCGCCGCACTGCCATCACCCAGGGGATCCCATGCTTTACGACCATGGCAGCGGCCAACGCGGCGGTGGAGGGGATTCGAGCCCTCAAGACGGAGGGTCTTCAGGTCAAGGCATTGCAGGAGTACAACGGGGGGATGGGCCATGCAACAAGTTGAGGTGCAATCCCTCCAAAGGTTCCACCCGGATTATTTCCTCCAGCGCTTTACCTCAGAATCCCTCAGCTTTCAGCCTGGACAGTTCGTCATGGTGAAACCTTCAGGATTGTTCGACCCCTTTCTGCCAAGGGCCTATAGCATTCTGAGGGTCCGACGCGAGAGCAACAGAAAAGGCGGTCACATGGTGGAGATCTTTTACAAATTGATGGGGAAGGGATCCAGAGCCCTCTCCCGCCTTAAGCCGGGAGATCGGGTGGACCTCCTGGGTCCACTGGGGAATGGCTATCACGTGCCGCCCAGTCTCACCACAGCCCTGCTGGTCGCCGGAGGCATCGGGGTTCCTCCGGTGGTGGCCCTCGCCGAAATGCTCGCACGTTCACAGTTCACCCTTCGAGGTTCACAGCAAGGGAAAACCAACCGGCGCTCATCTGACAAAGGTCGACGGAAAGTAGTTGCCTTTGTCGGGGGCAAGACCTCCGATGATGTTCTTTGTCTCACCGATCTTCGTAAGGCTAGGGCAAAGGTGCATGTCGCCACCGAAGATGGCAGCGTCGGCCATCGAGGGCTCGTTGTGGATCTCTTGGAAGCACATCTCAAGACACAGACCAGCCGACAAGGGTTAATAATCTATGCCTGTGGTCCGCACGCGATGCTCCACGCCGTTGCTCAGATCGCCGACCGATTTCAAATCCCCTGCCAGGTCTCTTTGGAGGCCTCTATGGCTTGTGGCTTTGGGGCATGCATGGGCTGCGTCATCCCCGTGAAGCAGTCAGTCAAAGAACAGCTGGCTGCTCGACAGTCAACGATATCATATAAATTGTGCTGCAAGGATGGGCCGGCCTTCGACGCCCGGGAGATAGCCTGGTGAAGGGAAAGAAAAAGGGTTCAGGGCTCAGCGTTCAGCGTCCAGAGGGAGACCGTTCACGCAAAGGACGGAATCGTCGCCGGTCATCGGTCGTCGGACTTCGGCGAGCTCAGTCGAGCCGTCATCGGCCATCGGAAAAGCGTCCAAACATGGGCGTCGAGATTGCCGGAATCCCGTTGAAAAACCCGGTGATGACCGCTTCCGGAACCTTCGGGTACGGGGACGAGTTTTCCTCCTTCTTTGATCTCAATGCCCTCGGCGCCATTATCGTCAAGACCGTGACGATGCATCCGCGGCCGGGCAATGCACCCCCCAGGATCGCCGAGACCCCGGGAGGGATGCTCAACTCCATCGGGCTGCAGAATGTCGGGATCGACCTCTTTCTCAAGCAAAAGCTCCCGTTTCTCCGAACGTTGACGACTCCACTCTTGGTCAACATCGCCGGAAAGTCAGTAGAGGAGTTCGCCGACCTGGCCAAACGCCTCTCTGACGCCGAGGGGGTGGCCGGGATCGAGGTCAATATCTCGTGCCCCAACGTAGCCGGGGGACTCGATTTTGGCACCGACCCGCGCCTCACCTACGAAGTGGTCCGGTCGGTCCGGCAAGCCACTCCGCTCCCGGTGATTCCCAAGCTCTCACCCAATGTGACGGATGTTACCGTGATTGCCCGAGCCGCTGCCGACGCGGGGGCCGATGCCCTCTCGCTCATCAACACTATTGTCGGAATGGTCATTGACCTCGACAGCCGCCGGCCAAAACTGCCCGGAGCCACCGGTGGCCTCTCCGGCCCGGCCATCCGTCCTGTTGCTGTACGGATGGTCTGGGAGGTAGCCCAGGTGGTGAAAACCCCCATCATCGGTATCGGTGGGATCATGACCGGTAATGATGCAGTGGAGTTCCTCCTCGCCGGGGCTACTGCGGTCCAGGTGGGAACCGCCAATTTCCTCGATCCGTTGGCCCCAATGAAGGTCCTGGCCGGAATCGAGTCCTACCTGACCCTTCATAGGTTCGCTGCCGTCACCCAGCTGGTCGGGGCCGCTATTCCCTCCGAGACACGGTCGAAGTCCAACGTCCATAGTCCAAGACCCAAAGCCAAATAAAACAGAGATTTTGTCGGTTAGACTTTGGACGTTGGACTGAGGGGGGCTTACGTGCCGAAGCGACGCTTCCGTTGCTGATAACTGCGGATGGCCCGGAGCATATCGATCTTCCTGAATGCGGGCCAGTAGGCGTCACAAAAATAGAACTCGCTATAGGCGCTCTGCCACAGGAGAAAGCCGGAGAGGCGGACCTCGCCACTCGTTCGGATGATAAGGTCCGGATCGGGAAGATCATACGTATACAGATACTTTCCAATTTCTTCGGGCGTGATCTCTTCCGCGACCTGCTCAAGGGCAGCTCCCCGCCGGACTCGATCTCTTAAGAGCAGCCTCACCGCATCGGCAATTTCTTGCCTCCCTCCATACCCCACGGCGATATTGAGGAAGAAGTTATTGTAGGTGTGCGTGGCCTCCTGCGCTCGGTCGATGGCCTCTTGGAGGGATGCGGGCAAGAGTTCCAGTTGCCCGACCGCCCGGATCCGGACTCCCTTCTCATGGATCTTTGGGTCCACCGCCACGGCCCGCATCTTTGATTCCATAAGATTCAGGAGGCGCGTGAGCTCGCCGTGGGGACGGGAGAGGTTTTCCGTGGAGAGGACATAGATAGTAATAATCCAGATGTGCAGCTCCTCCAGCCAGTCCAAGACCTGCTCGAGCTTGTCCACCCCCAGCCGGTGCCCCTCGAGCGGATCGGCGAGGCCGAGTTCCAGCGCGTAACGTCGGTTGCCGTCCAGGATGAGGCCGATGTGCCGGGGCAACACCCCTCGCTCGACCTCTCTCAGAAGTCGGCACTCGTAAAACCGGTAGAGAAGAGAAATTGGATCAAACATTATCGGTTAGTTGATACATTACCGGCAGGTCATTTCTTGTCAGAGACTTGCTCAAGCACCGCCGTCAGGCGTTCAAGGTCCAGCTTCCCCCGATGGACGAAGACGACGTCACCCTCCGGGTCCAGGACAAAGGTTATCGGCGTCGCGTCCACATGGTAAAGCGCGGTAATCCGACTCCCCTCATCATGCCCCACAGCATAGGGGACCTTTCGATCCTCCGCAAATTTCCGAGCGCTCCACTTATTGTCCCAAGGAACATTGACTCCCAGGAAGCTTACTCCCCGGTCCTTGAACATCTCGTAAGCCTTAATCAGAACGGGAGACTCCCGCTGGCAGGCTGGTCACGCGGAGTGCCAGAAGTTTAGCACCACGACCCTTCCGCGGAAGTCTTTGAGTTCGACTTTCCCGTCTGAGAGAAGGGCGAGGTTGAACTCCGGGGCCGGCTTATTTACCATCCGCGCAAGGCTAGAAGGCATCCGCACAGGACCGGAAGGCGTTTGTGCCAGGCCAACCGGTACACCCCCACACAAGAGGCCCGCCACTATTAGACTTGACAAGAAGGTCTTTCGCATTCCTGCACCGCCTTTGATTTTTTTCATCGGCTCCTCCCCTCACTCCTTGGATTCCAAGCGTGGGAGGCTACCATAGAACCTCCAGCCCCACAACGAAAATCGGATTGTGGGTTTCGGCTTGACACATTAACCCTTTCTCGCTATAGGTATAGTGGTATTTCGTGATCGGGGTCGGACCGCTTGAAAGCCAAGAGGCGGGCCCCGGGTGTGATTATCATGTCAGAGAAGCCTCCAAATCGAAAGCACCTTCATTTCCCCGTATCGGGGTGAGGTACTCCTTCCCCCGGGCACTTTCCAGGTTTATTCCCCCCGCTCACACCCCCTTATCAGGAGAGGCCTGAATGAAAAAACCGCATCTTTTTGCCCCCGGCCCGACACCCGTCCCTTCCGACGCCGTGTTGGCGATGGCCCGTCCCATTCCCCACCATCGGGCTCCGGAGTTTGAAGCTCTCCTTGCCGAAGTGCGGGAAGGCCTCAAGCACCTGTTCCAGACGACAGAGGAGGTTCTCCTCTTCGCCGCGACGGGGACCGGAGGGATGGAGGCGGCGGTGGCAAACACGCTGTCGCCAGGCAACACGGCGCTGGTCATCCGAGGAGGAAAGTTTGGCGAGCGATGGGGAGAGATTTGTCAGGCCTACGGCATCACATTCACACCCATCGACGTTCCCTACGGGAAAGCGGTAGACCCGGCACTCGTCGCTGCTGCTCTCGAGAAGGATCCCAAGATCTCTGTCGTCTTCAGTACCCATAGCGAAACCTCGACGGGTGTTCTTCACGACATCCATGCCATTGCCCAGGTTGTCCGAAAGACCCCGACCCTCTTGGTAGTCGATGCGATTACGAGCCTGGGCGTTGTAGATCTCGCGATGGATGCTTGGGGTGTGGATGTCGTGGTAACCGGCTCCCAGAAGGCTCTCATGCTGCCTCCCGGCCTTACCCTGGTGGGAGTAAGCCGAAAGGCGTGGGAAGTGGTAGAGCGTTCTCGCCTCCCCAAGTACTATTTTGATTTCCTCGCAGAGCGAAAGAACCTGAGCAAGAACCAATCCCACTTTACTCCGGCCATCTCGTTGGTTCTCGGGCTTCAGGAGACCCTCAGGATGATCCGAAGCGAAGGGCTTCAAAAAGTCTTTCTCCGACACGAGCGGCTCGCGACCGCCATGCGCGCGGGAGTCACGGCCCTTGGCCTGGAACTCTTTGCGGAACGACCAAGCCCGGCGGTGACCGCTGTCAAAGCTCCGCAAGGCATCGACGGCACAGCGATTGTGAAGACGCTCCGCGAGAAGCATGGTATGACCATCGCCGGAGGACAGGGATCGCTCAAGGGAAAAATCTTCCGAGTGGCTACGATGGGGTACGCCGATGCCTCGGATGTGATTGTCGCGCTCTCCGCATTGGAACTCACGCTTTCTGAGCTGGGCTACCCAAGCAAACCGGGCGAGGGAATTCGAGCTGCCCAGGAAGTCCTCAGGCATTCGGAAGGATAAAGATAGGGAGAATGTAGACGACATCATGGAGAGACCGATGCGAGTTTTGGTGACCGATGATCTGTCTCCGCGAGGCGTCGAGGTACTCCGGCAGACTCCGGACATTCAGGTAGACGTCAGACCAAAGACGAAACCTGAAGACCTTATCCAGATCATCGAGCAGTACGATGCCCTGATCGTCCGAAGCGCCACAAAGGTGACCGCCGATGCGATTCGGGCAGGGAAACAACTCAAAGTGATTGGCCGGGCGGGAGTTGGGGTAGATAACGTCGATGTGGAGGTGGCGACCGCCCAGGGGGTCGTTGTGATGAACACCCCCACGGGCAACACCATCACCACTGCCGAGCACACCATATCCCTCCTCTTGGCCCTCGCTAAGAATGTTCCCCAGGCAGTGGGCTCCCTGAAGGCGGGACAGTGGGCGAAGGGAAAGTTTCTGAACATTGAGCTCTACAACAAGACCTTGGGAATCATCGGACTTGGGCGAATCGGTTCCGAGGTTGCCAAACGGGCCAAGGGCTTTGCCATGCGTGTCATTGCCTACGATCCCTTCATCTCGGCCGAGGTGGCCAGCCGCATCGGCGTGGAACTGACCGACCCGGAAGAGGTTTACCGGCAAGCGGACTTCATCACCCTCCACGTGCCTTCCGGCCCTGACACCTATCACATGATTAACCGCGAGACCATCAGCCAGATGAAACCGGGCGTGCGAATCGTGAATTGCGCCCGGGGAGGTATCGTGGAAGAGGAGGCCCTCTACGACGCCATGGTGACCGGACACGTGGCGGCCGCTGCCTTTGATGTGTTTGAGGATGAACCCGCTACGACCAGTCCGTTGCTTTCCCTGGAGAACTTCATCGGCACCCCCCACCTGGGCGCTGCAACCGCTGAAGCCCAGGAAAACGTCGCCGTCGCCATTGCCCAACAGGTGGCGGGCTATCTCACCCGGGGGATCATTCTGAACTCGGTGAACACGCCGTCAATCGAGCCAGAACTCTTAGCCAAGATTCAGCCGTATCTCACGTTAGCGGAAAAACTCGGGCGGCTCGACTCGCAGCTCGTCGAGGGTCGGTTCCAGGAGATCCGTATTGACTACACCGGGGAGGTGGCGAGCTACGACACCTCGCCTCTGACGGCAGTGGTGGTGAAGGGGGTGCTTGACTCTATCACTTCTGGGGCCATCAACATGGTTAATGCTCTCCCCTTCGCTCGACAGCGGGGGATCCGCGTGGTGGAGTCAAAAAGCAGCCAGGAAGAGGACTACGCCAGCCTCATCTCCGTCGTCATCCAGACCGACCGAGGACAATGCGTCGTCGCCGGAACTTTGTTCAGCCGGCGGGAACCCCGTGTGGTGAGGATTGATGAGTTCTCCCTCGAGGCTGTACCGGAAGGACACCTGCTCGTTTTCTCCAACCTGGATGTCCCGGGCGTGATCGGGAAGATTGGCACCCTCCTCGGTCAAAACGAGGTCAACATCGCCGGCATGAACCTAGGCCGAGAGAAGCCGGGCGGCAAAGCGCTTTCCGTCGTCAACGTGGACAGCCCGATTCCGACGCCCGTCCTCGATGAAATCCGGCGGATGCCTAACATCGTCTACGCCAAGGTGGTAAAGGTCTGAGGTGATCCCCACCGCCATTCCTAAAGGGGTTCGGGGCCTCTCCCCGCCCGAGGCAGCCCGCCTCAGGTGGGTAGAGAAGACGCTCCTGACTGTTTTTCATCGCTGGGGGTTTCGCGAAATTCTAACCCCCACCTTTGAATACCTAGAGGTCTTCGCCCACGGGACGGGGGACGGCGACCAGGGGAAAACCTTCAAGTTCGTGGACCGACAGACCGGTCTCCTCCTGGCACTGCGATCTGATCTGACCCCCCAGGTCGCACGGATGGTGGCTGCGACGATGCAACATGACCCTCTCCCCCTTCGCTTGGCCTACTCTGCCTCTGTCTTCCGCCATGAGGAACCCCAGGGAGGACGGCACCGGGAGTTCTTTCAGGCCGGGGTAGAGCTCATCGGCCTCGATCGGCCCGAGGCGGATGCCGAGATGATTTCCATGGCAGTCGAGGGATGCCAGGAAGTTGGGATCCCCCGCTTTCAGATCGACGTCGGACAAGTGGAGTATCTCCGAGGGATGCTAAACGCGCTGAACCCGTCCCCCGAGCTTCGTCGAAAGATCCTCTCGGCCCTCCGACGGAAGGACGCCGTGGAACTCGAACTCACATTGAGTCCCCTTCCTGTCGAGGACAAACTGAAAGAGGGGATACTAAACCTGACCACTCTCTACGGTGGCGAAGCGGTGCTGGAAAAGGCGAAGGCCTGGGCGGTCACAGAGCAGTCCCGACTTGCCCTTGAAAACCTCATACAGGTCTACAAAATCCTCAAGACATACGGCCTGGCCGAGCACATCATTATTGACCTCGGAGAGACGTACGCTTTTGACTACCACACCGGTGTCGTTTTCCAAGTCTTCACCGAGGGCTTGGGCTCCCCCATCGGGGGTGGTGGCCGGTACGACAACCTGATTGGCCACTTCGGCTATCCTTGCCCCGCCATCGGATTTGCCTTCGAGATGGAGAAGGTTCTGGCCGCACTCGAGGTGGAGGGTATCCTTCCGGCGGATCAGGGCCCGGACTTCCTCATAATCGACTTTAATCCGGACAAGCATCAGGCTCTTCACCTGGCCCAGACCCTGCGGAGTAAGGGCTATGCTGTCGCAAGGGACATCATCCAGCGCGACCAGGCGGGGTCACTTGATTATGCTCGGGTGAATGCAATCCCCCGAGTAATCATCCTAGGGCTCGAAGGAATTCCCCGGAACGAACTCAATCTGCGCGATCTCATGACGGGGACCGAAACAACACTCCCCTTTGCAGAGTTTTGCCAACACGTCAAAGATGGGACTCTCCAATGGCCAACGTGATCGTGGTGGGCACCCAGTGGGGCGACGAGGGGAAGGGAAAGATTGTTGACACCATCAGCGAATCTTTCGACGCCGTGGCCCGCTATCAGGGGGGAAACAACGCGGGACACACGGTGGTCGTGGGGAGGGAGAAGGTGGTCCTGCACCTGGTTCCCTCCGGAATCCTCCGGAAAGGGAAAACGTGCATCCTAGGAAACGGGGTGGTGGTCGATCTTCCGGGGCTCACCCACGAACTCAACCAGCTCCGCCGCCTGGCCGTGGATCCGGAGGGGCATCTCTTCATCGGAAAAAATGCCCACCTGGTTCTCCCGTATCACAAGATTCTGGACAGGGAACGGGAGCAAAACACCGCCCGACCCATCGGGACCACCGGACGCGGGATCGGTCCGGCGTACTCCGATAAGGTGGCCAGAGTGGGAATCCGAATCGGGGATCTCCTCGATCCGGCCCTCTTCCGAGGTCGACTGTGCGCCAACTTGTCCGAGAAGAAGGCTCATGCCCCGAAGGAAAGCGCCCTCCACACCCTCGACCCCGAGACCATCTTTGACGAACAGATGGTCCACTTCGCCGAGGTCCAGCCCTTTCTCGTAGATGCCTCGGCGGTTCTGAACGGGATGATTGAAGAGGGCAAGAATATTCTTTTTGAGGGAGCGCAGGGGACACTCCTGGATATAGATCTGGGAACGTATCCGTATGTCACCTCAAGCAGTGCAACAGCTGGAGGCGCCTGCATTGGAACCGGGGTCGGACCGTCCCGGATTGACGGAGTCTTGGGTGTCATGAAGGCCTATACGACGCGGGTGGGAGAGGGTCCATTTCCCACGGAGCTCGGGGATCGTACCGGCGAGGAACTGCGTAAGCGCGGAGAAGAGTTTGGGGCCACCACGGGGAGGCCCAGGCGATGCGGGTGGCTCGACGCAACCTCCCTCCGATATGCCATCCGGGTAAACGGTATAACCACTCTGGCACTCACGAAGCTGGATGTCCTAGACTCCTTCCCGGTGGTTCAGATTTGTCTGGCGTATCGGTACCGTGGACAAACCCTGGAGGGATTTCCCAACGAGACCGACATCCTCCAGGAATGCCAGCCGCTTTATGAGGAGATAGAGGGATGGCAAGAGAGCACGCTGGGGCGCCAGTCCATTGGGGAACTCCCGAAAAAGTGTCGGGCATTTTTGGATCGCTTGGAAACCATGCTCGGCATTGACATCTCGCTCATCTCCACGGGTCCCGAGCGGGACCAGACCATTCTTCTGCCGACCCCATCCTTCAAGCAGTGGGGCTTGATCTAGCGCGGCCCACGCAAGATATTCTTCCAATCGAGGTCTGGCTCGTCTGAGCTATCTTTCCAGCCAGGAAATGCTTGGGCTTGACACACCATATAAAGGTAGGCGATATTAAGGCCCCCCCTGAGGCAATCTCCTCGGGGGTCCCACACGGGTTCTGGCCAGGACAGGAATTCTCTTTTTACCTCTGGCCCATTTTATGAAGCACTCCAGAAGCGTCCCTGCGGTGAAACACATCAATTAACCGAACAATTCTTCAGAGGATCGAGACCCGATATGAACTGCCTCATCATCGCTGCAGGACGGGGGAGACGGTTTTTCTCGCAAACGGACCCCAAGCCGCTTATTCGACTGTTGGGATTGCCCCTAGTCGAACGGGTCATTCTCACCGCAAACAGTGCCCGGCTGAATGACTTCTTTGTGGTCAGCGGGTACAATGGCGAAAGAGTCCGTCACGCCTTGGACCGCATGGCTTCTTCCCGAAACGTAAGAATCAGCCATCTAATAAACGAAGACTGGGAGAAGGAAAACGGTTTCTCCGTTCTCAAGGCAAAGACGGTCCTGAATGACAATTTTATCCTCATAATGGCGGACCACATCCTCGATGAATCAATCTTACTGTCCCTTAAGAATCGATCCATCGGCGAAGATGAGGTCATCCTGGCCGTTGATTACAACATCCATGGAAACAAGTTTGTGGATCCCCATGATGTAACGAAGGTGCTGGTTGAGGACGGCCTCATCCTGGACATCGGCAAGGACATCAAGAAGTATAACGCGTACGATACCGGGGTTTTTCTGTGTTCACCCGCCATATTTCCTGCCATTGAGGAAAGCGTGCATCGTGGTGTTGGCTCACTGTCCGGGGGAATTCGGGTACTGGCTCAAAAAGGGAAGGCCAAAGCGGCTGACATTCAGGATGCGTTCTGGATTGATGTGGATGATGACATGTCGCTCAGGAAGGCCGAAGGTCAACTCTTAGCCACGTTGGAAAAGCCTTCTGACGGCGTGATCTCACGATACCTCAACAGGCCCCTCTCGACCAGAATCACTAAACATCTCTTAAAAACCACGATTACCCCCAACGGTGTCTCCTTCTTTTCATTTGTCCTCTCGATGCTTGGCGCGGTTTTCTTCTTTTTCGCAGGATATATTCCGCTCCTCATTGGCGCCACACTGGCACAACTTGCCTCGGTCATTGATGGTTGTGATGGGGAGATTGCGAGACTAAAATCCCGAATGACGGAATTTGGTGGGTGGTTTGATGCCGTCCTCGATCGCTATGCTGATGGATTTCTCCTCCTCGGCTTGACGTATCATGTCTACTCTCCGAATAAGGATTTTCTGATTATCGTTATCGGCTTTCTGGCAATTCTCGGGACATTCATGAACAGCTATACCGCTGACAAGTATGACCAATTCATGCAAAGAAAACTTGGTCGGGGAGAGCATTATTTTCGAATGGGCCGTGATGCCAGAATCTTTCTCATCTTTCTTGGAGGTTTGGTGAATCAGCCCCTTTCGATTTTGGTTCTTATTGCTCTGTTCATGAACACAGAAAACATCAGGAGGATGCTCGCTCTATACAAAAGCGAATCGTGATCTGTCGCCTGCACGCTCCGTGGCCCTCCCAATGAACCGCTTCCGGTCCCGGGGAGCCCGAGTTGAAGGGGGAGGCCCGGGTCGGAAATCTTCTACTGAAGGCCGCAAGGCGACGGCGGATGCTATTCGTCCTTGAGTGTCGTGCCCCCATTGCTATAATGAGCCTGTGACCCGTTAGCTCAGCTGGCAGAGCACCTGCCTTTTAAGCAGGGGGCCGCAGGTTCGAATCCTGCACGGGTCACCAACCTCATTGGTAGCCCAACGTCCTCTAGGACCCTCACCAAGCCCTCTCATCCCTCCGGCCAACTCCTCTAAGAGAAAGTGCGCCAGGTAGACCATAACTGAGTGGTCTTTTTGCCACCGTGCGAATACAGGCCAGTTCAGTCGCGTGCGTAGATTCAGCTAGTTACTATAAGGGGGAGGTGGTCCGCATTTTGCACTGTATCTACACTCGTATCTTCGGGATGTGTAGAGCGAGTGCAGGGCAAAGATCGGCCCTGCGTAGGGGGTGAAGGGATGACTTCGAAAGAGTGGGCAATTCAGGCCTTCGAGACGTGTGAGCATGGCGGAATGATTTGTATGAGCTGTGCGGAGAAAGCTATCGTTGCTGCGATCGAGGAAGATCGACGGCAGGGGGTACGCGAGGCTCATGATCAGAATGCCGATGGGCAGCTAGTCGGCAGCGTCTCCTCTCCTACACGAGGCTGAAATCGGCTTGGGCTCCATTAATGGAGCCAGGTGTTCGTCGTTGTCATCCATTCAATAGACCACGGAACCTCTTCCTTTTGGGGGATTCCCTGACGATCAGTCGGGAATCCCCTCTTTCTTCCCTGGCAATCCCCAACACAGACGAGATCTAGCTGTTGACAGTCAGCGATCAGCGGGACAATTACCCATCGGCTGTCTGCACGCCCAAGGGGACCGGCTTGCCGCCACCCATCGAATCCGATAGAACAATCGAACCCTAGCTCAATCGTCGCACCGGTTTCAAACGCGGAGGGACAATCCTGATTGTCATCGTCAAAGGGAAGGGAGGCAACGATGAAGCCAGAAGGTCAGGATCCTCTGTATCGGACCCTCATCGCCGCCACTCTGGGCCATCTCATGCTCGGCGTTGCCAGGGAACTCTATCCTCACCGTAGATACTTTGACCTCGTCTCTACAGAAAAACAGACTGTCACTGAGCATGTTCAGAAACTCCTCGATGAGGCCCGGGCCACTCTTGAGGGACCACAGATTCTTTCTCCGCCCGGAAAAATGGACTTTCCTCCCCAGCGAGAGGAGGAGTATCTTTAGGGCTTCTCACCAGGCCAGGGTCTTGTTAGACTACAGGCTTATTACACCAATGCAGACCGAAATCTTCGATTCAAGAAGGGGGATGACCAATGACGGAGATCAAAATACCGGACACAACGAACTGGGGTGAACCTGATTGGGGCATTCGCGTTCCGCCCCGAGATGGCGGGGGGATTGACCTGCGGGACTGCTTTGTGGGTCAAGCGGGCGAGGTGCCAGAAGATGCCCCACCTCATTGGGGACTCGCCCAACGAGGCTCGGTGGTGGACCCTCACACTCCGCATTTTGATTTTCCGGTAAACAAGAAAGCGGTGGTCTGGGCCGAAAACATCGCTGACCTGGTGGAGCAGGCCAAGGCGGGAAAGTGGGATGCGACCACCGACATTCCGTGGCAGGACCTCAAACCCTTGCCGGAGGATCTGGAGCGGGCAACCTGTCAGATCTGCACCTTCATGATCCAGAACGAATACCTGGCTCTGTACCTCCCCGCAAAGCTGCTGACCCGGGTGGACCCCCGCTTCACTGAGGTCATCCTTTTCCTAGCGAGTCAGGTGGACGACGAGGCACGTCACGTGGAGGTCTTCACCAAGCGCGCGTTGGCCAATGGTGGGGGCCTCCAGTACGTCTCGGCCGCGACCGAGTGGTCCCTGAAGAGCCTCCTCAACCAAGAGGACTTCACCAGCGCCTCCTTCCTTCTCCACATCCTCGGGGAGGGAACTTTTATGGAACTCCTGATGTTCCTCGAAGAAGTGGCCCCGGATCCGGTCACCGCCCAGATCTTCAAGTTGGCCCGGCAGGATGAGGGCCGGCATGTGGGATACGGCGTATCCCACCTTACCTATCACCTCAAACACGATCCGGCCCTAGTACTGCAGCTCTACCAGGCGGCTGAGGCAAGGGCCGCCTTTCTCCGGCAGGCCGCCGGGGCCAGCCCCTTCGTTCAGCATGCTTTGGCAGTCCTCGCAGGTGGCGGCTCGGCTCCCGAGCAGGTGGCCGAAGGACGCGAGCGGGTCAGGGAATTGTACAGGGAGATGCATGCCACCCGCGTAAAGCGCCTAGTCCAGGTGGGCTTTCAACGGGGAATGGCCGAGCGGATTTCGAACCTGCACGGCGGAGCCGTCCCCAACTTTATGTGACGAGGAAACTACCATGGGCACAGTACACAAGCAAATTGGCAAGGACGGTAACTTCGAATGGGAAGGTATCGAGATAGAACCCTATCAAGGGGGCGGAGCTAGCGAGGGGAGTTGCCGCCACGTCATCATCGGGCCGACGGATGGGGCACAGAATTTTGCCATGCGCTACTTCGAGATCCCGCCCGGTGGTCAATCCTCGTTCGAACATCACCTCCATGATCAGGGGATCATGATCATGAAAGGCCGGGCACGGGTCCTTCTGGGATGGGAGATCCACGAGATCGGGCCCGGTGATGTCATTTATATTCCCCAGCATGAACAGCACCAGTTCGAAAGTATCAGCGACGAGCCCTTAGGCTTTCTCTGCGTTATCCCCTCCAAGGAGTGGCTCCAGAAGATCCAGACCTTGTAGGAAGGACAGGCTGCGGAGCCCGTCGATCTCCCTCTCTCTCACTTCTTGCCTTGCTCTAGATCCTCTTCGGAAGAAATTTCGCTGGAATCTCATTACGACTAAGGCTAACCTACAGGGGCTTTCGCGCGTCCACTGGACCAAGGGAAATCGAGACGAGGAGACGGAATGGCGACAGCTATGATTCAACTGAGCCCTCGTTCTTGAGACGCTAAAAAAAAGAAGGGGTGGAAATGGAAGGACCGAAACAGCCATGTCCCAAGTGTGGAGGATCTTCCTGGATCGAATACGGGAAGGAGACGGACGAGGTCTACGTCTTCGCCCTGGTAGCCGGCAAGCGGCTATTGGATGGAACGTTCGAAACAGATCTGAGCAGGGTTCTGACGGTCAGCCCCTTTAGCTGTCCGCAGTGTGGATATCTCGAACTATATAAGATGTAAATACCCAGTAGGAGGCCCGATCCACAGATTGCCGAATGTCCTACTGAACCACAACAATCCGGAGGGCAGTGGGTGGCCCGGGCTGCGTTCCGTCCTTGTGGTATTCCACGGTGACCCATTGGCCGGTTTCGAGGGGGAGTGGCGACAAGGCCTTCGAGGTGATTTCAGTGTTGGGGGTGATCCGAAACACGTGGTCGATCAATCGTTCTCGGGAACGTACCACGAAATATTCCCGCTCCCGATCAATCTCAACAATCCTCCCTTGCCACTCTTGGACTTCGGCCCGCGTCACAGCACAGGCCGCAGCCATAACCAGGAGGGCCACTAGTAGAACTCCTGTAACAGCTCGTCTCACCCATTTATCATAGCAAGGATCGGGATATCGGCCAATCCCTCCTCCGCTCAGCGGACTTCTTAACTGCCTAGATCTGCGAACAGCCCGACGCGATCTGAAAGAACTCTCAGCCGATAAGCCATTGACACAGGTCCGAGAACAAGTATACTGGCCTCCCCGAAGAACTCCAGACCACAGGAGGAGCGGAATGGAACTAGTTGTTTTCGAGGTCCTCTGGTTTGGGGTGATCTTGGGTGTCATTTGGCTGGCCAGCCGGAGGGCCCGTCGGGAACTTCAAGATTAGCCTCTCGAAAGTTCCTGCCGCGGAAGCCTGGGCCGCGTGGGACCGCAACCAAGGAAGTTCCATGATTACCGAGTACCTCTTTCTCAGCCCGAGCGGCGAGGTCATGTCTAGTCTCCACGAGATCCGCCGGTACGTTGAAGAGCATTATGCCGACCACCGTCTCTGTCCCCACTGCGGGTGCTACCTCATTCCGAGCGGGCAGACCCACTGGTTCCTTTTCCGCGTGTACCGGTGCGCCAACAGCATTTGCTCTGCCTCTCTCAACACCTTCAAACTCCGGCCTCTCAGGCGACGGCAGGTCGGGTAACCCACACCCCTCTGTTCCGGCAACCCCACCCGGGATCGCTGCTTGTTTACAGATCCGGGCGGTACAGACACCGTTCTGCGCTCAGATCCTATTCTTCGGGAAAGAGTGGTTTGCCGCAGGCCGGACACAGGGCAACCGAAGGGCCGGGCCTTGCCTCATCGATCTGCCCGCTCCATCCACAAGAAGGGCAATTCACCGGAAAATCCATACTTGCGCCATGGGGAGGAGCTCAGTCCCCCCTCAGGTCTTCAGGCGTAGTAATGTACGGGCCTTCACAGACCCGCTTGATGGCGCCGGCCGGGCCCTGACGCGCCTCTTTATCAAATACGGTGAGGAGATAGGCAAGTCCCGCCACCACGAAAGTAGCCCCACAGGTCGCCGCACGGAGCGGAACTTGGCCAGCACTCACGAGCACGCTGGTCGCCTTTAGGGCTGCACCCTCGACCCCAGATTCTCCTGACGGGGTGCCCTTGGCCTGTTTCTGCTCCGCGGACCCTTGAGACTGTTCCTGGGGTTCGACTTGGGCGAGAGTACGGGCGGGCATCCCCGCGACCAGCCCAACGATCACAGAAAAAACCACCACGTGCCCTCTCAAGAAACCTACCCTCATCTCCGTTCCCTCTACGTCCTCAAAGAATCCACAGGAAACAACCCCAATTATCTTCTCGTGTTTCGTTCCGCTCTGTCAACGTCCTTTTTCCACAGACAACAGTGATGCTGAATACGCCTATGCATGCCCATCCCCGGAGCCCTTCCGACTTGCGATTCCAAGACAGATGTGCTATCTGTGATCGAACTTTATGACAGCCGACATGGACCCCATCGTCTAGCCTGGCCTAGGACACCGCTCTTTCAAGGCGGCAACGCGGGTTCGAATCCCGCTGGGGTCACCACCCTTTACAAACGTTTATCTCCTCTTCCCTCGCCTCCTAATAAGCTCGGTGTCCAAATAGTGACTACTCCGCTGCAATAGAACGGGCCGCGGACGGCCCGCCTATCCTCTCAGGATGCCCACCCAGTGTCTCTCTTCTCGCTCAGGTTCACTCACAGTGAGATTGCTATGAGGGATAGGAAACTTCACCTCTCCTCTCGTGCCTGCTCGTGTAATTGCGCTGAACCCTGGAGCAAAGCACCCCCCCGGCCAAGGACGACGGAACCCAGTCGGACGGGACGTTACCTTCCGCGCCGTCACAAGATGGCCTAAAAGGAAGTAGTAGTCGCACTGGCGGGAAAGTAACTTTTATTGCGGCGGGAGCAGGCTAAAAAGCGCAGCATTAAGCGGCCTGTTGGCGGGTATGGCTTACCACCGGGTAACAGCGCGTAGATACAGCGGCTATGCGGAGTTAGGTAGAGCGAGCGGGTACGAGCACTTAGCGCCCCAGACATAAAAAGCAGTAAGTAGCTACGAGACAAGCATCTACCGGACTTGTGCGTAGAAGCGGTGATAACAAGAACTTAAGGTGCGCTCCAGATGACCTTCCCGGTCATGTCGTGGAAGCCATTATCAAGCAGCCCGTCGCGGGGGCAGCACATGGCAGTCGATCAGTCGGCTATTCCCGCGCTCCGGCCTCTTTAAGTATTTGGACGATGGCGGTGTGGCCATGCCATGCCGCTTGCATCAAGGCTGTCTGGCCATCTCTGTCTTTCGCATGCACGTCCGACTTCTCGTCGCTTCGGATTACTTCTTTTTTCTGTTTTGCCTCCGCTTGCTATACTGTTGTACGTGATCGAAAGGTAGCTCAGAAACCTTATCAGGTGCGACGAGTGAGGAATTGACATGCGGATTGCGCTCTGTGCGATTGGTGCCTTGCTCCTCTGTGCTACGGCCTGTGCCACGTCGCCCGCCCGTGCGGAGCCCGATATCAACCGGGAGGCCCTGTGGGCGTTCATAGAGGAGATGGAGGACAAGCACGACTTCGACCGGGAAGCACTGGCGCATCTTTTCGGCCAGATCGAGCCCCGGCCCCGTGTGATCGCGGCAATCTCCAGCCCGGCAGAGGCCAAACCCTGGTACGAATACCGGCCCCTTTTCGTGAACGAACGCCGCATTCGAGGCGGAGTGCGATTCTGGGGTAGCCACAAGGAGACTCTGACGCGTGCCGAGAGGGTGTACGGGGTACCGCCAGAGATCATCGCCGCAATTCTCGGCGTCGAGACACGCTATGGTAGAACCACGGGAGTCCACCCCGTGCTCGAATCGCTGACCACGCTGGCCTTCGCGTATCCGCCGCGCAGTCGCTTCTTCCGACGGGAACTCGAGGAGTACCTGCTGCTGACACGCGAGGAGGGCTTCAACCCGCTTTTGATCAAAGGCTCATACGCGGGCGCCATGGGCCCTGGCCAGTTCATCGCGAGCAGCTACCGGCACTTTGCGGTCGATTTCGACGGCGACGGTCGGCGTGACATTTTGCACAACATCGCAGACGTCATCGGCAGCGTCGCAAACTACCTGCAGGCGCACGGCTGGAGACGTAAGCAGGCCGTAGCGAGTCGCGCGCACACCAGGGGAGAAAGGTACAAGTTGTTCCTGAGCCAGGATCTGAAGCCCCGCATCAGCCTGCGGCGCATGGAACGATACGGGGTCACCCCGCAGGACAATCTCCGGGGCAGCGATTTGGCAACGCTGATCGCCCTCGAGACTGTGACGGGGCGCGAATACTGGATCGGCCTGTACAACTTCTATGTGATTACCCGGTACAACCGGAGCCCCCTGTACGCCATGGCGATCCACCAGCTTAGCCAGAAGATCTTGGCAAAGCGTCCGGCCATCAAAGCCTCAACGGAATGAACCCCTCTCCCACTGGTGTGCCGGCAGCCAGCAAGGTTTGGACGATGTCGGTGTGGCCCTTGAATGCCGCTTGCATCAAGGCTGTCTGGCCATCTCTGTCTTTCGCATGCACGTCCGCCCCGGCAGCCAGCAAGGTTTTCACCGTCTCGGTGTCGCCCTCCTTTGCCGCCCGGATTAATGATGGCTCTGAGGTACAAGCGGCCAAAGCAAGCGATACAGTCAGCAGGAGGAACGGCAAAAAAAAGGAAACCAGAACTCTGCGAAGGAACACATATAGACTCATCTCCACCGCCCCCGCTTCTCCTCCATCTCCCTTCGTACCGTCTTAATCTCCTCCAGCAATTCCTCGTTGGTAACCACCAAAGGGGAAGGCACAAGAATTGCACTGCCTACAATAGTCAGTAGGCAATCTAATTCTAGTTAGGTGACGGATCGATGAAGCCAAAAAACTTGGCCAACAGCACAGCCGGATTCTCGCTGGTGGATGCTTTGTTTACCCTAGTGCAAATCCTTATTATCGCTACTGGGTTCATTATCCTGAGGGACCTATTCGGTTTAAATGTTTGGATAGCAACTCTATTGGGAATATTGCTAGGCCTCGTCGTCATGTTCGCGGCATGGACTGTCCTGTTCAAAAACGACGACCGTATCGGAAGAATAAAGAATAAACTTTCTTAATCTCCTCCAAGACCTCCTCGTTGGACAGGAGGCCCTTCCGCACCAATACCCGCCTGTAGTGCCTCGTTAGTTGGGCAAAGGTTAGCTGGGTTTTAGGAGAAAGGTTCAGTCCATACAATTGGCCGAAGAACATTCTTGCTGATGATACTAAACTTGATTTCTGTAACAACCCAACCAGTCTTTCTTTTGTATGCTACCATTCGGCCGAACAATGGACCGGACATATACTCAATCGCTAGAAAGATGATTCTGGTGCTCGACGTCAGATTGGTTACGTGGATTATCTGATATGACTCGTACGTACCGTAAATGTCTTCGGCGTGCCTGATTATGATTCTTTGATCGTCCACTTCCTTGACTCCTCTAATGTTTCCTCTAATCGGGCTGTCTTTAAGCCATGCCCTCATCATGGCTTCCTCACCCCCGATGCTGTAGGCATCCAGCCCTGTCAAGATGAAATCCGGTACATCACCATCCTGGCTTTCGGTGCTGACCGGCCACCAGAGAGTCATCGCAAATGCTACTACAGCTAAGGCAATCCAAAGTTCCCTTTTACACCGCACTTTCATCTTCATATCTCCTTCCGTCGCACGACGACATACTGCTCGAACATCATCGCCCGGAGCAGTTCCTCGACGGTGACGACTTGGCGTGAATCGAGTTTCTCGGCCATGGTTTACCTCCTCAATTTCGGGGCCGATTCTCCCCTCTCACAACATGAGGACTAAGGCTTCTTTTTCGCCCCTCCTGCGTCAATCAGCCTGAGACCTCTAAGGAAAGTGAGGAGAAAGATCCCCGTTAGCCCCAGCAGGAAGAGCGAGAGGTTTTCAGTCAAGAAAGCGCCCAGGGCCGTCCCGCCAAAGATGGCCAGGAAGATCAGCCCGTTGCAGGGGCAGGTGAGGGCGGCCATTGCCAGATAGAGATATCCCTTCCTCTTTCGTGATCGTGCGGGGGCAAGTTCATTCACCTCCACAACCCCCTTCTAGCCTCCCGCGCCTCTCGCTGGATTTAACGTTGACTCGGCCAAGATGAAAAAGCGAGGAAATACAACATGACGACGTTGACGATCGGTACCACCATAAGGAGACTCAATCACTTAGGATACCCTGCCTTCGAAAAGATGAACCAAAACGGAATGATGATCAAAACTACAACAATCAGGCAAATGATTAGTCCATACATTGGCATCATATCTGACATGGCTCGAACTACCGCCGGATACATGCATGCGCGATCTCTCGTATGTGGCGGTGGTCCGTGCCGCAGCAGCCCCCCAGGACGTTGATGTGTGGATACCGGTCCAAAATGGCGCGGTACTCGATACCAAGTTGCCGTGGGTTGCCTTCGTCCAGCTCCGTAGACTCGTCCAACTCCGCGTGACTCTTCGACGACGAGTTGGCGCGAAGGCCGCGAATGCGCTTTGTCCAGCTCCCCTCGCGCTTCAGTGCAGGCTCGATATGCGTGGGATGGGCGCAGTTGACCATGAAATAGGCGGGACCCTCGTCGGTTGCGTCATCTACGCGGTCAATCGCTTCGGCAAGAGTCGGGCCCGTTGGAAGCCTCCCGTCAGTCTCCACGGTAAAGGAGATCACCACGGGTAGCTCCGCTGCGAGAGCCGCCCGAGTGATGCCGATCGCCTCAGGGATGTTGGTGATGGTGAAGCCTGAAACCATGTCGGCGTCCGTGCTGCGGAAAGTCGCGATCTGGTTCGCGTGGTATTGCTCTGCCTCTTGCTCGGTCATGATTTCGGTAGGCCGGTACGCATCCGAGCGCGGACCGATATTGCCACTGATCACGATCGGCGCTACGTCCGTCTTGTACTGTTCGCGGATCCCGACGAGAAGATCGATTGCCTTGCGGTTGAGGGCTTCGAGGTCTTCCGGGGAGGTGCCGATCACCTTGGCCCATTCAGGGTTGGCCCGCCACGTCGCACTCTCCAGAATGAACCCCGTACCGAAGTCGGAGGCGATCTTCAGGTAATCGTCCAAATAGTTCCGAAGCTCCCTTGTTCCCGCATCGTCTTCGAGAAGAGCGTATGTAGCAAAATAAGGCAGCTCGGCTCCCCGGTGAAAGATGAGGAACGTCTCGATGCCTCCGTCCGTCAAGAAGAACTGGCTTCCGAGTTGAGGTAGGTTTCTACCCAAGCGGCTCATGCTCCGACCTCCACACTTGCAGTGACTCTGCTAGAACTTGCTAGCGCCCCCGTGCGGTTGGCTCAACGCTTACCGCAGCCGCATAACGCCGCGCATGAGCCGCGCGGGCACGCAGCCAAGGGAAACGCCCAAAGATAAACGCGCCGGCTCGATGCGCTTGTTATATGGCCGTTAGACCAGTAAGACTAAATTCTGACAGTCAGGGCTACTCGGTCGGAAGGCCAGCGGCTTTCCAGGCTTCCATACCTCCTTCCAGGTAGCAGACGCTCGTAAAGCCCATGTCCTTAAGAAGTTTTGCTCCTATGGCGCCATTCGGACCTACCTGGCAGGTGGTGATAATCTGGCGCGAGCGATCTTGAAGTCTGGCATCGCGCTTCTCTTCGGGTAGCTCCAGGTCCGCCCTGACCGGCAGCATGCCGAGCGAGATGTTCAACCCGCCGGTGGCTAGGCCGGTGGATGGAATCTCGGCAGCGTCGCGGAGATCCACGAGCAAGGCATTCGGGTCTTGCTTCAACCGTTGCTGAACTTCCTCAGCACTGATTCCTTCAACCTGTGCCATTGCCTCTTTGGCCATTTGCATAAAAGACTTTGCCATTGTGCCGCTCCTCCTTTTACGCGATTACTCAGCGAAAGCATCGTACGTCCCGCTTTACACTGTAACAAGCTGCGGTGATTACGAATATGTCCTCTGGCCATATAACTATTGAGGATGCTGATCAGCATATTCTGGTCCTCGGACTTCCAATGGACGCGCCGATTCTTCCCGGTTCTCAAGAACTTGTCAAGGTCGCCGTTGGAATTATCAGCGATCAGGTGTGTGATCGGGAGAAGAAAGGAGGGGCTGGAAGAGCGAGGCGGGATCGCTCGGGAGGTCCACAGTGAGACGACAGCTCCTCCAAAGATGAGTCAAGAGCAGACTCGACCCCATCACCTCACTGGAGAGCCCATCAGTCTCGGTGTCGACGATGACCCGCAGGTCGAGCGCGTCTAGCGCGGCGATGTCCAGCATCATCTTCCCTTCTCTCGCGGAACCCCGATCAGGTGGTGGCGCGGAGTGGGGCCGGTGGCACGACCTGGTTGATAGTGCCGTTTTTTACGTCGTAGACGAAGCCGGAAACGACCAGTTGGTCTGGTGTTCCGGGCGTCTGGCGGAGTCGCTCGATGTCGTCTTGCACCGACTTGGCGGGATCGGTGATCGCCATTGCCGCTACTTCGTCGACACTGAGGCCGAGCCGGTCCGCCGCCTGCTGCTGGATGGCCGGGTTAGCGAGGCGCGCCATCCCGCAGTCGGTGTGGTGGACCACCACGAGTTCGAGCTGCATCGCGCTCGGTCCGGGCATATTTGCAGCGAGAACACCGAGGATGGCGAGATCTCGTAGCACCGCCGGGGTGATCCAGCCTCCGGCGTTGCGGATCACGAGGGCGTCTCCCAGCCCGAGCCCGAAGAGGTGTGCCGGATCGACTCGGGCGTCGAGACAGGTCAGGATGATCGTCGACATGCGAGGTCGAATCGCCAGGTCACCCGCATCGAACTGCTCAGCAAAGCTCTGGTTGCGATCCAGAAGCGCGGTGAATGAGTCGGAAGTCATTTCTATCTCCTTGCATTGTGTGATGATAATCTGTTGATTGTCTGACTGATTTGCTACCTACTTTCAAAGTGCGGCATTTAGCGGGCGCTTTCCGCTCATCGACAGGTCCGAGGTCCTCAACGCTAACCGTATCTGGCGATTTGCCCAGACTTTCGACTCCAGCCCGAATGGCATCTACCAGGCGACCGTGAGTGTAGTGGTCCGCGACTACGTCAGTGTCGGGCATTTACGCTTCCCCTTGAACACGGGAAGTCGGCAGAAGGAGAAGCTTCTTCTGCTCTGCCGCTTCGCGCCAGTCACGACTGTCGTGGGCAAGCACAGGCTCCCGCAACATCGGATGACCGCGCTCCCGCTCCCAGCGATCCAGATCCGGCGCGCGGGTCAGCATCATCTTGACCATGAATGCAAGAGCCTCGAGCTTCGTGCCTGCGCCCAGGCCAGGTGCGATCAGATCAGGCTGGGCGATGTATCGTCGAGCAGCCGTCTCGAAAGACTCCGGTGGCCTGCCGCAGATCTCTTGAACGTGATCGGTCGGCGCTCCGACCGCATACGTACCACCACGAAGCTCCTCGAAGTAGAAACGAAGATGGGCGATCTCGAAGGCCGAGACTCCCTGCGCCGTCGCTGCCTTGAGAAACATCTTGATGGACACGTCCTGGTACTTGACCTTGCGACCGACCACATCGGTGAGAACGGCCGCCACGTCGTGCGGCGAAATGAGCTTGGGTCCCGTCGGACGGTAACACTTGCCAATGTGAGGAGAGGGCTCAGCGAGCACTCCTGCCGCCACACTGCCAATGTCTTCGCTGGAGGGCGGAGCGTTGAGCCCATCACCCCATGGCCCAACGAGCATGCCAAAGTGCACGATCACGGGTAGACCAAGCAAATATGTAAACGCGAAGAGACCAGGGTTGACGTAGATGACATCGACTGTCGGCATCCATCGGTAGATGTTGTTTGCGATCCAGTGCTCGCGGGTCTGGATGGTTGGGTGGGCCGGATGTGGATTCCACCCACTCATCAGGGCCACGACTTCCAGTTTTGCTTCTTCCGCGGCGAGTGCGAAAAGCATCATTCCATGGAGGAGGTTGGGGGCAACTGGCGGACAATGGTAGGCACGCTGGACGTCGACGAGCGCGCTTTGCAGATCACTCAGGTCGAACAGGTCACCAACAAATATCTCAGCGCCTGCTTTGCGCAACGTCTCCGAGCGAGCGTCATTTCGCCGCACGAAGGCGCGGACAGGGAATCCCTTCCCCAGAAGCTCCAATACGGCGACAGAACCTGTTCGGCCAGCCGCCGACGTAACGAGAATTCGTGGTTTCATCATCTTCTCCTTTGTTCATCGGAGGTTTGCTAAGTTGTAGATACAACTCATACGTGAAAAA